>JAFLRY010000054.1 GCA_022511205.1 Eubacterium sp. | reverse complement strand
TGGAAAAAAGCCTTGAAAGGGAAAACTTTAAGAATTCGGTATTCACGCAGGGGGAGATAGCCCATTGCAGAAAAAGCGAATCCTTTGCCGGAATTTTTGCCGCAAAGGAAGCTTATCTCAAGGCAAAGGGAACAGGCATCAACTGCAAGCTGAACACGATCGAGATCTGTTACGATGAAAAGGGGAAGCCGTCTATTGCGGGCGTTGAGAAATCAGACGTTTCAATAAGCCACGACGGCGATTACGCGATAGCAACGGTAATTTTGTGGGAGTAGTTATGAAAATATTAACCGCAAAGGAAATCAATAGGGCGGAGAAAATATCCTTTGAAAAATACTTTTCCGAAGCCGAGCTTATGAAAAGGGCGGGGGAAGAGTGCGCCAAAAGGATCGTTAAGCATTATGGCGACCTTATCAAGGGTGAGCGTGTTCTCGTGTTGTGCGGAAACGGCAAAAACGCCGGTGACGGCTTTGTTATCGCCAAGCTTCTGATCGCTTTCGGCGCTGATGCCGAGATCGTGCTTTGCGATAAAGAGCCTACTATTGCCGAGCCGCTTGCGTATTATAATGAAGCGATCAAAAGCGGCGTTCAGGTGAGCAAATATGGTGATATCAGCCTTGATTGCGCCCTTATTGTGGATTGCATTTTCGGTACGGGCTTCCACGGCGAGCCGAGAGCGCCCTTTGATGAGATCATCAACGCGGTTAATTCCTCGCAAGCAACAGTGGTTTCCATAGACGTGCCAAGCGGCGCGAACGCTACGGACGGAAGCGCTGAAATCTGTGTTAAAGCAGATATGACGATAGCTATTTCCACCCTGAAATACTGCCACGTTCTGCCGCCTGCCAACGAGTTCTGCGGAAAGACCGTTACGGTCAATATCGGTATCCCTGAGGACTGCTATACGGGTAGTTATCCGCAAACGATCACGAAGGCCTACGTCAAAAGCAAATTCGGCAAAAGAGCCGTTAATTCCAATAAGGGAAGCTTTGGAAAGCAGCTTAATATTTGCGGCAGCTATTCAATGCCCGGCGCTGCTGTTATTTGCGCGAAGGCGGCGCTTAAAACAGGCGTGGGTCTGCTGAAGTGCGCTTTTCCGAAATCGATTTACAGCGTGATGACCGCGCACCTTATCCAGCCGCTTTTTGCGCCGATGAGCGAGAACGAGGCCAAAACCTTTTCAATGGGCGGGCTTACCCGTATGATCGAGGAAATCAAATGGGCAGACAGTATCGCTCTCGGCTGCGGAATAGGGAACAACGATGACACGCAGGTACTGTGCAATCAGATAATCAGAGAAAGCGAAGCGCCGATCGTGCTGGACGCGGACGGTATAAATTCGATCTTGCTGAATATAGATGTTTTAAGAGAAGCAAAAGCGCCGCTCGTTTTAACGCCGCACCCGGGCGAAATGGCAAGGCTGATAAACGAGGACGTTGCCTACGTTCAAGGCAACAGAATAGACGTTGCTAAGGCTTTTGCCAACGAATACGGATGCGTTTTGGTGCTTAAGGGCGCCAATACCGTTGTGACAGACGGTAAAAGCGTTTTCGTTAATACCACGGGCAACGCAGGAATGGCGATGGGCGGAACGGGCGATATGCTCACCGGTATGATCGCTTCCTTTATCGCGCAGGGTATTGGGTCTCTTGACGCCGCGGTCTGCGCCGTTTATATCCACGGGCTTTGCGGAGATATTACCGCAAAAGAGATCAGCCAAAGAGGAATGACCGTAGAGGATATGACAGAGCTTCTCGGCTCTTTAATGATAGAATTTGAGTAATGGAGTGGAGAATATGAAAAAGGTGGTAGTTGCTTTATTATTGGCGGTTTTCCTTTTTGCGGGCTGCCAAATGAAAACTTATAACCCCGAGATCGGCGATTTTCAGCAAAGCGCTGCCGTTACGCTGAGGGATAATTCCTACACCTGCGATATTTCAAGGGTGGATAAGCTCGTTACGGTTACTGCCACGTCATCAAACGCCATTGGTCTTACCATTACCTACAACGGTGATTCCGCAATGTTTAAATACTTCGATCTGGAGTATGAGGTCACATCCGATAAAATCGACGATACGAATCTTGCCAAGGCAATCTATGACGCTTTCGAGGTGATAACCACCGCGCCCGACAAAGCTTCAAAAACGGCGGACGGCTTCAGGTATGACGGAAAAACAGACCTCGGCAATTTCACAATTTTGCAGTATGACGATTTTTCCTTTAAATCGATTGAATTCAGGGACGCGAATATTAAAATAGTTTTTGATTAAAAAAAGCTCTGTATTACTTGGTTTGTAATACAGAGCATTTTTATCTGTTTTTCTCAATGTAATTCTTAACCGCTTCAAAGCTTTCGGCGCTGATAACATGCTCGATTCGGCAGGCATCCTCAACGGCCGTTTTTGAATCAACGCCTATTTCCATAAGCCAGCTCGAAATGCTTGTGTGCCGCTCATACATCGTTTCGGCGATTTTCTGCCCCTCAGGGAGCAGGGAAATATAGCCGCTGTCGTCAATCTCGATATAGCCGTTTTCTCTTAGGTTTTTCATTGCAACGCTTACGCTGGGCTTTGAAAACTCCAGCTCGTTAACGATATCAATTGAACGCACGAGTCCTTTTCTGTTTTTTAAAATAAGTATTGTTTCAAGGTAGTTTTCAGCCGATTCCTGAATTTTCATCAGATCATCTCCCGTAAAATTTGGTGTGCTAACGCACTGCTATATTAATAACAGTTTAGCACAGTTTTTTCCATTTTTCAATATTTCAAAAAAATCACGGAAAAATTTATTTTTTGCTCTTGACAAGGAAGTTAGTCTATGCTAATATTATGGCGGTTAGGAAAATCTAACCGATTATTTTTGCATATCGGTTAGTCTAAACTATCTGTAAAGGATGTGTTGATATGATGCCATTGACCTTTGCCGATATCGGCGAAGCGAATATAATAAAAAAGATCGGCGGCAAGCCTGAGGTGAAACAGCATCTTGAAAACCTCGGCTTCGTAACCGGAGGAACGGTCAGCATAATCTCAACTATGGGCGGAAATCTTATCGTTAACGTCAAGGAAGCCCGCGTTGCGATCAGCAAGGAAATGGCCGGCAAAATAATGGTATAAATTTGTAAATTTTATAGGAGGAAAATATATGAATACTTTAAAACAGGCAAAAGTGGGGGATACCCTCAGGGTCGTTAAGCTCCACGGCGAGGGCGCGGTCAAGCGCCGTATTATGGATATGGGTATAACCCGCGGAACTCAGCTTTATATCCGCAAGGTTGCGCCCCTCGGCGATCCCGTTGAGATCACTGTTCGCGGTTATGAGCTTTCGATCAGAAAAGCAGACGCCGAAATGATAGAAGTAGAAGCCGCGGAATAATTCAGCACAATAATTCTGTGCATTAGAATAATATTTTCATATTATTCTACCTTGCGGTTAGTCTCAACTAATTACAATTTATGAAAGGATAAAAGAATATGAGTATTAAAATTGCCCTTGCGGGTAATCCCAACTGCGGTAAAACAACGCTGTTCAATGCCCTTACAGGCTCAAACCAGTTCGTAGGCAACTGGCCGGGCGTTACCGTTGAGAAAAAAGAAGGAAAACTGAAGAAACACGGTGACGTTATCATAACAGACCTTCCCGGTATTTATTCACTTTCACCCTACACCTTGGAGGAAGTCGTTGCAAGAAATTATCTTATCACCGAGCGCCCGAACGCGATCCTCAATATCGTTGACGGCACGAATCTTGAGAGAAACCTTTATCTCACAACTCAGTTAACGGAGCTTGGAATCCCCGTTGTAGTTGCCATAAATATGATGGACGTTGTTAAGAAAAACGGCGACAAGATCAATATAGCGGAGCTTTCCCGCGCGCTCGGCTGTAAGGTGGTAGAGATATCTGCGCTTAAGGGAACGGGTATCACGGAGGCTGCTGAAGCGGCTATCGAAGCGGCAAACGGCGCTAAAACAGTTCCTCAGCACAGCTTCGGCGGAACCGTTGAGCATGCGCTCGCTCATATAGAAGAGGTTACAGTTCATCATCTTCCCGAGGAGCAGCAGCGCTGGTACGCCATCAAGCTTTTTGAGCGAGACGAAAAGGTGCTTGCTCAGCTTGATCTCAGCAAGGAAGTTCTGGAGCATATCGAAAAGGATATTCAGTCCGCCGAGGAAGAGCTTGACGATGACGCTGAAAGCATTATCACCAACGAGAGATACATATATATCGCTTCCATAATCAAGGGCTGTTATAAGAAAAAGGGAGCGGGTCAGCTTTCCGTTTCGGATAAGATAGACAGAGTGGTTACAAACCGTTTCGCGGCACTTCCGATTTTTGCCGTTATCATGTTCCTCGTTTACTTCATTTCGGTTTCCACCGTTGGTACTTTCGTTACGGACTGGACCAATGACGGACTGTTTGGAGACGGTTTCCACCTTTTCGGCATCGGTTCAAGCGCTTATGACGACGCAATGACGGATTATGCACTTGAAAATGTATGGACAGATGATGTAAAATTATTAGTAGATGCCGCCGTTACGGCAGACGTTATCGGCGCCGATGATATTCAGGATGCTATTGCTGAGGAGGATTTCGGCGCGTTTGAAGAAGCTTATGATAGTTACGCCGATTCTCTTGATGATGCAGGCTTTGGGATTTCATATGTTGTTGATGAAGCGCTTGAAGCAGATGAAGTTCCCGCATCTGAGGACTTCGGCGTTTGGGTACCCGGTGTTCCCGTTCTCGTTGAAAATCTGCTTGATGCAGTAAACTGCGCGGATTGGCTCAAAGGGCTTATCCTTGACGGTATTGTTGGCGGCGTGGGCGCCGTTCTCGGCTTCGTTCCTCAGATGCTCGTTCTGTTCATTCTTCTCGCGTTCCTTGAAAGCTGCGGTTATATGGCTCGTATCGCTTTCGTGCTGGATAGAATTTTCCGCCGCTTCGGTCTCAGCGGTAAATCCTTCATTCCTATGCTTATCGGATCGGGTTGCGGAGTTCCGGGTATTATGGCTTCCCGTACGATCGAAAACGAGCGTGACCGCAGAATGACCATTATGACCACAACCTTCATTCCCTGCGGCGCAAAGCTTCCCATCATCGGTATGATCGCCGCCGCGCTATTTGGAAAAGCCGCTTGGGTTGCTCCAAGCGCGTATTTCCTCGGCGTTGTCGCGATAATCATTTCAGGCATTATGCTTAAGAAAACGAGGATGTTTGCGGGCGATCCCGCTCCCTTCGTTATGGAGCTTCCTGCTTACCACTGGCCGACGGTGGGCAACATTCTTCGCAGTATGTGGGAAAGAGGCTCGTCCTTCATCAAGAAGGCAGGAACGATCATTCTCCTTTCTTCTATAGTAGTTTGGTTCGCTTCCGCGTTTGGCTTTGTAAACGGCGCGTTCACCTTTGATCCCGATATGGAGCTTGAAACAAGCATTCTCGGTATAGCGGGCAACGCTATTGCATGGATATTCAGCCCGCTCGGCTTCGGCAATATCAAGGCAACCGTTGCAACCGTAATGGGTCTTGTGGCAAAAGAAGAGGTTGTCGGCGTATTCGGTGTACTTGATTTCGAGGGCTTAACTCCGCTTGCCGGCTATGCGTTCCTTATCTTCAACCTTCTTTGCGCACCTTGTTTCGCGGCTATCGGCGCTATCAAGAGAGAAATGAACAGCGCAAAGTGGACTCTGTTTGCGATCGGCTACCAGTGCGTATTTGCTTATGCCACCGCCCTTATAGTATATCAGCTCGGTATGCTCTTTGGCGGAAACGGAAATATTTTCGGTGTTATCTGCGCCTGTATCGAGCTTGGCTTCATCATCTATATGCTCGTTAAGCCACATAAGGAAGCCAACACGCTTAAGATCAACGTTAATTCTAAGAAGAAAGAAAAAGTGACAAAATAAAAGGGGAGACTCTTATGCTTGATTTTCTCAGGGAAAACTTATCAACTATAATTATCGGGCTGATCATCCTTGCGGTTGCTGTGGGCATTATCGCAAAAATGATCAAAGATAAGAAAAACGGCAAAAGCTCCTGCAACTGCGGCTGCGGATGCGAGAACTGCCTGTCTGCCGAAATATGCCATAAGAAATAACGAATAATGAAAAGGTTCTGCTACACATTTGCCGGCAGAGCCTTTTATTATTTCCGAAATATTCAATATTTACTTTTTATATAAAATAATGTATAATAGTTTTAGCAAATATAAGGAGTGGTTTTTATGGCAGAAACAAAAAAAGCTAAAATCAGTAAACGTTTGATATCTATCATTTTGGCTGTGATGATACTTTCGGCAACCATGATGTTTACAGGTATCAATTCATATGCTGATGGAAGCAACGTTATTGATTTATCGGGCTTTTCCGCAAAAGGCACTGAAAAGCTTGATATTTCACTGGGAACTCTTGATTGGTCTTTAACAACGATAGACGGAAAAACTGTTACCAAAAGCACTTACTCTGATAAAACGGTCCTTATGGTGTTTTATCGAGCAACCATGTCAGGCGGTACGGGAATTTGCTCAAACTCCAACAATTTGATAGGCGAACTTGCCTCGAGCAGTTGGATCGCAAACAACGATATCCAGATAGTAGCTGTTGACTTTGATGAAAATTCAAAGGATGACGTAAAGGCATACAAAAATAAATACGCACCAAATTGCAACGATATCGTATTTGTTTACGGTTCAGGTTATTCGTTGCTTTGGAGTTTAGTACGTATGAGCACAGGAGCTAATTCGGTTTCTTTGGCATATTGTGCAGTTATTAAGGATAATACGCTTTGTTATGGCTGGGGCGGCTGTAAGACGGCAAATACTTGCCGGCAGGCAATGTCAAACGTATCCTCCGTAACTTGCCCAGAATCATCAATTGATGGGCAGGTCAAAGCAGTTGTAGAGGGCGGAGACTACCAGCTCAATGACGCTCGCTCAATGCTACAGATGGTTAATGAGCTTCGTACAGGTGATGGCGCATGGTATTGGAATTCTGACAATAAGACAAAAACCGTATTAACTGATTTGAATCCGTTGACGTATGATTACGGCTTGGAACAACTTGCCATGAGACGCGCCGCTGAATTAGCTATATCTTATTCTCATACCAGACCGGACGGAACCGGTTGCTTTGATTTGTTATACAACGGCATACAGAGCTACGGCGAAAATATCGCTTACGGTTACAAAACCACACAATCTATGTTTGACGGCTGGGCTGAAGAGTTTGACGACTACAGCGGTCAGGGACACCGCCGAAATATGCTGAATTCTAAATTCACGGCTATTGGTATTGCCTGCTTTAGTTACGGCGGCAGACTGTATTGGGTTCAGGAATTTGGATATTCGAATTCAGGCATTGCCGATCCAATGAATAAAACCTTAGCCACACCAAAGCTTTCATCTGTTGCTAATATTGCCGCGGGTGTAAAAATAACTTGGGAAAAGGTAACCGGCGCAGAGAAATACCGTGTAATTTACAAAACGGAAGGCGGAAGCTGGG
>JAFLRY010000053.1 GCA_022511205.1 Eubacterium sp. | reverse complement strand
GCATAATTTTGAGATGGCTGAAATTCACATCACGCCTTGTCCGGCTACAACAAGGCATACAGTGATTTATATAGCTATTTGTAGCCGGAAAGGCTATGTGAATTAAAGTATGAAAAAAGTATTCGCGAAAGAAAATCTTTGCATAAACTGCCGCCTTTGCGAGGTTTATTGCAAAACTGCACACAGCAAATCTAAGGACGTTGTGACCGCGTACAAAGCCGAAAACCCCGCTCCCGTAGCGAGAATTTCCGTTTACGGTGATAAAGCGGCTTCCGTTGCCGTTAACTGCCGCCATTGCAATGATCCCGCCTGTGTTAACGCCTGCATTACGGGGGCTATGCAAAAGGATAAAAAGACTGGTATCGTTTCGGTTGACGAGAATAAATGCATAGGCTGTATGACCTGCCTCGCGGTCTGCCCTATCGGTTGTATCAAAACCGATAAGATCGCTATGAAGTGCGATCTCTGCAAGGGCGATGAGCCTGCTTGTGTTAAAAATTGCCCCAACAGGGCGCTGGTATGGCTTGAAGTGGGAGGTGCCGAATCATGAAATATCTTATTATAGGCGCGTCCGCCGCGGGTCTTGCCACGGCTGAAAGCATAAGAAAAACGGATGCCGGCGGCGAGATAACTATTATTACAAAGGAGGCGTATCTTCCCTACAGCCGTCCCTCAATAAGCTATTATCTCAAGGGGAAGGTTGAGGAGAAAAATATGTTCCTCCGCAAGGCGAGCTATTACAAAGAAAATAGAATCAATATAATCACTGACACCAACGTAACAAAGATAGACAGGGAAAACAAAGTCGTCAAAGCGGGCAGAAAGGAATTCCCTTACGATAAGCTCTGCCTTGCCACCGGCTCAAAGCCATTTATCCCGCCCATGAAGAACGTTGAGGGCGGTAAAAACGCTTTAACTTTTCTTGATTTGGCGGCAACGAAAGAGGTCAAAAAAGCGGCGAAAGCGGATACGAGAGCCGTTGTTATCGGTGCGGGTCTTATCGGTATGAAAGCCGCCGAGGGGCTTACCAAGATATGCGCCAGTGTTGACGTTGTTGAGCTTGCGCCCCGTGTGCTTCCGTCGATCCTTGATGAAAAAAGCGCAAAGTCGGTTAAGGCGCACCTTGAGGCGAACGGAATTAAATTCCACCTTGAAAACACCGTTGTTGAAGCAAAGACGAAAAATAATTTAATTACCCACGTTGTACTCAAAAACGGAAAAATTCTGCCCTGCGATCTGCTTATTTTGGCGGTGGGCGTTCGTCCCGAAACGGCACTTGCCGAAAAGGCGGGGCTTGAGGTAAACAGGGGCATCATCACCGATCCAGAAACTATGCAAACCGGAGATGAAAGCATCTACGCGGCGGGCGACTGCACCGTTTCCGTTGATATGCTTGACGGCTCAAAGAAGATAATCGCCCTTTGGCCGAACGCAGTTCAGCAGGGTACCGTTGCGGGCAGCCAAATGGCGGGCGGAAGCCTCACCACCGGCGGCACTTACAGCGTAAACGCCATTGATTTTTACGGGCTTCGCATATGCACCTGCGGGCTTATCAACGCCAAGGGCAAGCAGTACAGCGATAAGATCAAGACCGACGGCAACGCCTACAAGCGCCTTGTATTTGAGGGCAACAAACTGGTTGGCTTCGTGCTTATCAATGCAAGCGTTAACGCGGGAATTTACACCAAACTGATTTCAGAGGGAACAGATCTTTCCACCCTTGAAGGAAATATTATGGACGATCCCTCGCTCTTTATGTTCAGTAAAGAGGTAAGGACTGAAAAGCTGACGGGAGGTGTTGCACTGTGAGCATAGAAGCAGGACTTGAAAGATACGAAAAGATAAACGAGATGATAGCCGCTGAGCTTCAGAAAAAGAGCAAGGCAACTGTTAAGAACGTCAACGGTCAGCGCTACATAGGCTGCGCCCTTGATAAGGGCAAAACCATTGAGGTACACGGCACGCCCGGAAATGATATGGCCTGCTATCTCAACGGCGGAAAAATCGAGGTTTTCGGCAACTGTCAGGACGCCGTTGGCAACACGATGAACGGCGGCGAGATCATCGTTCACGGCCACAGCGGCGACGCTATGGGCTACGGCATGCGCGACGGGCAGATATTCATAAGAGATAACGTTGCCTGCCGCGGCGGTATCCATATGAAGGAATTTGAAAATATGAAGCCTGTGCTGGTTATCGGGCAGAACGCGGGCTCATTCCTCGGCGAATATATGGCGGGCGGTACGATCGTGCTTCTCGGCTTGGGTCTTAAGAGGGGCGAAAAGCTCTTCGGCACCCATTGCGCTTCGGGTATGCATGGCGGCAAAATATATATCAGAGGAAATTTCCCCAAGGAAAATCTTTCGCAGAATATTAAGGTTTCTAATCTTACCGAAGCTGATAAAAAAGAGCTTGACTCTTTAGTTAAGAAATACTGCAAGTGCTTCAAGGCGGATTACGATGAGATAATGTCAAAGCCCTTTAAAAAGCTCGTTCCCGCCACCTCAAGACCCTACGCAAATCTTTACACACCCAATTAAATCAGAATATAATATAAATTCGGGGAAAGGAAGTTTAAGCCTATGTTCAATAGCCTTCACGAGGAATGCGGAGTTTTCGGAATATTCGAGAATCGTACAACTTACGTTGCCCAGTCCACTTATCTTGCCCTTTACGCGCTCCAGCATAGAGGTCAGGAATCCTGCGGTATAGCAGTAAATGATGACGGCGTTTTTACGCATCATAGGGGAGACGGCCTTGTGCCGGACGTGTTCACCGCCGAACGGCTTGAAAAGCTTGGCATGGGAAATATGGCGATAGGGCATGTGCGTTATTCCACTACGGGAGGGAATAATCCCAACAACGTTCAGCCGCTTGTTATCAGGCATATCAAGGGCAATCTCGCGGTTGCTCACAACGGAAATCTTGTTAATGCCGCTGAGTTAAGGCAGCAGTTTGAGCTGGGCGGGGCGATTTTTCACGGAACTTCCGACACCGAATCGATTGCCTATTCCATAGTGCTGGAACGCCTTACAAGCAAAAGCACCGAGGAGGCGATCTGCAAGGTGATGGATCATATAAGAGGCGCTTATTCCTGCGTTGTTATGACGGCAACGAAGCTGATCGCTTTCAGAGATCCGATGGGCTTTCGTCCGCTTTGTCTTGGAAAAACGGCGAATGGCGCTTATATGGTTTCCTCCGAATCCTGCGCACTGGATGCAGTAGGTGCTGAGTTTATCCGCGATATCAAGCCCGGCGAGATCGTAACGATTGGCACGGATGGTATAAAATCTGATACCACTCATTGCGGGAAAAAGGGGGCGCTTTGCGTATTTGAATACATTTATTTCGCCCGCCCCGATTCGGTGATAGACGGCGCATCCGTTCATCACGCTCGCATCAGAGCGGGGGAGTTTTTGGCTAAAGAAAGCCCCGTTGAAGCGGATATAGTTATAGGCGTTCCCGATTCAGGGCTGGACGCGGCGCTGGGTTACGCGAAGGAGAGCGGAATTCCTTACGGCGTTGGCTTCATAAAAAACAGATACATAGGCAGAAGCTTTATTCAGCCAAGCCAAAGCGGGCGTGAGGACGCGGTCAGAATAAAGCTGAACGTGCTGAAGGAAAATATCAAGGGGAAGCGCGTTATAATGATAGACGATTCTATCGTTAGGGGTACTACCTGCGCAAGAATTGTAAATCTGCTTCGTGAAGCAGGCGCGAAGGAGGTGCATATGAGGGTGTCCTCTCCGCCGTTCAAATTCCCTTGCTATTTCGGCACAGACGTGGACAGCAGAGAAAACCTCATTGCCTGTCAGTGCGACACGGTGGAGGAGATCGCAAAGAAGATCGGCGTTGAATCTCTTGCGTATCTTTCCGTTGAAGCAACTCATAAGCTTGCGGAAAACGCCGGAATTTGTTTCTGTGACGGTTGCTTTACGGGCAACTATCCTGTTGAAGTTCCAAAGGAGCAGGCGAAGGATAAATTCGAAACGAAATTAAATCATTACAGTTCTTACTATCAAATACTTGACTGATTCCGGTGCCTTGCAATTGCAAGGCACTTTCCTATTGTATGTAGCATTGATTTTTCTAAAACGGTTAGAATTGCGGTCAAAAATGGAATTTGAGCAACGCAAAGGAAAAACTATAAAAAGCGAATTTTCGGCAAATAGTCATTGAAGGAAAAATGAATTTATGTTAGAATAGCTTAAAAGCGGCGTCATATTGCCATATATAAACACTTATAAAGGAGAAGACTTTATGGAAATACAATTGCAAGAACTCATTGATCAGATCAAAAACGACGGTGTGGCAGCCGCAGAGGCTGAGGCAAAGTCTATTGTAGATGCCGCAAAGTCAGAGGCAGACAGGCTCATTGCCGACGCGCAGGCACAGGCGGATAAGATTTTGGCGAATGCTAAGCTCGAAAATGAACGAATGGTGAAATCCGGCGAGGACGCGATCAAACAGGCCGGGCGCAACCTGCTTATATCCTTCAGGGAAAGCGTTGCGAGAGAGCTTAAAGCGATCGTGGGTGAAAACGTGAATGCGCTGTATTCCTCTGAGGCTTTAGCGCAGTTGCTCATAAACGTTGTTGAATGCTGGTCGAACAGACCTGACGCGGAAGAAATAGCAGTTATTTTGAACAGCGATGATCTAAATGCGCTTGAAAACACCTTACTTGCGGCTCTTAAAGACAGAATGTTAACGGGAGTTACGCTGAAGGCAAACGATAATTTTGACGGGGGCTTCCGTATTGCCGTTAACGACGGCGGAGCATATTACGATTACTCTGCTGAAGCAGTCGTTGATATGCTGTCAAATTATCTCAGCCCCAAGGTGGCCGAGCTTTTGAAAGAGGCTGAATAATATGGCCGAATACTATTTGATCTCGCAGTTGCCGTCTTTAGACGGAATCGGTGAAAATATGCCGCTTCCCATTACGGAAGAGCGATTTTTGGAGCTGTGCAACAGTTTTTTAGGTAAAAAAGCGCAAAATGAAATGAAAAATCTAACGCTTTTGCCGCCGAAAAGTCAAGAACATTCAGGTTCGGCATTGCTTAAAGCATGGAACGAAAGCGAACGGAATTTGCGGCTTTCTCTCGGTAAAGTTCGAGCCGAGAAGATGAAAAAAAACTTTGACGCAGGAAATCGTATTCTGCCTATGGAGTATATTAAGGTGGCAAGTGCGGCAATAGAAATGGATAATCCGATGGAAGCGGAGAAATTTCTCAACCGTTACCGCTTGGAGCTTTTAGAAGCTCTCAGACCGATGAATAGTTTTTCTGAGGATTTTGTCTTTTATTATGGGCTTAAGTTAAAGCTGCTGCTGCGCATAAGGCAGTTTGATACGGATGCGGGAGAAGCCGCGTACAAAAATATTTATAACTCTGTTTTAAACGGAGATAGGTTGGAGGTTATATGATGGCCGAAAATACAGGAAAGGTTGTAAGCATTAACGGAAACCTGGTGTCGGTTGAATTTGACGGCAGTGTTTCCATGAATGAAATATGCTTTGTTAAGGTTGCTGATACTGCGCTTAAAAGCGAGGTTATCCGTATACGCGGCAACGTGGCGCAAATACAGGTTTACGAAATGACCGACGGTATAAAATGCGGAGATGCGGTTGAATTTACAGGCGATATGCTGTCCGCAGAGCTCGGTCCGGGTCTGCTCGGCCAGATATACGACGGACTTCAGAATCCGCTGCCGGTGTTGGCTCAGCAGGCGGGTTGGTTTTTAGAGCGCGGAATTTACGCTGACGGACTGAACGCCGAGAAAAAGTGGGCGTTTACACCGACCCGCAAGGTTGGCGATATTCTGCGCGCGGGCGAATATATCGGCACTGTTCCCGAAGGTCCGTTTACCCATAAAATCTTTATTCCCTTTAATCTGCTTGGAAGCTACACCTTAAAATCCATTGCGGAAAAGGGCGAATATACCGTTAAGGAACCCGTTGCGGTAATAACGGATGAACGCGGCAGGGATATCTCTGTATCCATGTCCTTCAAATGGCCCGTTAAGCGCGCGATAAAGTGCTACAGCGAAAGACTGGCTCCGGCAGAAACGATGGAAACGAAGGTTCGCCTTATTGACTCCTTCTTCCCGGTGGCAAAGGGCGGCACATATTGTACGCCCGGACCCTTCGGCGCGGGTAAAACCGTATTACAGCATACCACATCAAAATATGCCGACGTTGATATTGTAATAATCGCCGCCTGCGGAGAGCGCGCGGGAGAGGTCGTTGAAACGCTTACTGAGTTCCCGGAGCTGACAGACCCCAAAACAGGCCGTTCTCTTATGGAACGCACCATTATTATCTGCAATACCTCTTCAATGCCGGTTGCTTCCCGTGAGGCATCGGTTTACACCTCGGTAACACTTGCTGAATATTACCGCCAGATGGGACTGAACGTTCTGCTTCTGGCAGACTCAACCTCCCGTTGGGCGCAGGCACTCAGAGAAATGTCCGGCAGACTTGAAGAGATCCCCGGCGAAGAGGCTTTCCCTGCCTATCTGGAATCCTATATCGCGGCATTTTACGAAAGAGCGGGCTACGTTCGTTTACCGGACGGAAGTACCGGTTCCGTTACGATCGGCGGTACAGTTTCCCCTGCGGGCGGAAACTTTGAAGAGCCTGTAACGCAGGCCACCTTAAAGGTTGTGGGCGCATTCCACGGGCTTTCCCGTGAACGCTCTGATGCGAGAAAGTATCCCGCGATCGATCCGCTTATTTCCTGGTCGAAATATAAAAGCGTTATTGACGGTAAAAAATCAGAATTTTGTAAAAACATTCTCCGCCACGGAGATGAAATCGGTTCGATGATGAAAGTTGTCGGCGAGGAAGGTACTGCTCTTTCCGATTATATAATCTATCTGAAAGCGGAAATGCTGGATGCGGTATATCTGCAGCAAAACTCCTTTGATTTAGTTGACGCAAACTGCGGTACTTCGCGGCAACGATACGTTACGGATAAACTCATCTGTGTTTTAGGCAGCGAGTATGCAATAGATAAAAAAGATGACGCCCGCGGATTCTTTAACCGTATGCGCCAGAGGTTTATTGACTGGAATTACACGGAATTTGAAAGCGACGCTTTTAAAAAGGCTGAGGCTGAAATTGATAAACTATACGATGAAGGCAACGGCAAGCTCGGCGGCGACGCGCAACGCTTATTAAAGGACGGTGAGTGAGTATGAACAAAGTTTATAACCGAATTGAATCTATCACCGGCAACGTTATTACCGTACGGGCCCAGGGGGTTAAATATAAGGAATTGGCTCAAATTAATACCCGCTTCGGTAAATCACTCGCGCAGGTCAACAAAATCGAGGGCGATATTGTTTCACTGCAGGTGTTCGCAGGCGGTCAGGGCGTTTCCACGGGAGATGAAACCCGCTTTTTGGGTCACGAAATGCGAGTGTCCTTTAGCGAAGATCTGTTGGGACGCATATTCAACGGCTCAGGTGAACCGAGGGATAAAGGCCCCGCGCTTGCAGAAAATATGAAGCCTATCGGCGGTCCTTCCGTTAATCCCACCAAACGTATTCTCGCAAACCGAATGATGAGAACAAATATCCCTATGATCGATATGTTTAATACATTGGTCGTTTCGCAGAAGCTGCCGATCTTCTCGATCTCGGGAGAGCCGTATAATCAGCTTCTCGCCCGTATTGCGATGCAGGCGCAGGCCGATGTGATCGTGCTTGGCGGCATGGGACTTAAATACGATGATTTTCTCTATTTTAAAGATGAGCTTTCAAAGGGCGGAGCGCTCAGCAAGACGGTTATGTTTATTCACACCGCTTCCGACCCTACGGTTGAGTGTATGATGATCCCCGATATGGTACTCGCTGTGGCGGAGCAGTTCGCCTTGCAGGATAAGGACGTATTGGTGCTTCTCACCGATATGACCAACTTCGCCGATGCCATGAAAGAGATCGCAATCACGCAGGAACAGGTGCCCTCCAACCGCGGATATCCCGGCGACCTTTATTCTCAGCTTGCGGCACGTTACGAAAAGGCTGTTGACTTTGCGGATTCCGGCTCGGTCACCGTTTTGGCCGTTACCACCATGCCGGGTGATGACGTAACGCATCCCGTTCCGGATAATACCGGATATATCACAGAGGGGCAGTATTATCTTAAAGGCGGCCGCATTGAGCCCTTTGGCTCACTTTCCCGACTGAAGCAAAACGTAAACGGGAAAACCAGAAAAGACCACAGAGCGCTTATGGATGCTATGATCCGTTTGTACGCCTCCTATAAGGAAACCCTTGAAAAGAAAAGCATGGGCTTTTCCATGAGTCAGTGGGATGAAAAGCTGCTGAAATACGGTGAACTTTTCGAGAACAAACTGATGGATCTGTCCGTTAATCTGTCGCTTGAAGAAGCGCTTGATTTGGGCTGGGAGATTTTAGCCGATTGCTTTAGTAAAGATGAAACCGGAATAAAGTCAGACCTTACTGATGAATTTTGGCCTGTGAGGTAAGGAGGACTGCAATTTGGCAAAAATCAAGCTAACCAAAAATGAGTTAAAGGTACAAAAGGACGCACTCAAAATGTACCGAAGATATTTGCCTACAC
>JAFLRY010000052.1 GCA_022511205.1 Eubacterium sp. | reverse complement strand
ATCCGACCGGTTTAAGAATCGGTGTTATCAAGAACTGGGACTCCCGCTGGTATGCAAAAAAGGGTGATTTCGCAAATACGCTTATCGAGGACCACACGCTTCGCACGTATCTGCTTGACACTCTTAAGAGTGCGGGTGTTCCGAAGATCGAGATCGAGCGCGATGCTAAGCGCGTAAGAATCAACATCCACTGCGCTAAGCCCGGTATGGTTATCGGTAAGCAGGGCGCAGAGATCGAAAAGCTCAAGGTGCTTTGCGCGAAGAAGCTGAATAAGAATCCTGACGAGGTTTTCATCAACATTATGGAAATCAAGCAGCCGGATCTCAATGCTATCCTCGTTTCACAGAGCATCGCAACACAGCTTGAAAAGCGTGTTTCATTCCGCCGCGCTGTTAAGCAGGCGATCCGCAATACCATGAGACTTGGCGCTCGCGGTATCAAGGTTCAGGTTTCAGGCCGTATCGGCGGCGCTGAGATCGCGCGTACGGAAACATATAAAGAGGGTACTATCCCGCTTCAGACCATCCGCGCCGATATCGATTACGGTACCGCGGAGGCTGCAACAACCTACGGCCGTATAGGCGTTAAGGTTTGGATCTATCAGGGCGAGGTTCTTCGCGAGTCAAGAAACAGAGCTCCCAGAAGAAACAACAACAATCGCCGCAGAGAGAACAATAACAGAGATCGTAGGGATCGTCGTAAGGAAGGAGGAAATCAATAATGCTCTTACCTAAGCGTGTTAAACACCGTAAGCAGCACAGAGGTCGTATGACCGGTGAGGCTTCAAGAGGAAACAAGGTAACTTACGGTCAGTACGGCCTTCAGGCTACTGAGCCCTGCTGGATCACCGCAGCTCAGATCGAGGCGGCCCGTATCGCTATGACCCGTTACACGAAGCGCGGAGGTCATGTTTGGATTAAGATTTTCCCCGACAAGCCGATCACCGCAAGACCTGCCGACACCCGTATGGGTAAAGGTAAAGGTAACGTTGACTACTGGGTAGCAGTAGTTAAGCCCGGCAGAATCATGTTTGAGCTTGCCGGCGTTGATGAGGCCGTTGCTCGCGAGGCTATGCGTCTGGCAGCAAACAAGCTTCCTATCAAATGCAAATTTGTAGTTAAAGATCAAGAGGGAGGAGAGCAGTAATGAAAGCAGCAGAAATCAGAGCTTTAAGCGCTGAACAGCGTGCAGCAAAGCTTGCGGAGCTTAAAGAAGAGCTTTTCAATCTTCATTTTCAGCAGGCTATCAATCAGCTCGACAACCCCATGAGAATCAAGGCTGTAAGAAAAGATATCGCCCGCATCAAAACAGTTGAGCGCGAACTTGAGCTTGCAGGCTCAAATTCCTGAGATAGGAGGTAGTTTATAATGAGCGAAAGAAACCTCAGAAAAACAAGAGTAGGTGTCGTAACCAGCGATAAAATGGATAAGACCGTAGTTGTTACCATCAGAGACAAGGTCCGTCATCCGCTTTACGGCAAGATCATCAACCGTACTGTTAAGTACAAGGCACACGACGAAGAGAATACCTGCGGCGTAGGCGATAAGGTTCTCATTATGGAAACCCGCCCGCTGAGCAAGGATAAGAGATGGCGTGTAGTCAATATCATTGAAAAGGCAAAGTAATCATACGAATTACAGGCAAAGCAAACCGAATTCAAATACGCCTAAAGCGCGATATTTAAGCGATCTTTGGCGTTTTCGATTTTGCTTTGCGCCAGCAAAGCTGCAATCTTAAGCCACCAAATCTCATCTTAACTATCAGCGCTTTAGGTGCTGCGCAGTTTAAAATGAGCTGATTTGGCTTAGATCAAGGCAAAAAGCACAGGAATACTTTGCGTATTCCGAGCATTTTTAACACAGAGATAAGGCAAATCAGCCATTTTAAACCGTGTTTGAATTTGGTTTACTTTGCCTACCTTTATAAATTAGTTTTAAAATAATAACTGCAAGATGCAAAGTGTTATTTTGCAGTACGAAGGAGGAAAATGCTGTGATACAACAGGAAAGTCGTCTTAAAGTTGCAGACAACACCGGCGCTAAAGAAATCCTTTGCATTAGAGTTCTCGGCGGTACGGGCAGAAGATATGCAAATATCGGAGACGTTATTATTGCAAGCGTTAAAAAGGCTGCTCCCGGCGGAATCGTAAAAAAAGGCGAAGTTGTTAAAGCAGTCATCGTTCGTACAACTAAAGGTGTACGTCGTGACGACGGTCAGTACATTCGTTTTGATGAAAATGCTGCCGTAATTATCAGGGAAGATAAAACTCCCCGTGGCACCCGTATTTTTGGACCGGTTGCAAGAGAGCTTCGTGATAAGGATTATATGAAGATCCTTTCTCTCGCTCCGGAAGTACTTTAATGGAGGTGCCGAAATGAGTAAAATGTTTGTTAAGACCGGTGATACCGTTCAGGTACTCAGCGGTAAATCAAAGGGCGTTAAGGGCGAGGTTATCGCCGTAAGCCCGAAAGAGAATAAGGTTATTGTTAAGAAAGTTAACATTAGAACCAAGCACGTTAAGCCCAGAAAGATGGGTGACCAGGGCGGACTTGTAGACGTTGAAACTGCTATTTATGCTTCAAAGGTACAGCTCGTTTGCCCCAAATGCGGTCACGCTACCAGAGTAGGGCACAATAACGGCAAGCGCGTCTGCAAGCAAAAAGACTGCGGATACGAATTTTAAGAAAGGGAGGAACGTAACGAATGGCTGCAAGGTTAAAAGAAACCTACAAGAGCGAGATCGCTCCTGCGTTAATGAAAAAGTTTGAATATAAGTCCGTTATGCAAATCCCGAAGCTTGACAAGATCGTACTCAACGTTGGCTGCGGCGAAGCGCGCGACAATTCAAAGGTAGTAGACGCTATCGTAAATGACCTTTCGATCATCACAGGCCAGAAGCCGATCGTATGCCGCGCGAAGAAGTCAGTTGCAAACTTCAAGCTGCGTGAAGGTATGCCTATCGGCGTTAAGGTAACTCTTCGCGGTGACAAGATGTATGAATTCCTTGACAGATTCTTCAATCTTGCTCTTCCGAGAGTTCGTGACTTCAGAGGAATCAATCCCAATTCATTTGACGGCCGCGGCAACTACGCCATGGGCATCAAGGAACAGCTGATTTTCCCTGAGATCGATTACGATAAGATCGATAAGGTACGCGGTATGGATATCATCATGGTAACCACCGCAAACACTGATGAAGAAGCAAGAGAGCTGCTTAAATTATTAGGCGCTCCGTTTGCAAACTAAGGAGGGATTATCGTGGCAAAAACATCAATGAAAGTTAAGGCAGCAAGACCTGCCAAGTATTCAACAAGAGTGCATAACAGATGTAAGATCTGCGGTAGACCTCACGCTTATCTTCGTAAGTATGGCGTTTGCCGTATATGCTTCCGTGAGCTTGCTCATAAGGGCGAGATTCCCGGAGTAACAAAATCATCTTGGTAAGAACCGAGAATTGCTGAATTTATAAGGAGGAAATATCAATGCATATTACAGACCCTATTGCCGATATGCTCACGAGAATTCGTAACGCCAACTCGGCAAAGCACGATACGGTAGATATTCCTGCGTCTAACATGAAGAAGGCAATTGCTCAGATTCTTGTAGATGAAGGATATTTAAAAGGTTATAAAGTAATTGAAGACGGAAAGCAGGGCGTTATCCGCGCCTCTCTCAAGTACGGTGAGGGCAAGTCCCAGGTAATCACCGGCCTTCGCAGAGTTTCCAAGCCCGGCCTTCGTAAGTATTCCAACGTTGAGGATATGCCGAAGGTTATGAAGGGACTCGGAATCGCAATCATTTCCACTTCAAAAGGCGTAATGACAGACAGAGAAGCCCGCAAGCAGAACGTTGGCGGAGAAGTTCTGGCATTCATTTGGTAAGGAGGTGCAGTTAGGATGTCACGTATAGGCTTAAAGCCGATCGCTATTCCTGCCGGCGTTGATTTTTCGGTTGACGGCAACACTGTTACCGTAAAAGGACCGAACGGAACTCTTACCATGGAGAAAAGTCCCAGCATCAGCGTTAACGTTGAAGGCAGCGAGATCACGTTCGCAAGACCGAACGATGAAAAAGAAAACAGAGCGCTTCACGGCCTCACCCGCGCACTCGTAGCCAATATGGTAGAGGGCGTAACAAACGGCTTCAAGAGAGTGCTCGACGTAAACGGCGTAGGTTACCGTGTTTCAGTTTCAGGTGAGACCCTCACCATGAACCTCGGTTATTCCCATCAGGTGATCATGACTGCGCCGGCGGGCATTAAGATCGAATGCCCCTCTCAGACCCAGATAGTTATTTCCGGTGCTGATAAGCAGGCTGTAGGTCAGTTCGCGGCTCAGGTTCGCGAAAAGAGACCTCCGGAACCCTATAAGGGCAAGGGCATTAAGTATGCTGAAGAGCATATCCGCCGCAAAGAAGGAAAAACAGGTAAGAAATAAGGGAAGGAGTGAATTACTATGGTTTCAAGACAGGATGCCAATAAGGCAAGACAAAAGCGTCATAAGAGAGTACGCGGAAAGATCTCCGGTACTGCGGAATGTCCCAGACTTAACGTATATCGCTCCCTCAGCAATATTTACGTTCAGCTTATTGATGACGTTGCGGGCGTTACACTCGCTCAGGCGTCAACGGTTGAAAAGGACTTCACCCAGTACGGCGGAAACATTGAGGCAGCGAAGGCTGTCGGTAAGACATTAGCAGACAGAGCCAAGGCAAAGGGCATTGAGAAATGCGTATTTGACCGCGGCGGTTACGTTTATCACGGCCGTGTAGCCGCAGTTGCGGACGGCGCCCGTGAAGGCGGACTTGAGTTCTAACGAAGGAGGTAAATACTTTATGGCAAAGATTGACGTATCTTCAATAGAGCTTGAAGAAAGAGTTGTGGCCATCAACCGTGTTTCTAAGACGGTTAAAGGTGGTAGAATCTATAAGTTCTCAGCGCTTGTAGTTGTAGGCGACGGCAACGGCCTCGTAGGCTTCGGCGTAGGTAAATCAGGCGAAGTTCCGGATGCTATCCGCAAGGGTATTGAGGACGCGAAAAAGAACGTTATCAAGGTTGCGTTAAGAGGCACTACCATTCCTCACGACGTTAAGGGTAAGTTCGGCGCAGGCGAAGTAATCCTTATGCCGGCTCCGAAAGGTACCGGTGTTATCGCGGGCGGTCCCGTTCGTGCCGTTGTTGAAACGGTTGGTATCGAGGATATTCGTACCAAGGCTATCCGCTCCAACAATCCTTATAACGTAGTTAGAGCAACTTTGGACGGACTTGCAAAGCTCCGCACCGCAGAAGAGGTTGCGGCTATCCGCGGCAAGTCTGCAAAAGAAATCTTAGGTTAAGGAGGGTGGAAAATGGCAGACATTAAAGTTAAGCTCGTAAAGAGCCTGATCGGTGTTAAGAAAGACCAGATCGCCACCGCCCACTCCCTTGGTCTTCGTAAAATAGGAAACGAAACAGTTCAGCCTAACAACGCTCAGACTCAGGGAAAAATCAATAAGATTATTCACCTTGTTGAAGTTTCGGAAGGCTAAGAGGAGGTGCGGATAAATGAAATTACATGAACTTTCTCCGGCCGAGGGCTCAAAGAAGGCAGTAAAAAGAATTGGCCGCGGCGCCGGTTCAGGTCAGGGTAAAACCGCAGGCAAGGGCCATAAGGGCGCAAAGGCGCGCTCAGGCTATAGCCGCCGTCCCGGTTTTGAAGGCGGTCAGATGCCCCTTCAGAGACGTGTTCCCAAGAGAGGCTTCAATAACCACTTCAGAACGGAGTACGCCGTAGTTAACCTTTCTTCACTTGAGGAAAGATTTGAAGACGGCGCGGTAGTAGACGCTGAAAGCCTTAAGGCTGTAGGCCTTATTAAGAAGGAGCTTGATGGTATCAAGGTTCTCGGAAAGGGCGATATCACAAAGGCTTTAACCGTTAAGGTTGCGGCTATTAGTGAAACAGCTAAAGCAAAGATCGAGGCTGCAGGTGGCAAGGCGGAGGTGCTGTAAATGATTAAGACCCTCGTTAACGCTTGGAAAATTCCTGAAATCAGGAAAAAGATCATTTTTACGGCATTTATTATCCTTATCTTCCGTATAGGTTCTATGATACCTGTACCGTTTCTCAACATCGTTGAAGAAATCGACGTAGGAAAGGGTAACACCATTTTAACCTATTTAAGCCTTATGACGGGTAGTGCATTCACTTACGGAACGATTTTCGCAATGTCGATCACCCCGTATATCAACTCTTCAATTATCATGCAGCTCCTTGCGGTTGCTATCCCCAAGCTGGCTAACCTTCAGAAGGAAGGCGAAGAGGGAAGAAAGAAGATCGCTTCTTACACCCGTTATATGACGGTTGCGCTTGCGATCCTCCAGTCACTGGCTTACTACTTCTTCCTTCGTGCCAACAAATACCTTATGACTGATGCCGCCGGTAAAGACTTCACGGGCTTCCCGGCAGTGTTCCAGGCTCTGGTAATCATAACGGTACTCACCGCAGGAACGGCTATCATTATGTGGCTCGGCGAGCAGATCACGATGTCCGGTATCGGAAACGGTATTTCGATCATCCTCTTCGCAGGTATCGTATCTCGTTTCCCGACCCTCATCAGACAGCTCACCCAGTATCTCAGCACGGGACGTTTGGTTTATACCATCCTCGTTCCCATCGTATTCGTGATATTCATTCTTATGATCATGTACATCGTATTTATGGATAACGCGGAAAGAAGACTTCCCATTCAGTACGCAAAGCGCGTAGTAGGAAGAAAAATGTACGGCGGTCAGTCCACCCATATGCCTATCAAGGTGAATATGAGCGGCGTTCTCCCCATCATCTTTGCTTCCTCAATTCTTTCGCTTCCCGCTACAGTTCAGATGTTCATTCCTGCTAATAAGTATGAGGGAACTTTCTGGGAGAAGTTCTTCGGCGCGTTCCAGAGCGATTCATGGTGGTATGCGATCATGTATTTCGTGCTGATAATCTTCTTTGCTTATTTCTACAGTACGATCCAGTACAACCCAATTGAAATGGCAAACAATCTTCGTAAAAACAACGGCGCTATCCCGGGTATCCGTCCCGGCAGACCGACCTCTGAATACATCTTCAAGGTTATCACAAGGCTCACGCTTATCGGCGTGCTAATGCTTTCGGTAGTAGCGCTCTTCCCGATCGTATGGTCTCTCATTGCGGACGCGGCAATTCCTCCTCTTACCGAGGACGGTGCAGACGGCGGTATGTCCATCTCACTTGGCGGTACCTCCATCATCATTCTTTGCGGTGTTGCGCTTGAGACTGTTCGTCAGCTCGAATCTCAGATGATGATGCGTCATTACAGAGGCTTCCTCGACTAATGCCGCTTCACCGAAAACTGAAAGGTTGATTTTATGAAATTGATACTTCTCGGCGCTCCGGGCGCAGGAAAAGGTACACAGGCGGAAAAGATCGTTGAAAAATATCAGATCCCCGCTGTTTCAACCGGTAACATTCTTCGTGCCGCTGTTAAAGACGGCACGGAGATGGGACTTAAGGCAAAATCCTATATGGATGCAGGCCAGCTCGTTCCCGATGAAATTCTAATCGGAATTATCAAAGACAGATTAAAAGAAAAAGATTGTGAAAACGGCTTCATTCTTGACGGCTTTCCCCGCACCATCCCTCAGGCTCAGGCGCTGGAGGATATGGGTGTAGAGATCGATAAGGTGCTTGATATCGAAGTACCCGATGAGAAAATTACCGCAAGAATGTCCGGCCGCAGAGTTTGCTCCAAGTGCGCGAATTCCTATCATATGCTTTACAAAAAGCCGGCGGTAGACGGAATTTGCGACGCTTGCGGCGGCGAGCTCATACAGCGTAAGGACGACGCTCCCGAAACGGTTCAGGCAAGATTGGTTGAATATCATCAGATGACCGAGCCGCTTAAAGACTTCTATAAAAACCTCGGCAAGCTCGTTATTGTTGAGGGTCAGGAGGAAGTGGCGGATACCACCGCTCTCGTCTTTAAGGCATTGGAGGATTAACATGGTAGTGCTTAAAAGCAAGAGAGAGCTGGAGCTTATGAGAGAAGCCTGCAAGATCTCGGCTGAAGCATTAATGGTGGCAGGCGAGGCGGTTAAGCCCGGCGTTTCCACTAAGGAAATCGATAGGATCGCTTACAATCTTATCAAGAAAAGGGGAGCTACTCCCAATTTCCTCGGGCTCTACGATTTCCCTGCTACCGCATGTATTTCCATAAATAATGAAGTGATCCACGGCATCCCTAAGGCTGACCGCATCATCAAAGAAGGCGACATAGTCAGCATAGATTTAGGCGCTGAAAAGAACGGCTACAACGGCGATAATGCTGCCACATTTGTTGCAGGGACTTGCTCTCCCGAAGCAAAGCGGCTGATAGACACCACCCGCGAGAGCCTTTATAAAGGCATTGAGCAGGCGGTTTACGGCAACAGGATCGGCGATA
This sequence comes from Eubacterium sp., assembly GCA_022511205.1. Taxonomy (GTDB): domain Bacteria; phylum Bacillota; class Clostridia; order Oscillospirales; family Acutalibacteraceae; genus Eubacterium_R. Next base: position 747 of record JAFLRY010000052.1, on the reverse strand, counting down.
TCGGCCACGCGATTCAGAGCTACTGCGAGGAAAGAGGCTACGGCGTAGTCAGAGACTTCGTAGGTCACGGCGTGGGAAAAAAGCTTCATGAAGATCCAAGCGTACCCAACTTCGGACACGAAGGTCGTGGTATCAGACTGTTACCCGGAATGACATTGGCAATTGAACCGATGATCAATCAGGGAACCTATAGGGTAAAACAATTATCAGACGGATGGACCATTGTTACGGCAGACGGCAAGCTGGCGGCTCATTTTGAGCACACCATTGCGATAACGCCGGACGGTCCCGTTATCATGACGCAAGTCTGAATGTTTCAATCAATTGCTGGCGATTACGCCGCGATGTGATTCCAGTTAAATTAAAACATCTTGATCGTATTAATATAGCGAGGTAAATTGATGTCAAAGTCAGATATGATTGAAGTTGAAGGTACTGTGGTTGAGGTTTTACCGAACACTATGTTTAAGGTATCACTTCAGAACAATCACATTGTTTTGGCCCATATCAGCGGAAAGCTCCGTATGAACAACATTCGTATTCTTCCCGGTGATAGGGTTACCATTGAAATGTCACCCTACGATCTTTCAAAGGGTCGTATAATTTGGCGTTCAAAGTAATAATTAAGGAGGATATTCAAAATGAAAGTCAGACCTTCTGTAAAGAAAATTTGCGACAAATGCAAAGTAATCAAGCGCAATGGAAAAGTAATGGTTATCTGTGAAAATCCAAAGCACAAACAGCGTC
>JAFLRY010000051.1 GCA_022511205.1 Eubacterium sp. | reverse complement strand
ACTCCCCCTAAATCGTTTTCTTGGTATCGTTCTTTTGCGACTCAAAAGAATGATATGCCCCGCCACGGCAGTGGCAAATATAAAAAATAAATCTTATTGATCCGCGCCGTCAGGCGCAAAATAATTCCCATCCGCGGCAGCGGCAAAACAAATGAATTAAAAAATATGATTTTTGCTGTTTTTTTCATAGATTAAGTTTTTAAAGAAAATAGGCATATTTAAGCAAAACCCCCAACGGAGAGTTCCGTCGGGGGTTTCGTAATAACAATAAGATTACATATACTTTTTGATTTCGTCTACCATATCAAGCTTTTCCCAGGAAACGCCCAGGTCTTCCCTGCCCATATGTCCGTAGGCGGCAACCTTTTGATAAATCGGCTTTCTGAGATCGAGGCGGTCAATGATCGCTGAGGGTCTGAGATCGAATACCTTTTGAACGATCTCGGCGATCTCCTCATCGCTTTTAACGCCTGTGCCGAAGGTATCCACCATAATGGAAACAGGTTTCGCAACGCCGATCGCGTATGCAAGCTCTACCTCACACTTCTTGGCAAGCCCCGAAGCAACAACGTTCTTCGCAACCCAGCGGGCGGCGTATGCGGCGCTGCGATCCACTTTCGTGGGATCTTTACCGCTGAAGGCTCCACCGCCGTGGCGGGCGTAGCCGCCGTATGTATCAACGATGATCTTTCTGCCCGTAAGTCCGCTGTCTCCCTGCGGACCGCCGATAACGAATCTGCCGGTGGGGTTAACGTAAATAACGGTATTCTCGTCCATAAGCTCGGCGGGAATGGTGGTTTTAATAACCTTTTCGATTATATCCTTGCGGAGCGTTTCAAGGGCTATATCAGCGCTGTGCTGGCTTGAAACAACGATTGCGGTGACCTTAACCGGCTTGCCGTCCTCATATTCAACGGTGACCTGCGTTTTTCCGTCCGCGTAGAGATAAGGAAGCGTGCCGTCCTCGCGAACCTCCGTAAGCTTAACGGCAAGCTTATGGGCAAGACTGATTGGCATGGGCATAAGCTCCGCGGTCTCATCGCAGGCGTAGCCGAACATCATTCCCTGATCGCCCGCGCCGTTGAGGTTGTACTTATCCTCTTCGGAGTTTTTCAGCTCGTAGGAAGCGTCAACGCCCATGGCGATATCCGTACTCTGCTTATCAAGGGCAACTAAAACAGCGCAGGTGTTGCCGTCAAAGCCTTTAACGCCGTTATCGTAGCCGATATCGCAGATCGTTTTTCGAACGATCGACGGAATATCCACCTGAGCCTTTGAGGTGATCTCGCCCATAACGAGTACCTGACCCGTTGTACAAGTGGTTTCGCAGGCAACACGGCTCATTTCGTCCTGCTCAAGCATAGCGTCAAGTATTGCGTCTGAGATCTGATCGCAAATTTTATCGGGATGACCTTTCGTCACCGATTCACTCGTAAATAAATATTTTGACATAAATATTCCTCCTCTTTAAACTGTTTTATAAAATAAAAAAGCACACACCGAACGAGTGTGTGCGTATTCGTAAAGCCGCTTAAACTCATCGCTCGGAATTTCCGCAGGAATTAGCACCTTGCCCGCAGGATATAATCCTTAAAAGCAGGTTGCTGTGGTGTCATAAGGCCTGTCCCTCAACCACTCTTGATAAGATCATTTTAACTTCGGCTATATAATAACGCAACGCAAGTAACTTGTCAATACATATTTTATTAATAAAAGCGTGCAAAATTTAAAATTAATTCACAATTGTTTTACTTTTGCTTTGTTGAAATGAGTTTATAAATACACTATACTATAAATACTATATTAGATTGCGAGATTTTTCAATGGCAAGAAAAACTGTTTTTGTCACCGGCGGCACAGGCGTTATGGGGTGGTCCGCCGTTTGTGAAATGCTGAAACACCCGAATAAAATAAATATAAAGCTTCTCGTGCGGGAAAACGATAAGCATAAAGACAGGATCATTCCGCTTCTGGCAAAGCCGAACGTTCGCGTTATATGGGGCGATCTGCTTGATTACGAGTCCGTTCTTGAGGGCGTTACGGGAGCAGACTACGTTTTACATATAGGCGGTATGGTTTCCCCTTCCGCGGATGCGAAGCCATATCTCACTCAAAAAACCAACATCGGCTCGGCGGAGAACATCTGCAAAGCGGTGCTGGCGCAGAAAAATGCCGATGATATCAAGGTTTGCTATATCGGCTCAGTTGCAGAAACGGGCGGGCGAAACTATCCTATTCACTGGGGGCGCTGCGGCGATCCTATCAAGATTTCCGTCTACGATCATTATGCCGTTTCAAAAGCGATCGCTGAGCGGATTTTCGTTGAAAGCGGTATTAAAAATTGGGTGGTGCTCAGGCAAACAGGAATTTTGTATCCGCATATACTTAAAACGCTTGATCCGATCATGTTCCACGTTCCGCTCAACGGCGTTATTGAGTGGTGCACCGTAGAGGACGCGGGCAGGGTTATGTGCAGTCTCGTTTTAAAGGATCAGAGCGGAGAGCTTGAAAACGGCTTTTGGAGGCATTTTTACAATATCAGCTCGGGAAAGGAATACAGAATTTCAAATTACGAATTCATTTCCCTTATGGTTGACACGCTTGGTCTCTCCCACCCTGAAAAGCTTTTTGAACCAAACTGGTTTGCAACGAAAAACTTTCACGGCCACTTCTTTGCGGACAGCGATAAGCTTGAGGAATTTTTGCAATTCCGTGAAAATGTGCCTTTAAAAGATTATTTTATCCGCCTTGCCGGGCAGCTTGATTTTCGCTTCAAATTTGCGAGAAATATTTCAAAGGACGTTGTATCAGCCTTCGCAAAGCCCATTATGAAAGCTGTTGCCTCCTCATCTGTCTTCGGCACTCTCAAATGGATCGAAACAGATGATAAAGCGCGGATCAACGCCTTTTTCGGATCTATGGAAAACTGGAAAAGCATTCCCGAAAAATGGGAAGACTTTGAAATAATGGAGTTTGATAAGGACAATTCCGCCGCCGAGCAGTTCAGGATCGATCACGGCTATGACGAGCGAAAAGCCAAATCGGCGCTCGATATTGAGGATATGAAAACCGCGGCGAAATTCCGCGGCGGCGAATGCCTTTCCGAAGCAATGGAAACGGGCGATCTCTATTCAAAGCTGAAATGGAAATGCGGCCATTGCGGCGCTGAATTTGAGGCAAGCCCCGCCCTCATTCTCTTGGGCGGCCACTGGTGTCCCGAATGCTTTATTCCGCATAAATGCTGGGATTACAATTCCATTGCGAAAACAAATCCCTTCTTTGCGCAGGTATGGTATCCAAGCCACTTAAAGGAAGAAACGGATAGCTACGATTTCGTTGATTTGTTTAATATAAACGGCGTTGCGTGGGACGATTTAAAAATGAAATAGGCATAAAATAACCCTCCCTTATCGGGAGGGTTTATTCTATCATTTCTGTCCGTAATAGGCGTTGGCGCCGTGCTTTCTCTGATAGTGTTTATCAAGGAGATACTGCTCAATGCCTATATTTGAATTCGGGTCTGCCGCGGCAACGCTTTCGGTGCGCACCGCCATTTTGGCAACCTCCTCAAGTATCAGCGCGTTCTCAACCGCCTTGAACGGGTCTTTGCCCCAAGTGAACGGGCCGTGGCGGTGGATAAGTACAGCCGGACATTCGGCGGGCTTGATTCCCCTTTTTCCGAATTCCTCAACGATGACCTTACCCGTGTTCAGCTCGTACTCTCCGCCGACCTCCTCGGCCGTCAGCCCTCTTGCGCAGGGAACTGCTCCGTTTGCAAAATCGGCATGGGTCGTGCCGTAGGCGGGAATATCTCTGCCCGCCTGCGCCCAGGAGCAGGCCCAGCTTGAATGGGTGTGAACGATACCGCCGATATCGGCAAAATTTCTGTATAATTCAAGATGTGTGGGCGTATCTGATGAGGGATTGAGCTTGCCCTCAACCTTATTTCCCTCTAAATCCATAACCACCATATCGTCGGCAGTCATGGTGCTGTAAGGTACGCCCGAGGGCTTTATAACGAAAAGCCCTTTTTCTCTGTCGATACCCGAAACGTTGCCCCAGGTGAGCACAACGAGGCCGTATTCAACAAGCTGCAAATTCGCCCTGAATACTCTTTCTTTGAGTTCTTCTAACATAAGTTACTTCCTCACATTCCGAGCTTGTAGGCGACATCATTATAGAAGAGCTCTTTTCTGAACTCGTTGATCTCGGTGTTGGCGTTGATATGAACGAATTCAATGCCCATAATTTCAGCGAAATCACGCATATTGTCGGCAGTTAAGCTGTAGGAAAGCACGCTGTGGTGAGCGCCGCCCGCATAGATCCATGCTTCTGCGGAGGTCTGGAGACAAGGCAGAGGCTTCCAGAGAACGCCTGCTACAGGAAGCTTCGGCATATCGTTTACCTGCTCCTTGCACTCAACGTCGTTACAGATCATACGAAGTCTGTCGCCCATATCAACGAGGGTAACTACGATACCCTTACCTGTCTGCGCCTTGAATACGAGACGGGCGGGGTCTTCCCTGTCGCCGATTCCAAGGGGATGAACCTGAATTTTCGGCTGCTCCGCCGCGCAGGTGGGGCAAACCTCAAGCATATGTGAGCCGAGGAGCATTTCATTGCCGGGCTCGAAGTGGTAGGTGTAGTCCTCCATAAATACGGTGCCGCCCTCAAGTCCTTCGGCCATAGCCTTCATAACTCTTGTCATTGCGGCAACCTTCCAGTCGCCCTCAGCGCCGAAGCCGTAGCCCTGGCGCATCAGATCCTGAGCGGCAAGACCGGGAAGCTGACGAAGCCCCTGAAGATCTTCAAAATTGGTATGGAAAGCGTTGAAGCCGTATCTCTCAAGGAATTTCTTGAGCGCAACCTCTTCCCTTGCCTGATAGCGAACTGCTTCTATATTATCGGTATCCATAACGTAGTTGGCTTCATACTCTGCCATCTGGGCATCTATCTCAGCCTCGGTAACGGCCTCAACCTCTTTGATGATATCGCCAACGCCGTAGTGGCTGATCTGCCAGCCCAGCTTGATCTGGGCTTCAACCTTGTCTCCGTCCGTAACCGCAACGTTTCTCATATTATCAGAAATACGCAGAACATGGGTTTTTCTTGACTCTGCCGCGCCTACCGCCGCGCGGATCCATGTTGCCATCTTGTTAACGAACTCCTCGTCCTTCCAGTAGCCTGCGATAACCTTTCTCTTCAGGCGCATGCGGGCGGAAATATAGCCGTGCTCTCTGTCGCCGTGAGCGGACTGATTAAGATTCATAAAGTCCATATCGATATCCGACCACGGAATATCTCTGTTAAACTGAGTATTAACGTGAAGATAGGGCTTTTTGAGCGTGCCGAGACCCGCGATCCAAGCCTTTGAGGGTGAGAAGGTGTGCATCCATGTGATAACGCCGGCGCACTTCTCTTCGCTGTTAGCCGCCTGCATCACGTCAAGGATCTCCTTAGAGGTCTTAACGCAGGGCTTCGCAATTATTTTGCAGGGAAGCTTTTCGCTCCACTCGGCGCACATTTCCTTTGAATGCGCGTCGATCGTTTCAAAAATGTCCTCGCCGTAAAGGAACTGAGTTCCTACAACAAACCAAAATTCATAATCTTTAATAGCCATATTTTTTCTCCTTTAGATATTCTCAACTGCCGCTTTTTCTACGGCAAGTCCAGCCTTAAATAATTTCATATATTCAGCAAAGCCTTTAACGTCATTCGCATCAGGCTCGATCGTTGAGCTCTTATATCTGCTGAAAATTCTCGAATTGAGGTAATCTTCCAGCGCTTCACCCTCGTTCTTATCAATGCAGTATCTTGCAAGCACCGCAATGCCCCAGGCACCGCCCTCTCCTGCAGTTTCCATAACCGCAACGGGAGTATTCATCGCGCCTGCCATAAGTTTCTGACCTACTACGGGAGTTTTGAACAATCCACCGTGACCCATAAGGCAATCGATCTTAACGTTTTCTTTTTCAAGAATCTCCATGCCCATTTTAAGGGTTGCCATGGTGGAATAGATCTGCGCGCGGAAGAAGTTCGCAAGGTTGAATTTGCTGTCCTGCTTTCTCATAAAGAGCGGTCTGCCATCCGCAACATAGGCAACCGGCTCACCCGAGAAGAAATTGTAGTTTACAACGCCGCCGCAATCAGCGTCACCCTCAAGGGCTTTGGCGTAAAGAAGATCATAGATCTGCGGCTTTGAAAGCTCGCTGCCCGATGCCTTCGCGAATTCGCAGAAAAGACCTACCCAGTAATCAAGATCGGTACAGCAGTTGTTGCAATGAACCATCGCAACGGGCATTCCCGCAGGGGTAGTGACCATATCTATTTCCTCATAAACCTTGGAAAGCTGATCCTCAAGAACTACCATTGAGAAAATCGAAGTACCCGCAGAAACGTTACCTGTCTTCACGCAAACGCTGTTGGTGGCGACCATTCCCGTGCCGGCGTCCCCCTCGGGAGGACACATAACAGCGCCCGCCTCAAGCGCACCGCTCGGGTCAAGCAGAAGCGCGCCCTCCGCGGTAAGCGTGCCGGCGTTTTCGCCAGCCGTAAGTACCTTAGGAAGAATATCTCTTATATTCCAAGCATACTTTTTAACGTCGTCAAGCGCGGCGAATTTATCGAGCATTTCAGCGTTATATGTTCCCGTTTTGCTGTCTATTGGGAACATTCCCGAAGCCTCGCCTACTCCCAGCGCCTTAACGCCGGAGAGCTTTTGATGAACGTATCCCGCAAGCGTTGTGAGATGGGATATCCTTCCAACGTGCTCCTCGCCGTTTAAAATCGCCTGATAGAGATGAGAGATGCTCCACCTCTGCGGAATGTTGAAATCAAAAAGTGAAGTCAGCTTCGCCGCAGCGTCGCCCGTGGTGGTATTGCGCCACGTTCTGAAGCCAGCAAGCAGCTCGCCGTTTTCGTCAAAAGGCAGATAGCCGTGCATCATCGCGGAAATTCCCACGGAAGCAAGCTTCGTGATCTTCGCTCCGAATTTGGCGAAAACCTCCTCATTTAGCTTGGCGTAAGCGTCCTGAAGACCCGCCCAAACGTCCTCCATATGATAAGTCCAATAACCGTTTTCAAGCCTGTTTTCCCAAGTGTGACCGCCTGAAGCGATGGGATTGCAGTTTTCGTCAACAAGAACCGCTTTTATCCTCGTTGAGCCAAACTCAACGCCCAGCGATTCCCTTCCGCTTAAAACGTAATTATCCATTATTTACCCCCTGTTTCTAAATTGCTATACTAATTTTACAACAATGCGCGCAATTTTTCAATTAAAATATGGAAATAATTTTGCGATGATTTTCATTTTAGGTATTGACTAAAATTTGATTAAATGTTATTATACTAAAGTCGCATTGACACATTGGGGCCATTAGCTCAGTTGGTTAGAGCTCCCGGCTCATAACCGGTCGGTCCGGGGTTCGAGTCCCTGATGGCCCACCAAATAGGGGTATAGCTCAGTTGGTAGAGCAGCGGTCTCCAAAACCGCGTGCCGAGGGTTCGAATCCTTCTGCCCCTGCCAAGACAAGTCTTAAAATTTGGCTTAGTTAAGCCGATTTTAAGACTTTTTCTTTTGCCTCAAAACCTACTGCAAACAGTTACAAGACGTTTTGCAAACAATTTGCAAACAGATTTTGACTTTTTCGTCAAACAGTAATTATAATTTTTATGAATTTGCTATCTATCTTCGAAAGTTTCCAAAACATTTAATAGCTAATATAAAACAACAAAATATTAGTAAATTCATTGTAAATCTACTGATTCCGTGGTAAAATTATTCTAAATTCAATTCGCGTAAAAAACAAGATATGTAATGAAATACATTTAGGAGGTTTCAATATGGCGAATATTGACAAAGAAAAAGATGCAATTAAAAATATTGCTGGCGGTTTTAAAAGCTTGACTGACAGCATCAAAGACAAAGTTGAAGATTTGGGCGACAAAGGCAAAGACAAAGCTAACGAAGCTCTCACTAAGGCAAAGGATAATATCACTCTTGAAAACATTATTGCAACCGCAATACAAGTACCGGGGGTGAGAGTTAACAGAGAAGCTTTTTTAAGAGAGCAGTTTAAAGATTCTCCAGAAACTCTAATGCAGATTATTATCGAAAAAGGTCCCGTAGAAGCTGAATGTCCAAGAGATATGCTCAGAAAAATGGCAAACAAAATTATACAGAAAAAAACGCTCCTGTCAACTGGTGCATCATTTATGGCCGGACTTCCCGGAGGTCTTGCAATGGCAGCAACTATTCCTACCGATATGTTGCAATTCTACGGAGTGGCGTTGGGAATGGCACAAGAACTGTCATATCTGTATGGGGAATCTGATTTATGGGAAAATGGTGTACTTGACAGAAATAAGGTAACTAATCAGCTTATACTTTACTGCGGAGTAATGCTTGGCGCTTCTGGCGCGGCCCAAACTGTAAGAGTATTATCTGCCTCCTTAGCAAAACAGGCATTGAAAAAACTTCCGCAAAAAGCACTTACTAAAACATTCTACTATCCAATAGTTAAATCTATTGCAAAAGTATTTGGTGCCAAAATGACAAAAGAGGTCTTTGCTAAAGGCGTTTCCAAAGCAGTTCCAATCATAGGCGGAGTAGTTTCCGGCGGATTGACCTTTGCTTCTATGAAGCCCATGGGTAAAAGACTGACAGACACTCTTGACAAAGCTCATTTTGAATATGAGGAAGAAGATTTTGAAGCTGACTGGAAAGATATCATGGCAGAATACGAAAAAGTCGAAGATGAAATTGTAATAGAGGAAACAGAAGCAATTGAAGCAGATGTATTAGAAGAAAACGATACTGTGGCGGAGTTTACGGAAATATCAAATGAGAACGATGACGAATCCACTGAATCTAAAAATGATTTCAACGCGATCCTTGAGAAAATAGCTCAGGCAAAGAAATTATTAGATTTAGGCGCCATTTCGGAAGATGAGTTTAATTTCATCAAAGCAAAGATGATTGATAAAATGTAATATTCAATAATGTTAAAGGAGCTGATTTTGATCAGCTCCTTTTTTCGCAAATTTTTCTTCTCCTGTAATGAAAGGAGAGTGATGATATGGATAAAAAGTACACATTTTGGAATTTTCTGTTTGACGTTTTTATGACGTCTATTACAGGCGGGCTTTGGCTGTTGTGGCTTTTCATTAAATATTTGAAAACCCACTGATTTCCAATTGAAGAGATGAGTCCTAAAAAGCTCATCTCTTTCTATCCTCAGACGAATTCTACCTAGGTAAACAAATTATCAAATTTCTTCGGCGTTCTTTTTTGCCTCCTCGGCAAGCCTTGCGGCCTCTTGGGCTTCTGCTTCGGCTTTTTTGGCTTCTTCCTCCGCTCTTTCAATATCACGCCTGATTTTTTCTTCTTTTTC
>JAFLRY010000050.1:1820-9528 GCA_022511205.1 Eubacterium sp. | reverse complement strand
GCCTCATCTCTTGCCATCTCGTGAACGGTGTCGTGGATAGCGTCAAGACCTTCTGCCTTAGCAAGCTTAGCAAGCTCGGTCTTGCCCATGGTTGCGCCGTTTTCAGCAGCAACGCGAAGCTCAAGATTCTTCTTAGTGGAATCGGTTACGACCTCGCCGAGCATCTCAGCAAACTTAGCGGCATGCTCAGCCTCTTCGTAAGCAGCCTTTTCCCAGTAAAGACCGATCTCGGGATAGCCTTCTCTGAAAGCAACTCTTGCCATAGCAAGATACATACCAACCTCGCTGCACTCGCCGTTGAAGTTATCGCGAAGGCCCTGAACGATCTCCTCGGAAACGCCTTCCTTAGCGATGCCTACAACGTGCTCAGCAGCCCAAGCAAGCTCGCCTTCATCCTCACGAACAGCCATCTTAGCCTTGCAGATGGGGCATACTTCGATGGGTTCGTCACTTTCGTATCCGCATACGGGACAGTAATACTTCTTTGCCATAATAAACTCTCCTTGAAATGATTTTTATTTATTTTTACAACAGGGACAAATGCCGCTGTAATAAACGTTTTTTCTGTTTACGGAAAAGCCCTCAAGCCCTTGAGCCGCAGGAAGCTCCGTTTTAAAATCGTATATTTTACCGCAGACATCGCAGTAAAAATGACCGTGGGTCTCAACGTTGGCGTCATAATGAACGCAATCACCGCCCGCCGTAACGGGAATTATAAGCCCCTTTTCGATAAGCGCGTTCAGCGCGTTGTAAACCGTGGTCTTTGAAAAGCCGGGATGCTGTTTTTTTACGTTTGCGTAAATATCAAGCACGTCCGGGTGGGTCCTGTTTTCATAAAGATAAGCGTAAACGGCTATTCTTTGCGGAGTCGCGCGAAAATTCATTTCCTTAAACAAGGAAATAATATCCTGACTGTTCATCTCCGCTTCACCCACTTTGTAATTATTTTCAAATTGTAATGATTACAAACTAATTATACCACAGGATCAAAATTTGTCAACGTTTTTTGTAAAAATAAAACTATTACGGCAATAAAATATAGTGCGAATGCTGTAAAGTATTATTGCTTTACACAATGAGTTCTGCCTAAAACTCGTAATCCGATATCTTATAGGTGATCTGCGCGGCATTGGAAGAATTATTCTCCATCGTTTTTCCGTAAACCACGGTAAAGGTCTTTTTCGATTTATCTATACAAAAATCGTAAATATTATCATTTCGCGGATTTTCAAAAACGCAAACATCCTTGCTTCCATCAAGAATGCCGTTATTGTTTATCTTATAAATTCCGTCCGCTCTTATATAGTAAACGGAATCATTATAGCTTTGAAGTGTTGAAAAGAAAACAGGATAATAAGAGCCGCTCATCGTCCAGCAGGTATAGATCGTTCTGGCGGTATTTATATCATAATTCTCATTATTCGAAAAGGTTATTTTATCTATGGAAAACTTTACCTGATCGATCTTGGCGTTTTGAATTTCATAACCGTAATTCTGATACCAGCTTCCGGAGGAGGATTTCATCAGCGTTTCATAATCGCGCCAGAAGAAATTATCATAGAACTTAGAAGTTGCAAGCCCCGAAACACTGTGGCCGCTTACCAGCCAATCCTTTGAGGTATGATCGTTTTTATAAAGATACTCCTCAGAACACATAAAGTATCGATATCTTCCGTAACCCGAAACAGGATTGTTAATAAGGCTCCGATTGGTGATAGTGGGATCATCCCACGCGCAGTCGACATAATAATATCTTCCGTTCAGCAAAACGATATTCCATGCGTGGGCAAGTTTCATGCTTGTAACTATCCCACTCTCGATCCCAACCTTTGAGGCTATCAGGCTAAAGGCCTCGGAATAACCGGTGCAAAGCGTGTTTTTTAAAACAAAGGCGCCGTAAAGGTTGTTGTCAATATCCGCGTTTTCCGCACCGTAGGTGATATTGGCAATGAGATAATTGTGAATAAAGATAAGCTTTTCTATATCTGTTTTATATTTCGCCGCCTCTTGCGCAACGCCGTTTGCCGCATCGTCTATTTGCTTGTTGAACCGTTCGATCTCCTTAGCCGTGAAAAAATATTCGGGGGTGTATTCCTCAACGTACTCTCCCAACGTGGAGTAATTATACGTACCCTTAACGTAATAATAACCGTGCCCTATGCAGAGATATTCAATAACGTCACGAAGCTCGTCGTAAGTGATATCGAAATCCGAAAGATCGATCGGGCTTTGAAGGCTTCTGTAGCCCTTTTCAATTGCCGCTATCACATCGCCGTATTTGGCGGTGATAGAGTCAAAATCCACCGTTTTGCTCAGAGGATCGGTATTCTTCTGTGTAAAGGAGATTTGCTTTACAGCGTTCTCCTGCGTCTTGTTTGCGGAAGACTCTTGTTTCGAGGTAGTCCCCTGCTTATCATTGATAACGTAATGAGATGACACACCCTGATGTATCTCATTTTCCTGTTGCTCATTTTGCTGAGTGACGCTTTCCTGTGCAGTCTCCCCGGTCACCGTTACGCCGTTTTGGCTGACCGCTGAGCCCTTTCCGTAAAAATATGCTAAGGTCGTTACGATGCAAACCGCCGTAAGCGCAAAAACAACTGTAAATATTTTTTTACTCTTTTTCATATTAATAAAACTCCGTAAAGAAAGCGAATATTCTTGCAATTCAATTATAGCATTTTTGTGAGTTTTAAACAACAACTTTTAATAATTTTATAAAAATTTATTGAATATGATTAATTTATCAATATTGATATGCTTTGAGCGGGATTATCAAGCAGATCGCCTTTATAATCGTATCTTGAGCCGTGGCAGGGGCAGTCCCACGTTTTCGTAGTTTCGTTCCAGTTCAGCTCACATTTTAAATGAGGGCATTTTAGGGTGACAACGTAGAGCTTTCCGTTTTCATCTCTGTAAGCGCCCGCCTTCTTTCCGTTATACCTGACTACTCTTGCCTCGCCGTTTCTAACACCCTCGGCAGTAATATCGGCAGTCTCAAGACGCTTTGCAAAGCCCTTAATAGTTTCTTTCGTATTGGTGCAAAAATTCTTTGCCCCTGCGATAGGGCTGAAGCGGGACGGCGAAAATACCCAATAACGGTGATCTCCCTTGCCGCAAATCTTATCCGATATGATGCTTGCCGCCGCCATTGACGAGGTCATACCCCATTTATTAAAGCCCGTTGCAACGTAAACGTTCTTAAAAGCACAGGAAAATTCGCCGATATATGGGATACCGTCAAGCGTAATGCAATCCTGAGCCGACCACCGCGCGGTCTCATTGAATTCGGGAAACAGCATTTTGCCCTTTTTCACAAGCATTTCAAAGGGATCGTTTTCAGGCGCTTCACCGGTTCGGTGCGCTCCGCCGCCGATCAGTAGCTGATTTTCATAAGTGCGAAAGGAAAGCCCGTTTCCCGCGTCTATATACATACCTTCAAGATTTCCGTTCCACTCCGTAGAAACAACGTAGCTTCTCTCCTGGCTCATTCTTAAAAAGTAAAGCCCCGGGAAATTCACAAAGGGATAATGGCAGGCGAAAACTATATTTCGCGCCGTAACTGTTCCGCGGTCGGTTATGATCCTGTTACCGACTATTTTTATCACAGGCGTATCTTCATATATTCTAAGCTCTTGTGATATGGGGAGCAAAAACTCAAGAGGATTGAACTGCGCCTGATTTTCAAACACCAGCGCAGCTTTAACGGGAAACGGCAGCTCCGTTTTATCCGTAACACCGCAATCTATTCCCGCCTGCCTTGCCGCGTCACGCTCTTTGAATAATTTTTCCTTATCGTGCAAAGTATACAAAACCGCTTTTTTTCTTTCAAAATGGCAGGAAATATTCTTTTCGCTGATAATTCTTTCGTAATCGGAAATTGCTTTCTGATTCACCGCCGCATAGTGCTTTGCCGCGGCTCTGCCGTAGCCCGTTTCGATTTTAGAGTAGAGAATGCCGTGCTGGCTCGTGATCTTTGCGGTAGTGTTTTTCGTCTGCCCGCCGCAAATTCCCCTTGCCTCTAAAACGACAGCGTCTATGCCTTTTTCTCTCAGCCTGTAAGCTGTGAGCAAGCCTGCAATACCGCCGCCTATCACCGCAGTATTTACTTTAATATCTCCCTCCAGCGCCGCGCGCCTTTTAAATGAAACGCTTTTGCTCCATAAAGAATCCATATTGCCACCTCAAATTATTAAAAATATACAAAAATATGATTAGCAAAAGTGCCGGTTTTAAACAAGTTAACATTTTTATGTTGAATTTTTTTATAAAAGCCTTTATACTGTAATTAAAGATTTATCTTAAAGGGGAAAATTTATGGAAAAATTAGTTTCAAAGAAAGAGAGCATGGCGTTCGCGGTCGGCGCTCTGGGTCAGGGAATGATCTATGCCATTATGAGCTCTTATATATCAGATTTTTATTTAAACGTTTTAAAGCTGGCTCCGATCTTCGTTTTGCTTTTAATGCTTCTTGCCAGAGTTTGGGATGCTGTTAATGATCCGATGATGGGCTATATCGCCGACAGAAGCAATTTCAAGGGCGGCAAAATGAGGCCTTATATCATCTACACGCCCATACCGATCGCCATTCTGACTGTTCTCCTGTTCTACGCTCCGAATCTTTCAGGTGCGAGCCTTATGGTTTACGCGGCGGTTACTTATGTTGCATGGGGTATGATCTATACCGCTTCGGACGTTCCCTTCTGGGGACTTCCAAATCTGATGACCTCGAATCCCGACGAGCGCGGAAACATCATCAGCAAGGCTAAAACCGCAAACGGCATCGGCTCGGCGCTTCCCATTGCGATATTTATGCTTCTTGGCTTTATTTTGCCAAAGTTTAATCTTTCGGGATTACAGCTTGAAAAAACAAAATATATGACCATTGCTCTTTTCTGCGCAATAGTTGGAAATCTTCTGTTCGTTAGAGTTTATTTTAAAGCAAAGGAGCGCGTTCACGTTCCCGCGCCGCAAAAAAAGAAAAAGGGCGAGCCCGGCGCGCTGAAGCAGATACTCACCTGCAAGCCGCTGATACTCACCGCTCTTATGGGTATTCTCTCCGCCGCAAGATATATGTATCAGGCAGGCGCTATCCACGTTGCCAGATACAGCTTCTATATCGGCAAAGACCCTGCGGGATTAAGCGCAGAGGAGTTGGAAGCCGCGCTTCAATCCAACATCAGCACCGTTTCGCTCGTGTTCCAAGTTGCCACGGCAGTGGGAATGTTCGGCACTATGCTTCTTATGCCGATGCTTATCAAGAAATTCAATTACAAGCAGTTGATAATCGCCAGCTCCCTGCTGGGCTTTGTAGCTTCCGTTGCCATTTGGTTTATCGGCTACGATAATTTCTGGGTGTGTGTTCCGTTCCTGGTGCTTTCCTGCGTTCCCTGCGGAGTTATCAATATCTGCATCAACGCTATGGTTGGCGACTGCCTTGACTATATGGAATGGAAAACAGGCAAGAGACCCACGGGAATGGGAAGCTCCGTTCAGAGCTTCGTTGCGAAATTCGGCAACGCGATTTCCACCTCGTTCATCGTTCTTATGTACATAATCGTTAACCTTGACGTTGCCAGCATCAACGCCAGCGTTACGGCAAATCCGCTTGAAATGAGCGAATCTATCAGAAACGGTATGTTCAGCCTTGTTTCTCTTATCCCCGGTATCTCGCTTCTTATCAGCACGATCCCCGTATTCTTCTACGACCTCGTTGGCAATAAGAAAAAGCAGATCACCAAGGAGCTTGAAGAACAGCGCAAGGAAAGAGGAATCGTTGTTCAGTAAGGCGATATAAAATAGACCATAAAAAAGACCGAAGACGAATCTTCGGTCTTTTCTTTATTATTTGTGAAGCTCGGCGTATTCTTCAAGGCAAATGCCCTTTTCCTTTATCTCCTGCGCGGCCTCCATTCCAACGTAGCGGTAATGCCACGGCTCAAAATCGATTTGCGTTATATCCGTTTTATCAACAGGATAGCGGAGAATAAAGCCGTAATCGTAGCAATGCTCCATAAGCCATTGCTGGCAGGGATTATTAAGCTGACTTTCGTTGAGATTTTGATTCTCCACCGATACGATATCAAGGGCAAGCCCTGTCTGGTGTTCGCTCGTGCCGGGAACGGCAACCCATTTCCCCGCCTCTATCTTGGCCTGGCTTTCCGAATAGCCCTGATTGATATATTGTTGAACCTTGTTATTAAAAAGCGTCACCTGCTTTTCTTGAGTTCTGTAAGAGGAGCAAATCAACGGATTGTAGCCCTCGGCTCTGCAATCATCCATCATTTTTTGCAGGGAATCATAGGCGCGCCTGTCCACCCTATGGCCGTTTTTAAGCTCAACGAGATCGATATCCCACTCATCCGGAAGCGGATTGGCGTAATTAACCAGCATATCGATATCAATAACTTTCGGGCCGGAATTCGTCTCTGTCTCCGTAGCAGGCGGAGTGGATTCAAGAGTCGTCTCCGTTGTATTCTCCGTCGTCTGCTCAGAGGAGCTTGTCCCCGCCGTTACGGTGGGATCGGTTACCTTTTCGTCACCATTGTTATTGATCGCAAAAAGAACAACTCCCGCAATCGCTATCGCGATCACTACTGAAACGATGATTTTTACCGCTTTGCTTTCCATAGTATCTCCCCAAAATTCTTAGTCTCACAAAAGATATTATAGACCAACTTATTGAATTTTTCCACAATAAGATTTAATTTTTACAATTATTTCATTATAAATTATTTTTCACAAAAGTAGTGCATTTCCTGTCGAAATAGTTTATACTGTATCCACAACACAAAATAAGGAGAAAAAACATGTTAACGGAACTTAAAAAATCAATCGCCGCGGGCGTGATGATAGGAATAGGCTGCACGGTGTATCTTTCCTGCGAAAATAAGGTGGTAGGCGCGATCCTTTTCTCAGTAGGTCTGTTCGCCATATGCTCATTTGGAATGTTTTTGTTCACGGGCAAGATCGGCTACGTTTTCAGCAATAAAAACAAGCCCAACTGCGCCGTTATATGGCTCGGCAACTTCATTGGAAGCATAATCGTTTCGGTGGCCGTAAGGCTTGCGAGACCTGAGATACATACGATCGCGGCAGAGGTTGCGGCAAAGAAAGCGAGCATTGGAATATTCAAGCTGATAATCCTTGCCTTTTTATGCGGAATTCTTATGTATATCGCGGTAGATAATTTCGGTAAGCACCCCCACGAGATAAGCGGCATCGTTGGCATCGTATTTTGCGTTGCCGTATTTATCCTTTGCGGCTTTGAGCATAGCATTGCGGATATGAACTACTTTGCAATGGGCATACAATCCATCAGCGAAGCTCCGCGCTATCTGCTTGTGCTTGTCATTATCTCGATCTCCAACGGCCTCGGCGCAATAACCATAAGGCAATTCATTAAAGAAAAAGAAACGAAATAAGTTATCAACTGAGAAATTCCGAATATTTTCGAAAAATATTTGGAATTTCTCAATTTTACTCTTGATTTGATCGGCGAGATAGGCTACAATATATGAGAATTAAATAAGGGCGCGTAGCTCAGTTGGGAGAGTGCTGCATTCGCATTGCAGAGGTCGAGGGTTCGACTCCCTTCGTGTCCACCAAAAAACATACATAGCCTTCGCTATGTATGTTTTTTTCATAAAATTCAGAAGGGAGTCGAATACGTGGCTCCAAATTTCGCGTGCCGCGCAGCGGTTGGCGG
>JAFLRY010000050.1:0-1720 GCA_022511205.1 Eubacterium sp. | reverse complement strand
GTATGTTTTTTTCATAAAATTTAGAAGGGAGTCGAATACGTGGCTCCAAATTTCGTGTGCCGCGCAGCGGCTGGCGGAAATTTGGGAGAAAGCTCCGGTGGAGCTTTCGATAGCAAGTGGAGACTTCCTTCGTATCCACCAAAGAATAACCACAACTCTAATATAAGTTGCGGTTATTCTCTTATTATGGTATAATGAAAAAAGGGGTTGCTGAAATGATTTCTTTTGATGATATCACAAAACTTTTTGCAATTGATCTAAATAAAAAGAATTGTATTGAAATAGAATTTAGTGTTGCCGGACTTTCAGATTACCAAAACTGCTGGATGGGAAAAACACCGAATAAATTACTAAAGAAAATAGATAGATTTAGCAAGGGCAAAGAAGTGTATTGGTTTGGATTAGCCCCGGACGGCTCTAAAGCCTATGATTACAACAATTTTTCCGATTTTTCAAATGCACTCGTTTTTGATGGAAAATCCTTGAAAGAAGTGTGGGATCAAGTAAAACTGTTATCTATCGACAGTTGTGATCCGGAGACGAGAATTAAAAAACTGATTGGCTGATTGTTTTGACTATATTGGTATTTATAGGATTTCTTAAGCAACAATTCTTATATAATCAATTAGAGGTAAAGCATTGAATATAGAAATTAAAACTGACAGATTAGTATTACGCCCGTTAAGCATTAATGATTTGGATTCGGTTCATACATACGCATCTGATAACGATAATACAAGGTTTATGGTTTGGCTTCCCAATGATACCAAGGAAGAAACGGCCCAGTTTTTATTGGGTGTTACTGAGGAGTGGAAAAAAGCAGAACCTGACTTTTATGAATTCGCGATCACCCTTGACGGCAAGCAGATCGGAGCCATCTCCTGTGCATTGAACGAGCAAAGAGATGAGGGCGAATTCGGATGGATAATCAACAAGCGATATTGGAAAATGGGTTATGCGACAGAAGCCGCCTTTGCCATAAAGGACTTTGCGATCAACAAATTAAAAGTTAAGAAGCTAACGGCAAACTGCGATTACAGAAACACCGATTCATATAGGCTTATGGAAAAGCTTGGGCTAAAGTTAGAGAGCGACAACGGTACAAGAACTTATCACAAAACCGGCGAAACCGCAAGAGAATTCGTATATTCTCTATCTGTAAAGTGAATATGCTTTACAGAAAAACGGCAAGGACATTCAAGCCTTGCCGTTTTTTGTTTTATTCAAATAAATCGTTATCGCGAAACTGAAGTGAGTAGAGCTGTTTATACGTGCCGTCAGCCGCCATCAGTTCCTCGTGCGTTCCGCGCTCAGTGATCCTGCCGTTCATTATAACAGCGATCTCATCGGCGTTACGGATCGTTGAAAGTCGGTGGGCAACCACAAGCGTTGTGCGCCCCTTGCAAAGCTCGTCAAGCGCCTGCTGAATGAGTACCTCGGTGGTGTTATCAAGGGCGCTGGTGGCTTCGTCAAGGATCAGTATCGCGGGGTCTTTCAGAAATACTCTCGCAATGCTGAGGCGCTGTTTCTGTCCGCCCGAAAGCTTAACGCCCCTCTCGCCTATCTCCGTATCGTAGCCCTTTTCAAGGGTCATTATATAATCGTGGATATTCGCTCGGCGCGCCGCCTCGATCATTTCCTCTTCCGTAGCATCAGGCTTTCCGTAAAGAATATTCTCGCGAATCGTGCCGACAAACAGGAAAACGTCCTGCTGAACGAT
>JAFLRY010000005.1 GCA_022511205.1 Eubacterium sp. | reverse complement strand
ACCTGTGACCCTCTGCTTGTAAGGCAGATGCTCTCCCAGCTGAGCTAAACTTCCACAGCGAGAATTATTTTACCACAAATCGGATAATTGTCAAGAGGTTTGTCTTAATTTTATAAAAAATAAAGAAAATTCTCTGTTTTGCTTTATTTAAGGTTGAAAAAAATCCCGCGCTGATTTACAATTATTATATAATATTTTAAGGGAGAATATTTATGGAAAGATTGGCTAATACAAATCTGCAACACGTTACCCCCGAATCAGTGGGTATCAAGAGCAGCGCCATAAAGGCGTTCGTAGATGAGATAAACGAGAAAAAGCTGGGGCTTCAGAGCTTTACCGTTGTAAGGCACGATAAGGTTTGCGCCCAGGGCTTCTGGAAGCCCTACGCCTTCGAGCATCCCCACGTTTTATATTCAATGAGTAAGTCCGTTACCTCCACCGCGGTGGGCTTTGCTATCAGCGAGGGACTTATCTCTCTTGACGATAAGGTGGCTGATTTCTTCCCCGAATACGAATCTGCCAAGAAGCCGAAGAACCAAAAGCTTACTATCAGAATGCTTCTCACCATGCGCTCCGATAAATTCATCACCGTTGCTGATGAAAAGGGCGGCAAGGACTGGGTAAAGAGCTTCTTTGACGCGGGCTTCATCGCCGCGCCGGACAGCAAGTTTAATTACATATCCGAAAACACCTTTATGCTCTCTGCCATCATCTCCAAGGTTACGGGTATGAGCATGGTTGATTATCTTGATGAGAGAATGTTCAAGCCCCTTGGCATTGAAAAACCTTTCTGGGAATACGACGGCAAGGGCAACAACGCCGCCGGTTGGGGACTTTATATGAAGTCCGAGGACTTGGCGAAATTCTTCCTGCCCTATATTCACGGCGGAAAATGGATAGACGGCACTCAGCTTGTTCCCGCCGAGTGGGTAAAGGATGCAACCTCAAAGCATACGGATACCGTTAAGGCGGGCTACATTGATTATATGAGGGGCTACGGTTTTCAGTTTTGGCAGAATCAGCTTGACGGAAGCTACCGCGCGGACGGACTTATGGGTCAGCGTTGCTTTATGTTCCCCGAATACGACGCGCTCGTGGTTCTCAACTGCGGCGAGGCCGAGGACTACAAGGTAATGAGAGTGTTCTGGGAGCACTTCCCCAAGTGCTTTGAGGCTGAAGCGCTTCCCGAAAACGAAGCGGAGCACGCGGAAATGCTCAGCACCATTGAAAACTGCCACGTTGAGGATCTTGCCGCAACGCCGAGAAACGCTGAAATGGAAAAGAAGATCGGCGGCAGAGCGATCAAATGCAAGACGAACGGCAACACTTCGGTTATCTCCATTTCCGTTCAGCAGATGCTTTACGATAAACCCGGCAGCATCAGCGAGATCAGATTTGATTTCACCGATGATTGTATGAAATTTACTTGGCGCGAGAAGGACGACGTTAACACCATTGACGTTGGTATGGACGGCGAATACAGAATGAGCGAAATGAAGCTGAAAACGCTCCATTATCACGCGTATTCCAAGGCGGCCTGGCAGCCGGACGGCAGTCTTAAGGTCTGGATCAGACCTATTGAGACGGCCCACGTAAGGAAATTCACCTTTAAGTTTAAGGAGAACGGAACGGTTAAGGTCATCAACGAAATGAGTCCCACCTTCCAAGAATTGGCGATATACAATATGACCTTTATGGGAATGCCCATCAAGCTCAAGAGCACTGAGGAATTCGTTAAGGGCACGATCAAGGCATTAGGTCTTCCGATCTTTGAGCCGAATTTCAAAGGGAAATTTGAATAAGACGTAAAAGAAAACTGCTCCGCAAGCGCGGGGCAGTTATTTGTTATTTAGAACCTTGTTTTGGCTTTAAGTTTTTAATGAATTCTATCAGCTCGGGTGAGCAGTTGCTTTTAATTATAACGTAGCCTTGATTATTACCGATCATAATATAGAAATTCGTTTCGGTCTCAATAATATTATGTATCAGGGCATATTCAATTTTCGCGGAGGAATCATTGCTTTTTTCTTCAAGATATTCCTCATAAAAAGAATATATCTGCAGATGATTTTTTTGAAGAAACGGATTTGAATAATATGCTTTTTCAGCCGATTTATTTAAAAAGAAAGGGAAACGCATTAAAAGATATGCCGAAAGAGCGGAAACGGCGATAACAACTGCGGCTGTTGTGAAAATCACAGTAAATGTGTTACCCTGATCCGAATGCCCTGGAAGCAAGTTAAATATAATTATTTCAAGAAGGCATACCGCTAAAAGGATACATATCCATTTTAAACGCTTTTTAAGCTTACCGCTTTCAAGGGTTTTGGATGCTGCCGCAGCATTAAATTTTTTGTATTCTTCCAAATTCAGATCGGTTTGAGTAGTGAATAAAGGCTCCATTGTTTATTCTTTTTCTTCCTCCGTGGGATATTTCAAGTCGTCCTTCGTCCAGTCCTCGATAATATCAAGGAAGATTTTTGCCTCTTCCTTAGCTTGGAGAAGATTATGGTCTGTATAATTTCCGCATTCCTTTGCGGTCGCGCCGGGGATCGGGCCCCAGAAATCAACGATATATCTGAAGGCGTCCTTAATAAGATTTATGGAATAAGTATCGGTAAGCGAGCGGGTGAGAAAATAAAAGCCCGTGCGGCATCCCATAGGACCGAAATAAATGATATTATCTCCAAACTCAGTGTTGCGAACGTAGGTTGCGAAAATATGCTCGATGGTGTGCATGGCGGCGTTCGTCATAACCGTTTCGTTATTTGGCTCGCGCATACGGATATCATAGGTGGTGATATCATCATCTATTCTGCTGAGATAGATGCCCTTTTTCAAAATTTTGTGGTTGACCTGAAAGCTTGGGATCGTCTTCATAGAATTTCAGCTCCTGTTAAAAGTTTAATCAATTCATATTTTATCACATTTTTTCGTGTTTTCCAAGCGATAAGTAAAAAAGAATGAGAAAATATTTACATCAGGTGTATGAACTTTTTAAGATCATCCGGGAATGGGCAGGTGATATGCATAGCCGTCTCCGTTATGGGGTGAATGAAATAGATATCCTTGCAGTGGAGCGCCTGCCTGTTAAGGCGTTCATCGTCACCGCCGTAAAGAGTATCACCTAAAAGGGGATAGCCCGAATGAGAAAAATGAACTCTTATCTGGTGAGTTTTTCCGGTTTCAAGGTTTATTTTCAGCAGGGTTAATCCGTTATTCGTTTTAATAGGCGCGTAATGAGTAACGGCGCGCTCGCCGTTCTCTGAAACGCCGCGTTTTATAATACTGCTGTCAAGGCGGGCTATGGGCGCGTCTATCATTCCGTTTTCGGCTATCTCACCCTTGACGATCGCGTAGTAATCTTTTTTCACCTTGCCCGCCAATTTTGCGGCGGCAAGGGGATTTTTTGCGATGAGCACTATGCCGCTGGTGTCACGATCAAGGCGGTAAACGGCGCGGAATGCCGTGTCCTCCTCAATATGGGTGGCAATGGCGTTTGAGAGCGTGTCTCCAATATGATTCCTGCTTTCGTGAACGGGCATAAAGGGCGGCTTGTTGACCGCTATGATATCCTCGTCCTCATACAAAATATCGATCGGGATATCCAGCGGCGCGGGCATATGACCTTTGCTTTCAACGGAAATCTCAAGAATATCCTCCTCGCGGAGAATATCTATCGCCCGAGCGAATTTTCCGTTAACGGTTATGCCGTTTTCCGTTTGCTTCAGCTTTGTCAGCAGAGCGGAGGAAACGCCGAAATCTCTTAAATAGTCCTTTATCCTGCGGCCGTTATCGGCGGCGGAAATTTTAAAATCGATCTTTCTCATACGATTTAAGTATATATTTAATTCAAAATTAAATCAATAAAGATTTGGCAATAATTTATTTGATGTTTTTTCGTTTTTATGTGGACTTTTTGATATAATTGTGATAGAATATGCAACCGGAAAAAACAAATAATACAATCTGACGGAAAGCGCGTCAGGGTTCGACTTCCTCGACCCTGTCAGCCCTGACCGAAAGTGCGCGAATAATAACAACTATTGTTAAACTGCGCTCTTTCGGGCGTGGTTTTCGTTTTTTAAGGAGAGAATACAGTATGGCAAAGTACGATCCGAAATCATTAAAGGCAGAGGAATTCATCAGCCACGAGGAAATTCTTGATACCCTCGCTTATGCGGACGAGCATAAAAACGATATCAAGCTCATTGATGAAATTCTTGAAAAGGCAAAGGAAAGAAAGGGGCTTTCCCACAGGGAGGCAAGCGTGTTGCTCGCTTGTGAGGACAAGCAGAAAACCGAGGAAATTTACGACCTTGCGGAGCAGATCAAAAAGGATTTTTACGGCAACAGAATCGTAATGTTCGCGCCGCTTTACCTTTCGAACTACTGCGTGAACGGCTGTCTCTACTGCCCATATCATCTTAAAAACAAGCATATCCCAAGAAAGAAATTAACGCAGGAGGAGGTTGCCAAGGAGGTTATCGCCCTTCAGGATATGGGTCACAAGCGCCTTGCGATCGAAGCGGGCGAAGACCCCGTAAACAACCCCATTGAGTATATCCTGGATTGCATTAAGACGATCTATTCCATAAAGCACAAAAACGGCGCGATCCGCCGCGTGAACGTGAATATTGCCGCCACTACAGTCGAGAATTACAGAAAGCTCAAGGATGCGGGAATAGGTACTTATATTCTCTTTCAGGAGACCTACCATAAGGAAAACTACGAGAGACTTCACCCCACCGGACCGAAGCATAATTACGATTACCACACCGAGGCTATGGACAGAGCTATGGACGGCGGAATTGACGACGTTGGTATCGGCGTGCTTTTCGGGCTTGACAGCTACCGCTATGAGTTTGCGGGGCTTCTTATGCACGCGGAGCATCTTGAGGCTGTCCACGGAGTAGGACCTCACACCATCAGCGTTCCCAGAGTTAAGAGAGCTGATGATATTGATCCGAACGAATTTGATAATTCGCTGAGCGATGAAATGTTCTGCAAAATTGCCGCCTGTATCCGTATCGCCGTGCCTTACACGGGAATGATCGTTTCCACGAGAGAGACGGCCGAGGTGCGCGAAAAGATAATCCGTCTCGGCGTAAGCCAGATCAGCGGCGGTTCGAGAACCTCCGTTGGCGGCTACTGTGAGGAGGAGCGCCCCCACGATACTGAGCAGTTCGACGTTTCGGACAACAGAACCCTTGACGAGGTAGTAAACTGGCTTATGAGGGCGGGCTATATTCCCTCTTTCTGCACCGCCTGCTACAGAGAGGGCAGAACCGGCGACCGCTTTATGAGCCTTTGCAAATCGGGGCAGATCCAAAACTGCTGCCACCCCAACGCGCTGATGACCCTTAAGGAATTCCTTATGGATTACGCCAGCGAGGACACACGCAAGATCGGCGAAGAGATGATCGAAAAAGAGATAGACAATATCGGCAAGGAAAAGGTTAAGGATATCGTGCGCGAGCGACTTGTTAAGATCGAAAACGGAGACAGAGATTTTAGATTTTAAAAAAATATATAAAATATTTTACCGCTTCCGCGGCTGAGAAAACTTTATTATTTTATTTGTTTCTGCTACCGCAGGGGTGTTACTCTCTTTTGTGTTGCAAAAGAGAGTAACCAGAGAAAGCAATTCAAGGGGAGTGAGCGCAAGACGCTCAAGTCCCCTTGAAAATCCCCTTTATTGTTGCGGCGCGCGCACGTTGCGCACTGCGCCGCAGGCAGAAAACGAAATGAATAACAAAAACGGCTTGGAATTTTCCAAGCCGTTTTGATTATATATTTACTTTTTTTCTTGATATGTATTTTCCAAGGCTTTTAAGTCCGGCTTTTTGGCGGGAGTGAGAGGGATATCGTCAATGAAAACGATATCAACAGGCACCATATATTCCGGCACGTTTGCGGCGCAGTAAGCAAGCAATTCTTCTTTCGAAACCTCAGCTGATTTCACAACGAAGGCAACAGCCACGTTTTCTTTAACGCTGTCCGGAATTGTTATTACCTCGCATTTGTCAACGGCATCGTTATGCAAAAGCTCTTTTTTTACTCTGTCCGGAATTATTTTCGTGGGATTGCCTTCCTTATCAAGCGTTAAAACGATGCGCCTTATTCTTCCGTCAAGGAATATTTCCCCTCGTTCGTTGACGTGAACCAGATCTTCGGTGTTGTACCATACAACGCCGTTTTCATCTGTCACGAGATTATGAGCAGTCGCCTCAGGATTGCCATAGTATTCCTTCATAAGTGTTGGTGTATGTATATACGCCACCCCTGTTTCATTGCATTTTAGCTTTTCCTTTGAATCAATATCTAATACTTTAACAAAAGAACCGATCGCGGGAATACCTACTGAACCTAAAGTAGGATTTTCATTGTAACAATATGCAAATCCGCCCAAGACTTCAGTTGCACCGTAACCTTGTTCAACAGTTGCCGTACCACCATTTTCCTTTATATACTTGTCAGCTAATATTTTTATTTCATCTGCTAATGCGTCTCCGCCCGTCAGAATTCTTTTCCATCTTGAACAATCGGTCTTTTTATGTTGCTGCACTATTGATTTTATGTATGGAGGAATAGTTTGCCAATGATTGAATTTATATATCTTATTGATTTTAGTGAAATTCTTTGGATCAAATAGTGGATCGACTGCTATTGCCGCTCCTAAATTTAAAGGTTCGTGAATCATATTGACAAGCGAATAGTATATCCACAAGGGAAATGAGGTGAAAGCAACATCTCCCGGTTTGATAGTTTCTTCAGTTAACCCGATCATATAAACCATTGAATCAATTGCTTCGTTAGTCGCAACTACTGCCTTGCTATCTCCTGTAGAACCGCTTGTATATGCAATAGTAGCCATTGTATTTGGTTCAAATGTTGAAATTATTTTCAAATTGCTTGTTTTACCGATATCTAATATTTGTTGCATTGACAACAGATTTACTCCGTCAAATTCTTGTTTCTTTATTCCTTTGAGTTTTTCAACTATTGCATATTTAATTTTAAATTCATTGAGATTTTTAGGCATTCCGTCTAAAAGAGATGTTGCCACAATCTTTTCTATTCCCAGACTTTTTAACATCGTCCTCATTTCTGCTGAACAAAAGATGTCATTAGCAACGAAAAATTTTGTGGTGAAATTAGACATTTCTCTTTCAATTTCTGCAATGCTTGCAGAACAGTTTACCAAATGTAAAATAGCGCCTATTTTCGTTAAGGCATAAAATGCCATTATTGCATATGGAGTAGCAAGCAGACTAACGGTTACTACATCATTTCTTTTAATTCCTATTTCTGCAAAGCCTTTAGCCATAATGTCTACTATAGCCAGCGATTCTTTGTAAGTAAATGAATTGCCAAAATAAAGTAGAGCGTTATTGTTTGGAAATTCATTTGCCGTACTCTTAAATCTGTTGTACGGAGTTTCAATTTCAAAGTGTTTTTCGATTTCTCCGGGTTGTGTAATTTTCAATACTTTTTCTTTCAGTGCTTTGATTTGCTCGGGTCTCATATTCAACCTTCCTTTCTTTTTGAATATTATATCGTTCATATCGTGGATTGTCAACACGGTGCGTGGATAATGCGCCTATATAAAGGAACAATAATGTTATATTATTGTTGAGGTGAACGAAATGGAGTTCGGAAACACATTACGTTGTTTAATTGAAGATAACGATAAAACTCAAAAAGAGGTTGCTGAGGCGCTGAATATAGCCCCCACAACGCTTGGAAATTATATCAGAAATCTTCGTGAGCCGGACTTTAATACACTCGTTGCGATTGCGAATTATTTTAACGTGACTACAGATTTTTTGCTTAACAACTATACTAAAAAAGAGATTTCGCAGGAGGAACAGCGTTTACTGAATATTTTTTCAAGGTTATCCGCGGACAAAAAAGATTTGTATCTTGAAATCGGAAGGCTAATGAATAAACACTAATTAAAAAATTCCATTAAAGAAAAACAAAAAGCCTCGGTATCGCACGATACCGAGGCTTTTAATATTATTTATTTTGAATACGAAATGATGACGCCGTCGTTTGAAGCATAGAGGGAATTGAGACCGCTGGCTTTTAAAATCGTAACTTCGCCGAAATTAAGCTTTTCTTTGACCATGGCCGCGATCTTTTCCGCCTTTTCCATACAGCAGACCTCGCTGATGTAAATCGTTTTATCACTTAAATCGCAACCCGCCGTGTCCTTAACTATCAGGTCAACGGTTTTTGCTAAAACGCGGTTGGTGGTGAAATCCTTTCCGCCAACGGAAATGTTGCCGTAATCGGTGCGCCTGCCGATGATCTTAACGTGAAGCGCTTCGATAACCTTCGCGCCGAGATTATAAAGCCTGCCGTTGCCCTTGAGCGCGTCCATGCTTTCAAGGCAGAAGTAAAGCGAGCAATGCTTAACGCAGTATTCTTCCACTGCGGCAACGAGCTCCTCAAATGGAGTGCCGTTTTCGGCAAGCTCTTTGATTTTATATGCCATAAGGGTTTCAAGCCCTGCGGTAGCAAGGGAGTTGAAAACGTGGAGCTTTTTGCCGCTGTCGGGATGCTCCTCGTGATAAAGGGCAACGCCCTGAACGGCGCTGTTATAGCAGCCGCTGAGCTTATCGGTAATGGTGATGAGATACACTTCGTCCTCATCGCCCTCACACGCCTTAGCGAACGCCTCGGGAGACGGGCAGGCGGATTTCGCAAGCACCGTGCTTGAAACCATTCGCCTGATGAAATCCTCCTGGTCGAAGCTTTCATCGTCCTGTATTATATAGTCGCCGATCTGCAGAGTCATAGGTACTACCGCAAGATTGCTCCAGTTTTTCATTTCCTCTGTAAGATCACAGCAGGAATCAACAACGATTTTATATGACATAAGTTCATTTCCTTATCAATTATTCCAACAGTATTATAAACCCCTTATTGTAAATAAGTCAACAAAAAAAGGCAGAAAGCGCCCGCACGCGGTCCACCTTTTACAAATTGTTCATTATTTGACGAGCGGTTTGGAACTATCGGCGCGCGCCGAAAAAGGAAAGGGGATTTTTAAGAGGACTATTGAGCGTAGCGAAATCTCCCCTTGAATTGCTTTCTCTGATTACTCTCTTGCGTAACACGAAAGAGAGTAACGCCCTGCCGCGGCAGCGGCAAATATAAAAAATTAAAAATATTCAGCCTGCCACGCCAGTGGCAAAAGATATTTAAAAGCCCCGCGCCGTCAGACGCAAAAAAACCTCCCCTATTTTAGGGGAGGGAAGGGAATTAGAAGGCAAGAAATTAAGAGGCAAGCGATGATTCAATATGATTACGCGAGAATTCTTCCCATTAAAACGCCGTGAACGCTGGCCATCATAAGTCCTCTCGTCCAGCCGCTGGAGTCGCCGAGGCAGTGAAGACCCTCAATGTTGGTATTGAAATCCGTATCCATTTTCACTCTGTTGGAATAGAATTTCAGCTCAGGGCTGTAAAGCAGGGTTTCAGGCCCCGCGAAGCCCGGTACAACGTGGTCCACCGCCTGAATAAAATTGATGATGTTTATCATTGCTCTGTAAGGCATTGCGGCGGTGATATCGCCGGCAACTGCATCGGGAAGCGTGGGCTTGAGATTTGAGCGGGAAAGCTCCTTTTGCCAGGTGCGCTTGCCGTCTAAAATATCGCCGAAGCGCTGAACGAGGATATGACCTGCGCCGAGCATATTGGTCAGCTCGCCGACTTTCTGAGCGTAGGCGATAGGTTGATTAAAGGGCTCGGTGAAATTGTGGGAGCAGAGGATCGCAAGATTGGTGTTGTCGCTCTTAAGCTCCTTGTACGAATGACCGTTAACAACGGCAAGATCATTGTCGTAATTCTCCTGAGCCACGAAGCCGCCGGGATTCTGGCAGAAAGTGCGCACCTTGTTTTTAAAGGGCTTTGGATAGCCGACCAGCTTTGATTCGTAAAGCACCTGGTTTACCTTTTCGATAACCTCGTTGCGCACCTCAACGCGAACGCCGATGTCGACCGTTCCGGGCTGGTGGGCAATGTTGTGATCCGTGCAAAGCTGCTCGAGCCAGTCCGCGCCGCGTCTGCCTGTGGCAACTACGGTGTGATCGGCGTAGATTTCTTCTTCCGCGTTGGAATTTCTGTGTGCGACCCTCACGCCGAGGCATTTTTCACCGTCAAGGATGAGATCGTTGCACTGGCTGTCAAACATAATTTCAACGCCATGGGCGATCAGGTATTTCTCTATTGAAAAATACAACTCCTGCGCCTTTTCCGTGCCAAGATGGCGGATAGGGCAGTCAACAAGCTTCAAGCCTGCCTGAATGGCGCGCTTCCTGATTTCTTTAACCTCTTCGGTATTACTGATACCCTCAACGTGGGTGTCCGCGCCGAATTCAAGATAAATTTTATCGGTGTAGTCAATGGTTTCCTGTGCCAAATCCTCGCCGATAAGCTGGGGCAGATCGCCGCCTACCTCGTAGGAAAGGGAAAGCTTGCCGTCCGAAAACGCGCCCGCGCCGGAAAAGCCGGTGGTGATATGGCAATAAGGCTTGCAGTTCATACACTTGCCTGTTTTCGCCTTGGGGCATTTTCTGTTTTCAACCGATTTGCCCTTTTCAACGATTATAATGCTTTTGGCAGAGCTCTTTTTTATCATCTCAAGCGCGGTGAAAATTCCCGCTGGCCCCGCACCGACTATCGCCACGTCGTATTTTCTCATTTTATACCCCTATCTCTAAGGCTGAGTCGGCTCGTGCTTGCCCCTCAACCTTTAGCAAAAAAATCAGCCGTCATACATTCCGTTGGACTGAGGAATGCCTGGCAGCTTTTGCAAAAACATATTCTTTGCAATTAATAATAACATAAATATAATCTACTTGTCAAATCCCTTTTCGTATGGTATTATTTTTCTATAAAACTAAGCGGGTGATAAGAATGAAAGAATATAACGTATTACATTACGGCGCAATGGGAGACGGCAAAACAAACGATGCCTTTTCTATTCAACACGCCATAGACGATTGCTCAAAAAACGGCGGCGGCAGAGTAGTGCTTCAGAGCGGGTACGTTTTTTACAGCGATTCAATACAGCTCAAGGAAAACGTTGATCTTCATATTCAAAAGGGAGCAACGATAAAGGCCACCTCGAATATAGACGGCTACATACGCCCAAACAAGATGATAAATGATCCGAAAACGGCGCTTATCGGCAATCCTGTTACCGGCAAGCCGAGCTTCGTGTTTATCTACGGCTATGAGGCGGATAACTGCACCATCAGCGGCGAGGGTACTATTGATGCCAACGGTCGCTCCTTCGTTCAGCGCAAGGATCAGTATTACGTTACGGGCGAATTTTATCCGCGCCCAACGGTTATGTATGTTGAAAAGAGCAATCATATCACCTTTAAGGATTTCACGGTTGTTGACGCTCCGTTCTGGACGCTTCATCCCGCGGGTTGTGACGACGTTCTGATCGACAGGATCAGAATACTGAACGATCTTGACGTTGCCAACAGCGACGGTATCGATCCCGACCATTGCTCGAATGTAAGAATTTTAGGTTGCCACGTTGTGTGTGCTGACGACTGCATTTGTCTTAAAACCTCAAAGGGCAACGCCGAATACGGCCCGACTGAAAACGTAATCATTGACGGCTGCACGCTGATTTCCACCTCCGCCGCAATAAAGATCGGTACGGAAGGCGTTGGCGATTTCAGAAACGTTATCGTTTCAAACTGCGTTATCAGCAGGTCAAACAGAGGACTTTCTATTCAGATCCGTGACGGCGGCAACGTTGAAAACGTCACCTATTCGAATATTATAATTGAGACACGCCGCTTCTGCCCCGATTGGTGGGGAACGGCTGAGCCGATTACGATCACCACCTTTAACCGTGATGAAAACACGAAGAGCGGCAAGATCAAGAATATCCGCTTCTTCAATATTACCGCCAAGGGCGAAAACGGCGTGCTTATCCACGGCAGCGCCGATAATCTTATCGAGGACGTTACCTTTGAAAACTGCCGTGTTGAGCTCACCAAAACAAGTAAATGGCCTTGCGGACTTTACGATCTCAGACCCTGCCTTGAATGGGGCGTTGAGAAGTACAGCAACTCGGCGTTCTTCATCAGAAACGCCAAGGACGTTACCATAATGAAAACGAAAACCACTTGGGGCAATCTTTGCGACAGCTATAAGCACGCGATCGATGCGGAAAACGTTGATAATCTTGAGCTTGTGCGCTTTAATGGCAACAGCGTTTCACCCGATATCGAGGACTTCAAGCTGAACAACGTAAGGCTCGTTAAATGAACAGATTGCTGATCGTTGACGGCTCAAATCTGCTTTTTCAAATGTTTTTCGGTGTGCCGGCACGCATCGTAAACAAGGAAGGCAGGGCCATCCAAGGAACGCTCGGCTTTGTCGGCGCGTTGCTCAAGATCATCAGAATGATAAAGCCTACCCATGTCACCGTATTGTTTGACGGTCAACACGAGAATGCCCGCAAATCGCTTGACACCAACTACAAGGCGAACCGCATTGATTATTCGGAAGTCGGCGAGGCGGATAATCCTTTTTCTCAGCTTCCCGATGTTTACCGCGCGCTTGATCATTTAGGCATAAAGCACGCGGAAATGACCGACTGCGAAACGGACGACGCTATCGCCGCTTATGCCTTTACATACGCCAATGATACCGAGATTATCATATCGTCCTTTGACAGCGACTTTTTTCAGCTTATCAGCGAAAACGTGACCGTCCTTCGCTATAGGGGCGAAAAAACCGTGCTCTGCGATGAAAAGTATATTGCGGATAAATTCGGCATAACCCCGGCGCAGTATGCCGATTTCAAATCGCTCACGGGTGACAAGGCGGATAATATCAAGGGCGCGGAAAAGATCGGCGTAAAAACTGCCGCCAAACTGCTGAACACCTTCGGCACGCTTGACGGCATTATAGCTCACCGTGATGAAATCGCGATGCACTCAGTGCGTGAATCAATAATCCGCAACACCGAGCGGCTGAAAACAAATCGGCAATTGATAAAGCTTGAAAACGACGCCGCAATACCCTTTGAAATGGAGAAATTGCGATACGTCTATAGCGGCATAACCACGGGCGAAGTCCTAAAAGAAATCGGATTAAAATAAAAACGGAAGCGATGCGATATGAGCGATAATATTCGTGATGAAAAAGCGGTAAAAGAGCAGTATGCCGATTCTGAAAAGCTTGATATCAGGATAGCGATCCATCAAAAATACAGCGTGAATAAGCAGGGTTTTGGCAATTGGATATTTCAGCAATACGAGCTTTTTGAAGGCTGTAAAATCCTTGAACTGGGTTGCGGAAACGGCAGTATGTGGAGCAAAAATATCAAGCTGTTACCGAAAAATTGCAGCCTTATACTCTCTGATGTTTCAGTAAATATGCTTGCGGCGGCGAGGAAAAACGTTTCTGCCGAAAGTGGCATTGATTTTGAAATAATCGACATACAGAATATTCCGTTTGATGATAACTTCTTTGATATTGTAATTGCGAATATGATGCTCTATCACGTTCCGGATTTGAGCAAAGCGCTCAGCGAGGTTCGCAGGGTGTTAAAACCGCAGGGAAAGTTTTACTGCGCTACCTACGGCGAAAACGGTATAATGGAACATCTTGAAAAACTGTTTGCGGATATCATCGACACGGAGAAGAAAGATAAAATTTTCACGCTTCAAAACGGCGGGGAGATTCTAAGTAATTACTTTTTGAGCGTGGAGCGAAGAGATTGCGAGGATGCGCTGGAGGTTACGGACGTGAACGACCTTGCGGATTATATCTATTCCGCGGGGAAGATGAGCAAGCTCGGATCTTTGCCGCGTGAATTAATAATCGAAAGACTGAATTCCGCAACACAAAACGGAATTATCCGCATTCCGAAAGAGTACGGAATGTTTATAGCTAAATAAAAGGAATTGGAAAATTAATATGGTTATTGGAATAATAGGAGAAAGCTGTACGGGAAAATCTACCCTTGCAAATGAATTGAATAAATCTTTATATGCTGAGATCATAACGGGCAAAGATTATCTCAGAATGGCGAAATCAGAAAGCGAAGCGACGGCTTTGTTCAAGGAAAAGTTGAAACAGGCGATGCTCAGCGGGAATATAATTTACGTTATTTCCGAAAAGGAGCATATCAATCTTCTGCCTGAGGGGGCAATCAAAATTCTCGTTGTTGCCGAGCTCGAAAGCATCAAAGAGCGGTTTAAAGCGAGAATGCACGGCAATCTGCCAATGCCGGTGGAACAGATGCTTGAAAGAAAGCACGGAATGTTCGATGACGGAGCTTACGATTTCAGATTTGATAGCAGTAAAGATGTAATTGAAGAAATCTGCAGTAAGATCAACGAAAGAATTTCATAATTATTTTTATAGTTAAAAAGCAGGAAGGCGAAACCTTCCTGCTTTTTATCAATTATCTGTATACACCGTAGCGTTTGTTTTTAATATCCTCAAGCATATCCTCGTGCTGTTTGCAGAACAGTTCGGGGGTTTCGTCTATCGGGAAGAATTTCAGTTCCAGCGATTCATCATCGTTGATTTTCAACTCGCCGCCGACGATCTCCATTTCAAAAGCAATAACGACGCTTTGCGCTTTATCGCCGTTTGGGTGATCTGCAAGATATCCG
The DNA here is from genome assembly GCA_022511205.1 of Eubacterium sp. GTDB lineage: Bacteria > Bacillota > Clostridia > Oscillospirales > Acutalibacteraceae > Eubacterium_R. The sequence continues at coordinate 74,335 of JAFLRY010000005.1, read as the reverse complement.
CTGTAAACGCCGATCAGCCTTTTTACTCGAACCTCTAAGCCCGTTTCTTCCATGTACTCTCTGATTGCGGTTTCTTCGGCGGTTTCGCCCAGCTCCATTGCCCCGCCTGGGAAGCCCCATTTTTAAGGTTGAGGGAGCCGAACACAAGCCGCCTCATAGCGGTTATTTCAGTTGCTTTTCGCCTTTTGCGATTTGGTGGGCGCCAGCCCACCTGCATCTTAAAAGACAAAAATCATTCTAAAATCTCTCGCTATGAGGTGTGAAGCAGTTTTAGTGGAGCAGATTTTCGTCGAGGCAAGGCAAACGGTGAAGAGAATACTTGCGTATTGTCAAGGCGTTTAACGCAGTATCGGCGGAAAGCTGCCCGCTAAAACCGACTTGGGTTCGGCTTCCTCAACCTTATAATCGGCTCTTCTCCCCAAAAGCACTTCGCCCTTGTCATTGTAAACACAGCCGCCGGCGAAGCTGAGAATGACCCGCTCGTGTCCAACCTTGCTTCGTATCCATTTTATGTAATCTTTATTTTCCATTTCGCATACCTCCCTTAACTGATTTGATTATAAACCTTGCCATAATTTTTTACAATACTTATTGTTTATAATTATTTAATTAGTAATTTTCTTGATTTCTCCCCAATTATGTATTATCATATTATGGAAACTATCGTATTGGTGGAAGTACGCATGAAAATATTAGTTGCAGGTCTCGGTCTTATCGGCGCGAGTATTGCAAAGTCTTTAAAGAAGAATACGTCGCATTATATCCTCGGGTGGAACAGAACGCAGAGCGTTACCCTCAAGGCGCTGGAGGACGGCGCAATTGATGAAACGGGCACGCTTGACGAGCTGATCCCGCAGGCGGATATCACGATCATAAACTTTTATACGGACGCGATCATTCCCTTCGTTATGGAAAACAGGGATAAGTTCAAAAAGGGAAGCATCGTAACGGATAGCTGCGGTATCAAAACAATGATCTGCCGCACCCTTGAAAAGGAAAAATTCGATTTTTATTACATAGGCGCTCATCCCATGGCGGGGCGCGAGGTTTCGGGCTATGACGCAAGCCTTCCTACGCTTTTTGACAATGCCTCATTTATCTGCACCCCAACGAACGCGCCAAAGTCTAAGATAGACACCGTTCTTGAGCTTGCGAGAGAAATGGGCTTTAAGAGGACGGTTGTTACCACTCCCGAGCATCACGACGAGATGATCGCCTTTACCTCGCAGATCGCCCACGTTCTTGCCTGCTCCTACGTTCTCAGTCCCCTCGCCCCTCAGCACGCGGGTTTTTCGGCGGGTTCTTACAGAGACGTTTCACGAGTTGCGCGAATCAACGGCGAAATGTGGAGCGAGCTTTTCATTGCGAATAAAGAGCCGCTGATCAATGAGATAGACGATCTCGTAAACAACCTTGAAAAATTCAGAGCCGCCATTCAGGATGAGGACCGAGACATTCTTATCGACTTAATGGCGCAGGCAAACAGGATCAAAGAGGAAATAGGCTAATGAAAAAACTGACTGTCCGCGTAGGCGGCGGATACGATATACTGATCGAAAAAGGAATAATCAAGGACTGCGGCAAATATATAGCGGGCGTTACCAAGGCGAAGAAGCTCGCTGTTATCAGCGATACGAACGTGGCGCCGCTCTATCTTGATACGGTTAAAGGCAGTCTTGAAAAAGAGGGCTTTGCCGTTTACGATTATGTTTTCCCCGCGGGCGAAAGCTCCAAGACCACCGAAACGGTTATCAAAATGGTTGAATATCTTGCGGACTGCGGACTGACAAGAGAGGATACGGTGGTTGCTCTCGGCGGCGGCGTTTGCGGCGATATGGCCGGCTTCGCGGCGGCGATCTATTTAAGAGGAATTCAGTTCATACAGATACCCACCACCCTGCTTTCACAGGTGGATTCCTCCGTTGGCGGAAAGACGGGCGTTGATCTGCCCCAAGGTAAAAACCTCTGCGGTGCGTTTCATCAGCCCTCGCTGGTGCTTATTGATCCCAACGTGCTGGATACTTTATCCGAGCATTATTTCAAAGACGGTGTGGGCGAGGTCATCAAATACGGTTGCATCAAGTCCGCCGAGCTTTTTGAGAGAATCGAAAGGGAAGACGTGAAGGCTTCCATTGAGGATATCATTTTTGAGTGCGTTGATATCAAGCGCGGCGTTGTTGAGCGCGACGAAAAGGAAGCGGGCGAAAGAGCGCTTCTCAATTTCGGTCACACGGCGGGACACGGAATAGAAAAGCTTCATAATTTCACGGGTGTTTCCCACGGAGAAGCAGTCGGCATCGGAATGCTTATGATCAGCGAAGCGGGCGAAAGAACGGGGCTGACGGAAGCAGGCACGGCGGACAGAATCAAGAAAGTGCTTGAAAAATACGGCCTTGCAACGAAAGACGAGAATTCAGTTAAGGATATCGTAGGCGCGATGTATAGCGATAAAAAGCGCACGGGCGCAGGCATTAAATTTATAATGCTGAAAGCGATTGGGGAAAGCTTCATTCACCCCGTTGAAAACGAAAAAATAGGAGAATTATTTAATTTATAAAATGAGCAGAGTTATACTCGAAAATTCAATTTTAAACGGAATCGTTACGATGCCGCCCAGCAAATCGGCGGCTCACAGAGCGCTTGCCTGCTCCTTTTTGGCGGGCGGCGGAAGCGTTAAGCCGATCATTGATTCAAAGGATATGAGGGCAATGCAGCAGGCGATCACCGCCTTGCGAAACGGTGATGATACCGTTGATTGCATTGAATCGGGAAACACCTTAAGATTTATGCTTCCCGTGGCGGCTGCATTGGGCAAAAACGTTACTTTTATTGGCTCCGGCAGACTTCCCGAAAGACCTATCGGCGATTATTTAAGGCTCTTTCCCGAACACGGCGTTAAGTGTGTTTCAAACGGCAAGCTTCCCGTCACTATTGAGGGAAAGCTGACCGGAGGTAGATATGAGATCGCCGGCAATATCAGCTCCCAGTATATAACCGGGCTTCTCCTGGCGCTTCCCATTCTTGAGGAGGATAGCGAAATCGTCCTCACCACGAAGCTGGAAAGCAAGCCCTACGTTGATCTCACGATAAAGGTTTTAAGCGATTTCGGCGTTGCCATTGGGGAAACGGAATACGGTTATTTCGTAAAAGGGAATCAAAAGTATATTCAAAGAGATTATATCGTTGAATCCGACTGGTCGCAGGCGGCGTTTTTCCTTGCGGCGGGCGCGATCGGCGGCGACGTAACGCTGAAAGGTCTCCGTGCCGATTCCGCCCAGGGAGATAAGGAAATCGTCGATATCATCAGGCGTTTTGGTGCGGATATAGAAATGAATGAAAGCGGTATTCGCTGCAGGAAATCAGCGCTTCACGGAATAGAGGTGGACGTTACCGATATCCCCGATACCGTTCCCGCGATAGCCGTGACCGCGGCGTTTGCCGAGGGTAAAACCATTATAACAGGCGCGGAAAGGCTCAGATATAAGGAGTCCGACAGGATTGAAAGCGTAGTAACGAATCTGAAGAAAATGGGCGTTCAGGTTGAGGAGACCCGCGACGGAATGATTATTACGGGTTCAGCCGTTAACGGCGCTCAGCTTGACGGCTACAACGATCATAGGATCGTTATGGCATTCAGCATTGCGGCGTTGTTTGCCGGCGGCGAAACGGAGATCACGCAGGCGGACAGCGTAAACAAAACGTATCCCGCGTTTTTTGAGGATTACAACAGGCTTGGAGGAAAAGCAAATGTCATCGGTGATAGGGAATAAAATCAAGCTTTCGGTTTTCGGCGAAAGCCACGGCGAGGCGATCGGCTGCGTTATAGACGGTCTGCCCGGCGGCATAAAGCTTGATTTTGATAAGATCGATAAAGAGATGGCGCGCCGCGCTCCCGGCAAGGATAAAACCGCCACGGCGCGAAAAGAAAGTGACACGCCGCATATTCTCAGTGGAGTGCTGAACGGCGTTACCACCGGTGCGCCCCTGGCGATGACCATTGAAAATACCAATACGAAAAGCGGCGATTACGGCAATCTTATGGCCGTGCCGCGCCCGGGTCACAGCGATTATCCCGCCTACGTGAAATACGGCGGAAACAACGATATCCGCGGCGGCGGACATTTCAGCGGCAGACTTACCGCGCCCATAGTTTTTGCGGGCGCAATAGCTAAGCAGATACTTGAAGAAAAGGGAATTAAAATAGGCGCGCATATCAGCAGGATAGGCGGCGTCTGCGATAAAAATTTTGATAAAAACGATATTTCGCCGGAGCTTCTCGATGTGCTTTCAAATGACGCTTTCGCAACGATCAGCGCCGAAAAGGAGCTGGAGATGCGCACGGTTATTGAAAACGCACGGCTTCAGGGCAACTCCGTTGGCGGGATCATTGAATGCGCTGCTATCGGCTTGCCCGTCGGCATCGGCGCGAATATATTCGATACGGTTGAAAGCAGGTTTTCCGCCGCGCTTTTCGGCGTTCCCGCAGTTAAGGGCGTTCAGTTCGGCGAGGGCTTCGGCTTTGCGGAAATGCTTGGCAGTGAAGCGAATGACGGCTACGAGATCAAGGACGGCCAGGTCAGCCTTATCACAAACCATAACGGCGGAGTTCTCGGCGGAATGACCAGCGGCGCGCCGATCGTTTTCTCGGTAGTGCTTAAGCCGACGCCGTCGATCTCAACACCGCAGAAAAGCGTTAATCTCCAAACCATGGAAAACGAAACGCTGGTGGTCAACGGCAGACACGACCCCTGCGTAGTACCCCGCGCCGTGCCTGTTATCGAGGCAATTACTGCGCTGGTGCTGCTTGATATGATGATGTGAAAACTCAAAGAACGAATTAGAGGACAGTTAACATAATGGATTTACTTGATTTAAGAAAACAGATAGACGAAATAGACGAGCAGATGATCCCGCTGCTTATGAAGAGAATGAAGATTTCCGAGCAGGTTGCGGATTATAAGGTAAAGAGAGGGCTTCCCGTTCTCAACGAGCAGAGGGAGAGGGAAATTCTCGATGACGTTATGAAAAAATGCGGCGAACACGGAAGCACCGTTGCAACGGTTTTTGCCGCAACGATGGACGCTTCCCGCGCCCTGCAGCACAAGATCGTGGGCGGCGGAAAGCAGCTTCGCGAAGCCGTTATGGCGGCTATAACCGATGAGGAGCTGACCTCAAATACGGGAGCTGTTGCCTGCGCAGGCGTTTACGGCGGAAACACCGATATGGCGGCGAGAAGGCTTTTCCCGAATTCCGAGATCAAGTATTGCAGACGGTTTGAGGACGTTTTTGAAGCGGTGAACAAGGGGGAAACCCCCTTCGGCGTTATTCCGATAGAAAACTCAACGGTAGGCTCCGTTCACGAGACCTACGATCTCGTTATGAGATATAAATTTTTTGTGCTTGGCTCGTATTCCCTTGAGGTCAAGCATTGCCTTTGCGCCAACGAAAACGCGAAATATGAGGATATCGAAAAGGTTTACAGCCACCCTCAGGCCCTTGCCCAATGCTCAAAGTTTTTAAACGATTTCGGCTTTACGGGCGTAAACTTTTCAAACACCGCCGCGGCGGCAAAATACGTTGCGGAAAGCGGCAGAACGGATATCGCCGCCATTTGCCCGAAAGAGGCGGCCAAAAAATACGGCCTTAAAATTCTAAAAACCGAAATTCAAAATATAAGTAATAACAGAACGAGATTTATCGTTATATCAAAGAAGCTTCTCATTGAAAAGAACGCTGATAAAATTTCGCTTATCTTCTCTATTCCCGAATCCCATAAAACGGGATCTCTTTACAGATTCCTCGGCAGATTTTCCATGGCGGGGCTCAACTTAACAAAGCTTGAATCGCGTCCCATCGGAAACGGATATTTCAATTATTATTTTTACGTGGATCTTATGGGGAATATTAAAGATGAAGCCACTATTGATCTGCTCTGCGCGCTGTCGTCAGAGCTGCCGGATTTCAAATTCCTCGGAAACTACCACGAATACTAAACCTGAAGTTTTAATCCGGCAATAACGATCATTTTGTTACGGAAAGGAGGCTTGCGGATGAAACAGCATAAACGCCACCAAACGAAATTAATATCCGTTATCATCGTTGTGATAACGGTTGCTGTCCTTGTGTTTTTAGCCGTGTGCCTTTATAAACAGCCGAGCCTTGCCGAAAGGTTTGACGCGATAATAAAATGGCTCGCAAAGCTGGAAAAAGCCGTTATAGGTCTTGATTCAAAATTCGCGATCGTGATATGCATTTTTGCCCTTTATATCGCAAGATGCCGGATCCCGATACCCTTCAGCGTTTTGTGCGTCATACCCGGCGCGGTATTCTCGTTGCCCACGGCTATAATCATAAACGCCGCCTGTATGACAGTCTATTTTCTCATCAAATATTTTGAGGGATGGTGGATGGGCGCCGGAATTTTAACGGTGCTTCTCAACGCGCGCCGCGCGAAATTCCTTAAGGAATGGATAGAATTTAAAGGTTCGGGTAATCCCTATATACTCGTGGCGTCAAGATTTGTACCGTCTATTTCTCCCGCTTTGATTTCCATACTTTACGGTTCTATGCACTATGATTTGATCCACTATCTCGTTTTGAGCCTTGCGGGTTATATGCCGGTGCTTTATATGTACACAAGGATCGGTTCTGTGCTTTTCAATCCGTTTTCGCAGGAGTTTATTATTCTTATAATGATAATCGTTGCGTTTACGGGCATAACGAGCCTGATATTCAATATTTTCTACGGAATCAAATCGCGCCAGATGACGCAGACGCTTTTGATCTATTCCCAAAAGCAGAAATATAAAATCGTATTATAACGGCTCAAAGCCGTATGGGTGATGCGGCCTGAATCATACAAACGTTTCGGGCGTGTTATCATAAAGGAAAAGCGAAGCATTTCGCACGAAAGGAGAACAAAATGAAACCACAGGAATACATAGAGGCTATCGCCAACGGAGAAATGGACGAAAAGCTAAAGGCAGTTTACGTACTCGACAGCGCCGTTGAGTATCAGAAAAAGCGCTACGTCAGCCTCCTTAAGGAGTTTATTAACATCTTCGGAAGCGACAGGGACGTTATGATCACCTCTGCTCCCGGAAGAACGGAGGTCTGCGGAAACCACACGGATCACAACAACGGTAAGGTGCTTGCCGCCTCCGTCAATCTTGACGCTATTGCAGTATGTGCGCCCGGCGAAGGCAACACGGTGCGTGTGCAGTCTGTAGGTCACGCAATGAACGTTGTTGATCTTGAAAGACTTCTGCCCGATGAAAACGAGTTCGGTCACTCCACCGCAATGGTCAGAGGCGTGCTTGCCAAGCTCAAGGACATCGGCTACAAGATCGGCGCCTTTGACGCTGTAACCACCTCCGACGTTATGGGCGGAAGCGGACTTTCCTCCTCTGCTGCCTTTGAAGTGCTTCTCGGAACGAGCATTTCATATTTGTTTAACGACGGCAAGATCGATCCCGTTGAAATTGCCAAGAGCGCGCAGTACAGTGAAAACGTATTCTTCGGCAAGCCCAGCGGACTTCTTGACCAAACCGCCTCATCTGTGGGTACGTTTGTTACGATAGATTTCAAATCAACGGAAAATCCCCTTATCAAAAAGGTAGATTTCGATTTCTCCAAAAGCGGATATTCCCTTTGTATCGTTGACACAGGCGGAAGCCACAGCGATCTCACCGATGATTACGCCGCTGTAAGAAGCGAAATGGAAAGCGTTGCTCAGGCAATGGGCAAGAGCGTGCTTCGCGAGATAGGCTTTGAGGAATTTAAAGCCGCCGTGCCTAAGCTTTTCGGCAAGGTAAACGATAGGGCGCTTCTTCGCGCGTATCATTTTTACGGCGAAAACGAGCGTGTAGACAATGCGGTGAAAGCCCTTGAAAGCGGCGACTTTGAGCAATTCAAGGAGATCATCATCGAAAGCGGAAAATCCTCATATATGCTCAATCAAAACGTTTATTCACCGTCAAACCCCACGGAACAGAGGCTTTCTCTCGCCTTATGCATAACGGAAAATATGCTTAAGGGCAAGGGCGCTTACCGCGTTCACGGAGGCGGATTTGCCGGCACGATACAGGCGTTCGTTCCAAACGAAATGCTTGACGATTATAAAACCGCCATAGAAAACGTATTTGGAATAGGTAACTGCCACGTGCTGATCGTAAGACCCGTGGGCGGAACCAAAGTAATGTAGGCAATTAAATTTGATTTGCCCCACGAAAGGAGAACGGTAAAATGAAGTACGTTTTTATTGAAAACCCCATCGCGGGAACGAAGCAGAAGCAGCTTCTTTTTAAAGAAGTGCAGTCCGCCTTCAGGTGGAATGACAGCGCGGAAATGATAATTGAGGAAACGCGCTATAAGGGTCACGCCAAGGAAATAGCCGCAGAATACGCCGAGAAATACGGCGCGGACTGCGTGATCGTTACCTGCGGAGGCGACGGCACGGTGCATGAGGTGGCAAACGGCCTTGCGGGCACGGAAACGCCCCTTATGATCCTGCCCTTCGGAACGGGAAACGATTTCTGCAAAAAGATCTACAAAAGCAAGAAACTTGATCCCCTCAATATCGTTAAGGCGTTCGGCTTACATAACGGCGAGCTTAAATACAAGATCCAGCCCATCGATCTCATTGATTACAACGGAGAAAAATGTATCAACGTTATGAGCTACGGACTTGATACCGTAGTTGAAACCATCGGCAAAAAGCTTGCGGACAGAGTAAAATTCCTCGGCCATCAGGCATATAATATCGCGATCGTTCCGTCTCTTATGCACTCAATGAAATATCAGATAAACGTTGATCTTGATTGCGTGGACGCAGACGGAAACCCATATAAAATTCAGGGCGAACCCATTGATTACACGTTGTTTGCGATATGCAACGCCAGCTATTACGGCGGCGGCTTCTGCCCGGCTCCAAATTCAAAGCTGGACGACGGTATCCTTGATTTCGCTCTCGTAGGTCCTGTAAACGTAGCACAGGCGCTGCCGCTTATTCCAAAATACAGTGCCGGAACTATCGAAGGCGCGTCGGATAAGGTGCGCTGCGGCTATATGGTGGGCGGCAGAGTGTGGTCTACCGACGGCAGTCCGCTCCTCGGAAACTGTGACGGCGAGAATTTTGATTACAACGAAGTAGTGTTCAAGGTGGAAAGAAATGCGCTGAAGCTGTGCCTTATCGATGAGGAGGAAGTAACAAATGAAGGCTAAAAGCGTTATTAAAAAAGTTTTCGTCGCGATCATTGCCGTATTGATAGCCATATTATTCGTGGCAGGCGGATTTTTCATCTTTTACAAGCCGATGATCATTTTTGACGCAAACGATCTTACGGGCGACGTTATGCACGGCGCTACAGGATTCCTTTACGGTATCGCCGAGGACGGCGTACCCTCCTACAATATGGTTGAGAGTATCAATATGACAAGCCTTTCAACAAAAACCCAGGGCGGTCTTCAGCACCCGATCGGCGAGGTGGGAGACGTTGCCAATGAAGCGAACGTAGGCGGTAGCCTGGATTATCTTATCGTATATCTTCAGGATATGTATTCGACCTGGTATTATGAGCATCAGGCGATAACCGATATGAAGCAGGCGGGAACTTATGACTGGAAGGAATATATCCAAAAGGAATTCTTCCCGCTTATCAAGAAAACCGTAACGGAGATAAAAGCCTCGGATTACCACGATAAAATCGTTTACTGTATCTATAACGAGTGTGACAACGCCATATGGTTCGGCACCTGGGTGCCCACCGAGGACGGCGGCGGTTGGAATGCCTTTGATGACGCGGGTAAGCAGAACTTCTACGAGGGCTGGAAAATGACCTACGATTACGTTAGGTCGCTTGATCCCGACGCGCTTATCGGAGGTCCCGGATATATGGATTATGATACGTCTGAAATGGACGGTTTCCTTAAATATGCTTCTGAAAACGACTGCGTTCCGGACGTTATGATTTATCACGAGCTTAACGAAATGTACTCGATCTACAACTGGCAGGTGAACGTCAGCGAGCTGAGAGCTATGGAGGAGAGCTACGGTATCTCCGCCGACACTCCCATAATCGTAACGGAATACGGCATTATGGCTGATAACGGAAATCCCAACAATATGTCTAAGTATATCGCGCAGATAGAGAACTCCAAGGTTTACGGCGATCAGGCTTACTGGCTTCTTGCCAACAACCTTTGCAATACGGCTGCGGATTACAACACGCCAAACTCTGCCTGGTGGGTATACCGCTGGTATGCCGATATGGTGGGACAGACGATGAATTATCGTATGCATGATATGTTCCACGCTGATTTCAAAAATGCTATCAGAGATAAAAGGCCTTTCAGATATAAGAAGTTTCTCGGCGTGGGTTCGATCACCGATGAAAAGGACGAGATCAGGATACTTGCTTCGGGCGCTGATTACAGCGGAGCGCTCAAGGTAAATAACCTGAAGCAGACGGCGCTTTACGGCAAGAAGGTTTGCGTAACCATAAGCGCTATGACCTATCAGGGAATTTCCGGCAAGGTATATGAGCCGGAGATCGTTAAAACTTATACAACGAGATGCGGAAACAGCATAACCGTTAATCTTGATGATATGAATTCCGACACCGCGTATTACGTTGAGATCCGCGAGGCGGAGGATTTGGATACCGCGTTTGACAATAAGAATCTCTACACACGCTATGAGTTTGAGCATGGCACGCTTCTCGGCAACGCCTATACCTATCAAAGCGCTTACGCCACCACCGGCGAAATTTCCGGAATGGTAGGCGGAATGGAAAACGAGGGAGACGGCGTTGAGATCCAGGTTCGTATACCGGATGACGGAAGCTATGATTTCACCTTCATTTACGGAAATTCGAACGACGGACCCACCTCTGACGACCGCACCTTTACTTACGTTAATCTCAGCATAGACGGCGAGGAAAGCGTTATCGCGCTGGAAAATACCATCAGAAGCGAGCTTACCGCCTCAATGACCATGACGCTTGATCTTACGGACGGAAGGCACACGATCCGCCTTACGCATAATGACGGAACTTACGTGCTTGATTCTCTCCTTGTGAGAAAAACGCCGACAAATTCAAAGATCAGCGTAATAAAGGATTACGACAGGACAACGGACTCCGTTACCTCATTCCTTGCGGTTTCACCTTATGACGGATATTTTGACGTTGTCACCTTGAAGAATACGGAGATCTCAGTAGACGGCGCTCCCGCCGTTACAGAGCTTGACGGCAAGGCAACAGTATTTTTACGCAGAGGTCTTAATTATATTGACGTCAGCTCAGCGGATAACGTTAAGCTTACAGTGAAGCCCTCGGTTAAGTCGGCATATCAGATCGTTCTCAGTCCTGATGAAGCCACTCTTTCCGGAACGGCCTATCTTGACGCAAGCAACGCGGCAAAGACGAGCTTCATCGGCGGAATATCCTCAAACGGCGGCTCGGCTGTTTACAACGTATCTATTCCCGAAAGCGGTACTTATAAGATGACCGTACTCTATTCCAACAATGATGAAAACGGCGTTCACGATTACAATATCGATCTCGTGGAGGATTTCATCACTGTTTCAGCAAACGGAAAAACGCAGGAGATCTACTGCCGCAACACCTATAGCTGGGACACCTTCACAACCGTTACGTTTAATATTGATCTTGTTAAAGGAAACAACGTTATTACCTTCTCTAATGACGGCTTCAATAAATTTAACGGCAACGAAACCTTCGCGCCCCATATTGCGGACGTTACCATAAGCGAAACACAAGTGTGATAAAACGAACGAAAACGGCTCCTTCGGGAGCCGTTTTTTGCTGTAAAATGCTGAAAAAACAGGCGTACTATAAAAAATAGTACAGTTTTTTGAAAAAGTATTGACAAATGCCTTTAACTGTGTTATTTTGATGTTGTAAACTGTACTAACAAAGATAATACAGAGGGCTTAGCCCACAACCAAAAATGAAGGCAGGGGAGGTAAAATGTTTTCAATAGACGTTAAAAGCAGAGAGCCTATTTATACGCAGCTGGAGAAGAATATAGTCAAATATATCAATCTCGGCGTGTATGAAAAGGATAGTATGCTGCCGTCGGTAAGGGCGCTTGCCTGCGAGTTGGGTATAAATCCAAACACCGTTTCCAAGACATATAAAAAGCTTGAGGCGGACGGCGTTATTTATACCATAGCAGGCAAGGGTGTTTTCGTGAAAGGCGATTCAAGCCTGGCAAACGTTCACAAACAGCTTGCCGACAAAATCAAAGCCACGCTGACAGACGCAAAAAACGCGGGTGTAAAAAAGGACAGCGTGCTGAAAATCGTAAATGAAGTATGGGAGGCGAAAGAAATTGATTGAGATCAAAGATCTAACGAAGTGCTTCGGTGAAACAAAGGCGCTCAACGGCGTTTCCTTCACCGTGGCGGACGGCTCGATATTCGGGCTTATAGGCTCAAACGGAGCCGGCAAAAGCACGCTTTTGAATGTGCTGGCAGGCGTTTATTCGCCTGACGGGGGAAACGCTTATTTAAACGGCGAAGTTCCTTTTGAAAACCTTACGGTCAAGAGCCAAACGGCTTACGTTTCGGATTATCCATATTTCTTCCCGGGAGCAACTGTGGAGAGTATGGCGAAATACTACAGGAGTCTTTTCCCAACCTGGAGCGAGGAAAAGTTTCTGTATTTTAAATCGGTATTTCCGATAAATACCAAGCAGAAAATATCCGCAATGAGCAAGGGTATGCAGAGGCAGAGCGCTATTATGCTGGCGCTATCCTATAAGCCCTCGATAATTTTGTTTGACGAGATATTTGACGGACTTGATCCCGTTATCCGCGAACTGGTAAAGAAAATTCTTATCGATTATGTTACGGAAACAAACGCTACGGTAGTCATCGCAAGCCACAACTTAAGAGAGCTTGAGGGCTTTTGCGATCATATCGGTCTTCTCCATATGGGCGGTATCCTTATGGAAAGAGATATAGACGGCGAATCCATGGGGCTTTTCCACGTTCAGTTTATTCTTGAAAACCCCGAGGATATGGAAGCGGTAAGAGAAAAGCTGAATATCGTTAAAGAATCACATCAGGGCAAGATGACACAGCTTACCGTAAGGGGAGAAAGCGAGAAAATTATGGAGGTTATCAACTCCGCAAACGCCGCGTTCTCTGAAATGCTTCCCCTTACCCTTGAGGAATTATTTATAAGTGAAATGGAGGTGGCAGGATATGACATCAACAAATTCTTTGAACAGTAACAGATTTTTACCTATGTTTAAAAACGTTTTTAAGCGATACGCTGCGTTTTTCTTAGTAGTTCAGATTTTTTCCGGACTTTATGCGTTCTTTATTCCGCGCTTCACTTTAAGATCTATAGCCGAGATGGCGGAATATATGGAGGCGGGTTATCAGGAGGATCTTACCGCAAGCTGCATTGGCAGTATGTCATTTTTCCTGTTCACAACAGGAACAGTGTGGGTGTTCATTTTGGCCGTAAGCCTGTTCCGCGAGATATACAGCAGGCGGGCTTCCGTATTTTACTATTCAATGCCCGTAAAAAGAGGAACTTATTTCAACGTGAATATGCTTTACGGCGTAATCACGGTGTTGACGGCTTTCGTTTTGGTGGCGGCGCTTTCGATTATCTCCGTAAAAACGAACAGTATATGCGCACCTGAGTTTTACACCTTTGAGCCTGCTCAATTAGTAAAGGTGCTGCTGGTTGCTTTATTGAGCGTGATCGTGGCTTATGCGACCTTAATGTTATTCGCCGTGCTTTCGGGCAGAAAATGGCATTATGTCGTGCTTGGCCTTGTGGCAGGAAATTTAGTATATGCGGTAGTTATTAACTTTATAAGATATGCTAACGTTTCTATCTGGGGCCTCAATATCTCATATGATAAGTGGTGGGTATTATCCACCATAGCGCCGTTCTTTAAAAGCTTTGAAGCGGAGAATGTTCTGAGTTGCGTTATCGTTTTGACAATTCAGTTTGTGATAATTTATTTAACAGGGTATTTTATGTTCAAAAAGAGAAAGGCAGAAACAGCCGAATCCTCTCTTGAGCTGAATATAATTACAAAAATCATACTGATTTTAGGCTTGTTCGCTGTAGTTTTTTCCTTTTTGTCAATAATAGATACGCCGGGTTATGCCAAGCTCGGTATAGCCGTAGCGGCCGTTTTAGCTGTTTCATTAATCGCCACCGCGCGTATTCGTAAAAAAGCATTTACGAAAAAATCGGCGAAGTGGCTCATCGGAACGGTTGCGGCAGTAATTATTATTGTTTCCGCAGTGGAATTCCTGCCGAATATAAAGTATAAGAATTATGTTCCGGCGGCTGATGAGGTTGAATCAATAGTGTATGATGAAAACGTTTTTCAGTCAGAATACGGCGACGTCTTTTCCTCTATATTTAATATGATGTTTTCCTTTGACGGCTACGATATCGGTATTGACGGCTATACCACCTTTAATTTCACGAGCGATGAATCAAAGGCAAAGGTTGAGGCGCTTCATAAAAAGCTGATCGAGCAAACAACTATAGATAATCAGTATAGCGATGATTACTATTATCATGGCTCATATTCCGTAAAGATCACCTATAATCTTAAAAACGGAAAAACCGTTGAGCGCTTCTATGACGTTTGCACCAAGGATATTTACGATGAATATATTGCCCTAATGCAGACTGAGGAAGCATTAAATCAGACAGAACCCTTCAATTTCAAAGACGAGGATATTCTCTTTATAGGAGTTTTGGATTACAGAGACGATTCTGAAGAGCAGGATTATGACGAAGATTATGATCCTTACATTCCCTCTAATTGTATCAGCCTTGATGAATACGGCACGCTCTTTGACAAGGTGATAAAGGATAGAGCGAATGAACCGAGAGATATGTTTAACTCGTTTATGTTTAATACAGCATTCTTGCTGTACGATATCGATAATCATTACAGAGTTGAAGGCGATTCCGATTTTGATATTGAAGATTTCTGGGAAGACGAAGAGGAGTTAGAATTTGAAGAATACTATCCCGATTACCGAGATGCTTCGGTAGTAGTTTACACCTATTACAAGGATGTAACGGACGAGATGAAAGCCAAGCTTTCAGCGATGACTCCCGAAGAAATCTTAGCGTATAACACAGAATATGAGATGCTTAACGAAGGATTTCTTATTATGGATAACTATATTCATATAAACGCTGAAACGGATGACAATACGATCGCGTATCTTGAGTCACTCGGTCTTATTAAAAAATAATAGGAATAATAAAAGCCCCGTATGAGAAATCATACGGGGCAAATTTCTTGCTTTATCTTAAAAGATTAAAACCTAAATCAACGGCGCCTGAGAGGATTCGCGTCGTTTTGCGCATTCCGACGGTTTCCGTAAACCAAAGAATGATAAGCGCGATAAGAATAAGAATGATAAGCGTTTCTTTTTTCATAGCTAAGCCTCCCTTACTAATTACAATTATAATCATTTCGGGAAATAAATCAAGTATTTATACCATATAAATTATTTGCGAAAAAGTTATTTTTTATATTGAAAAATAAAAGCTTATGCTTTATAATACTAACAATTTAAATAATGGGGGAATATTTGTATGCTTCAGAATACGCTTTCTCTTTCTTTATATAAGACAGCCATAGGAGGTGCCATAGATTGGGCGCAGGTCGCCACCGTAGTTGTTGCGGGTATCGGCATCGTTTTGGGCGTTTTGATCGTTTTAATATTCGTTTTCAACGGCTTCGGGAAGATCGTTTCATCAATGGAAGCGGCAGCGAAAAAGCGCGCCGCGAAAAAGGCGGCAAAGAAAGCCGCGAAGAACGCTGAAAAAGCTGTGGAAAATACTCAGCCGGTTGCTCCGGCAGTTAAGGTTGCTCCGCCTGTGGCGAAGGTACCCGTTGCGCCCGCGCCCGTTATTGAAGCGGGCATAAGCGGTGAGATCGTTGCGGCTATCACGGCGGCTGTCGCGGCGCAGGAGGGCAATAATCAGTTCGTTATCCGTTCCGTTAAGAAAAAGGACGTTGGCAGCAGAAACCCCTGGGCAAGGGCTGCCGTTTTGGATAACACGAGAGGATTTTAAGGAGGACACGGCACTATGGAAATATTACAGGGCGTTTGGGGCGCTATAGTTGATATTTTTCAAAATAGCGGCTACGCGTATTTCTTCACCGAGGGCGGAGCTTTAAATCTCGTAATGATTTTATTCTCCTTTTTATTTCTTTATCTCGGAATCAAAAAAGGCTTTGAGCCGCTTCTTATGATACCGATCGCTTTCGGTATGCTTCTTGCGAATATACCCGGCGCGAATCTTGCGGTGCAGTATCACGATCTGCAGGGCTTTATAGATCTCGTTGCGGGCAGAATGATCAATGAAACAACGGGCGCTGTTGCAACTCCCGGGCTTATGGATTTCCTTTACTTCGGCGTTAAAGCGGGTATCTATCCTCCGCTTATTTTCCTCGGCATAGGCTCTATGACGGATTTCACGCCGCTGATCGCAAATCCCAAGAGCTTCATTCTCGGCGCGGCGGCGCAGTTTGGTATTTTTATTACTTATGTCGGAGCTACGCTTGCAGGCTTCACTCCTAAGGAAGCTGGCTCAATTGCCATCATCGGCGGCGCGGACGGCCCTACGGCTATCTTCGTTACCACCATTCTCGCGCCTGCGCTTCTCGGTACGATCGCCGTTGCGGCGTATTCCTATATGGCGCTCGTTCCGGTTATCCAGCCGCCTATTATGAGGGCGCTTACCACCAAGAAAGAGCGCGCGGTAGTTATGGGCAATCTCCGCCCGGTATCAAAGCTCGAAAAAATCTTGTTCCCCATAATGGTAACTGTAATCGTTTCACTTCTGCTTCCGGACGCGGCAACCCTCGTTGGTATGCTTATGTTCGGTAACCTTCTTAAGGAAAGCGGCAGAACGGAGCGTATCGCCAAGGCGGCGCAGAATGAGCTTATGAATATCGTAACAATTATGCTGGGCGTTTCAGTCGGCGCAACCACCAGTGCGCAGACGTTCCTTACCCTGCAAACGGGTTTCATTATAGGTCTCGGTCTCTTCGCGTTTGCTATTGGTACAGCCAGCGGCGTGCTTTTCGGCAAGCTTATGTACGTGTTCACGAAGGGCAAGGTAAATCCGCTTATCGGCTCGGCGGGCGTTTCCGCAGTTCCCATGGCGGCTCGCGTAAGCCAGAAGGAAGGTCAGAGAGAGAATCCCTCAAACTTCCTGCTTATGCACGCGATGGGTCCCAACGTTTCGGGCGTTATCGGCTCGGCGGTAGCGGCGGGTGTGCTTCTTACCCTTCTTCGGTAAGTAACTTATTCAACAAATGAAAAGAGGGTGTCTTAGACACCCTTTTTCAGTCTTTAAAGCATATTCAGTCTTTTAAAATAGGAGAATATTATGGCATTAAATGAAATGCAGCGGCAGGCTGTGGAGCATACGGAAGGGCCGCTTCTTATACTTGCGGGCGCGGGCTCGGGCAAAACCACCGTGCTGGTAAACCGCGTTCAGCATATCATCGAAAGCGGGCTTGCGCTCCCCTGGCAGGTGCTTGCGATCACCTTTACAAACAAGGCGGCAGGGGAGATCAGAGAACGTCTTATCAAAGCCGTCGGCGATGAAGCAAACAGCATTTGGGCGTTTACCTTTCACTCCTGTTGCGCGCGAATTTTAAGACGCTTTGGTGACAGATTGGGCTATAGCAATCATTTCACTATCTACGACACGGACGATCAGAAGCGTGTTATGAAGCATTGCCAGAAAGCCCTTGGGCTGACTGATAAAATCATTCACCACAAGTCCGTTTTAAGCGAGATAAGCACGGCGAAGGACAGCCTTATCGGTCCTGCCGAATACAGGAGATATTCAGCAAACGACTACAGAAAATCTAAGATCGCAGACTGCTACGAGCTCTATCAAAAAGAGCTTTTGAAGTCCGACGCGATGGATTTTGACGATATTATTTTCAATACCGTAAAACTTCTTCAAGAGAATAATGACGTTCGCGAGCTCTATCAAAAGCAGTTCAGATATGTTATGGTGGACGAGTATCAGGATACCTCACATGCCCAGTATGTGCTTGTTTCCACACTTGCGGACGGCTACAAAAACATCTGCGTGGTGGGCGATGACGATCAGAGCATTTACCGCTTCCGCGGCGCTACGATTGAAAATATTTTGTCTTTTGAGCAGCAGTATAAGGACGCAAAAGTGATCCGCCTTGAGCAGAATTACCGTTCAACCCAAAATATTCTCGACGGTGCCAACGCCGTGATCGCAAACAACAAAAACCGCAAGGGCAAGAATCTTTGGACTGCCGCGGGCGCCGGAGACAGGATCGTTTTGAACACCGTAAACAGCGAGGCGGAGGAATCCACCTTTATCGCTGATGAGATCCTTAAAAACGTTGAAGCGGGCAGAAAAATGAGCGATCACGCGATCCTTTACAGAATGAACGCCCAGTCCAGAAATCTTGAAATTACGCTTACAAAAAGCGGCATACCCCATAAGATCATCGGCGGCAACCGCTTCTTTGACCGCAGGGAAATCAAGGACATCATCTCCTATTTTGCCGTGATCAATAATCCTGCCGATAACGTTAGGCTCCAAAGAATAATCAACGTTCCCCGCCGCGGAATAGGCGAAACGATGGTGGCAAACGTTATGGAGATCGCCACGGGCTTGGGCATTTCCGCCTTTGAGGTTTGCGAAAGGAGCGATGAATTTCAGAAAACGCTCCGCTCCGCCGCAAAGCTTCAGGCGTTTGCTCAGCAGATAAGGGGCTTTCAGGAGTTTTTGAAGGAAAACGGCTCTCTTTCGGAACTTCTGCAGGAGGTTCTTAATGAGACAAAGTATCTTGATTACCTCGCCGAAGATCCCGAAACCGAGGAGGACAGGAAGAATAACATCAGCGAGCTTTCCTCAATGTTCATAAGATACCAGGAGGAGGACGAGGATTTTGAGCTCTCCGATTTTCTAGAGGACGTTGCCCTCGTTTCCGATATCGATTCCTATAATGAGGATGAGGACTGCGTTGTGCTAATGACCCTTCATTCCGCTAAGGGCTTGGAGTTCCAGATCGTTTTCATTCCCGGAATGGAGGAGGGGATATTCCCTGGCAACCAATCCATTTACAGCGATGAGGATCTGGAGGAGGAGCGCCGCCTTGCCTACGTGGGGATCACACGCGCCAAGGAAAGGCTTTATCTCATCAACGCGCGCCAGCGTATGCTTTACGGTACAACAAACAGGAATATGGCTTCACGCTTCGTGCGCGAGCTTCCCGTAAGCGTGACAAATGATATCACCGTTGATACGTATTCCGCAAGAAGCAGCTTCTCGTCATTCGGCGGATTCTCAGGTGTCAGATCAGAGAGGGGAAGCAGAGTGGAGATAGGAAGTGCTAAAACAAGCTCTTCCGCGGCGCGAAAATTCGGGCAAGCCGGCGGTACGCCAAGCAATACGGGCGTTACATATAACGTGGGCGATACAGTAAGGCACAAGACCTTCGGAGTAGGTATAATACTTTCCGTCGCGCCTATGGGCAACGATAATCTGCTGGAGGTCGCTTTTGACCGCGCCGGAACGAAAAAGCTTATGGCAAATTACGCCAAGCTGGAAAAGGTATAATAAAAAGAAAAGCCGCAGCCTTTTGGGCCGCGGTTTTTTAAATTATTCAGTTATCCGTATCGCTGTTGCAGCCGCAACAACCGTTCGTGTTTTCTCTCTCGGGAGGGAAAAACTCGTCAACTGGGAAATCGATGGACTGGAAGGTATCGCAGGGGCTCTGCGTGTTGCACTGGCACTCTCTTTCGGGGATGCAGTAATCGTATGCGGGAATGAGCATCTGCACGTCGCGCTCCATTTGAACGATGCTGAACAGACCGAGGGTGACAAGAACGGCCCTTGAAGCGCCTGAGCTTGGAATGTTATCCGAAATATTATTCAGGATAGACTGCGGATAGGATGAGCATACCGGGATCGAGCAGTCGCAAGCGTCGATAACGTCTGTTGAAAGGATCACGGGATCGACCGCTTGAACCTTCGCCGTGGGGTTGGAATACTGGGGCGCTTCGGGGCAGTCAAGCTCCTCGTTGATAGGATTGGAGGTGAATACTTTTACGCTGCCCTCTGAGCCGTAGAGTATGCATTTTTTGGTGAACTGAGCGAAGCCAACGGCAACCTCAGGCGCGGTGCAGGGCGCTACGTAAGTATCAAAGCTCAGGCGGAAATAAAACGTGATGTCCACGCTGAAATAACCTCTGTTGAAGGGAACCTCTTCAACGTCGATAGATACCGACGCGATCTCGCATTCGCGTGTCTTTACCGTAATCGCGTCATCAATAAGGCGCTGACTGCGGCTGAAAAATGTACATCTTAAATCTTCCAAACAATCCTTGGAAACACAGCTGTCGTAAATTCGGCTCGTGTCTATGCAGACTGCTTCATTTATCTGTCTGTCGCCTGAATTGAACAACGAATTGTCAGCCATTAGAAAAACTCCTTCATAGAATATTTGAATAAGGCAACGAGAGTTGAACACAAGTCGGTTTTTACGGGCATATTTTCGCAGATATTGCGTTAAACGCCTTGACAATACGTCAAGTATTCTCTGCGGCGTTTGTCTTATCTCTACAAAAATCTGCTCCGTAAAAACTGAGAAGCACCTCACAGCGAAGATTTTTGAGGCGATTTTTGTTATTCTCTGATGAAGGTGGGCTGTCGCCCACCAAAGCAGAAAGAGCAAAAAGCACCCAAAGAGACCGCTGTGAGGCGGCTCGGGTTCGACTCCCGTTGCATTAAACTTCATATCATTCTATGAGGGAGTCTGAATATTGTTAATCAAAAAGGGATATGTTTTATATGAATTTTAAGCAAGGGCATGGCATAATTATCGCCGCGTGCTTATTTTAAATATTTAAAATAAATTAATAAATAAAGGTTGAATAAAGGTATTCGGTTTGCTATAATTAGAAATACTATGGATTAGTATGCCGTGAGGTGAAAAAGATGGAAGACAACAAAAGAAAAACTGCTGTTGTAGACGAAAATGAAATAGCTAAACAGCGGAAATTCTGCGAAAAGGTGGCTTCCGTTGTTTCAAAAAGATACGGCGAAAAGCCCCTTGCCTGTGTGATCACCTACGGCTGTCAGCAAAACGTGGCGGACAGCGAGCGTATCAAGGGTATGCTGAAGGAGATGGGCTACGGCTTTACGGAAAACCGGTTTGAGGCGAAGCTCATAGTATTCAACACCTGCGCCGTGCGTGAACACGCGGAGGACAGGGTTTTCGGCAATATCGGAACGCTGAAATCCTATAAGCAGGAGAACAGGGACGTTCTGATCGCCTGCTGTGGCTGTATGATGCAGCAGCAGCATATCGCAGACAGGATCAAGCAGAGCTTTCCCTTCGTTGATCTTGTTTTCGGCACTCACGTTGTTCACAGGCTCCCCGAGCTTCTTTTCAACTCCCTTACGAGAAAAAAGAGAGTGTTTGAGATCCCCGATATGGATGGAGCCATAGCGGAGGGCGTGCCTGTTTTAAGGGATAACGACCGCAAGGCATGGCTTCCGATCATGTACGGTTGTAACAATTTCTGTTCCTACTGCATCGTGCCCTACGTTCGCGGCAGGGAGAGAAGCCGAGAGGCGGCTGATATCATCAGGGAAGCGAGAGAGCTGATAGCTGATGGCTACAAGGAAATAACGCTTTTGGGTCAAAACGTTAATTCCTACGGAAAAGACCTTGCGCCTAAGGTTACCTTTGCCGAGCTTCTTCAGCGTATAAACGAGCTTGACGGCGATTTTCGCATAAGATTTATGACAAGCCACCCGAAGGATTGCACCAAAGAGCTTATCGAGACTATGGCGCGCTGTGACAAGATCGCAAAGCACCTGCACCTGCCCTTCCAGAGCGGAAACGACAGGGTGCTTAAAGCGATGAACCGCCATTACAACAGGGCAAAATACCTTGAGCTTATCAACTACGCAAAGGAGCTTATGGGCGACGATATCGCCTTCACCTCCGACATTATCGTAGGCTTCCCTGGGGAGACCTATGAGGAATTTAAGGATACCTTATCCCTCGTTGACGAGGTGAAATTTACTTCGCTTTTCACGTTTATTTTCTCGCCGAGAAAGGGAACGCCCGCGGCGGAAATGCCTGATCCCGTATCCCACGAGGAAAAAACGAAATGGTTTAAAGAGCTTACCGATCTTCAGGAAAAGATATCTGCCGAAAATATGAAAAAATATGACGGCAGAAGCTTTAAATGCTTCGTTTACGGAAAAGGTAAATTAGGAGATAATTACGTTGCCTCCAGAACGGACGGTAACCTGATTATAGAATTTGAGGGTGACGAAAGTCTTATCGGCACCTTCCAAAAAATAAAAGTTATTGAGCCGCTCACATACGTTTTGAGAGGCGAGAGAGAAAGGAACTGAATTATTATGAGTTTAGAATCAGCACTTCGCGAGCTTGGAAAAGAGATCCAGAAGGATCCCCGTTTCGCAGCTCTTCAGGCGGCGGCAGCCGTTAACGATTCCGATGAAGCCCTTCAGGCTCAGATGCAGGAATTACAGCTTATTTCCCTTAAGTATCAGCAGGAGGCTACAAAGGGCGACGATGCGGACAATGGTCGCATCGCAGAGCTTCAGGAGCAGTATCAGAAGCTTTATGAAGACATTATGAAAAACGAGAATATGACTAAGTATTCCGAAGCGGCTTCCGAAATGGAGGAAATGGCGCAGTATATCAGCAAGATGATCGGCCTCTTCTTTGACGGTCAGGATCCCGAAACCTGCCAGATCCCGCCGGAGAATTGCACCCACGATTGCTGCACCTGCGGCGGTTGCCACTAATTCGGCAGATAAATTTTAAAACGGTCAGGTGGTGCTGACCTAAGGTTGAGAGAGCGGGCTGAAGCAAGTATTGAGCTTGCTTCACAACCTGCTAACGCGATTATTGAGGAGGAAAATCAATGGCAAGCGGATTATCGCCTATGATGAAGCAATATTTTGATATCAAAAGTGAATATCCGGGCATGCTGTTGTTTTTCCGCCTTGGTGATTTTTATGAGATGTTTTTTGACGATGCTAAAATCGCCTCCGCAGAGCTCGATCTCGTTCTTACAGGCAGGGATTGTGGGCAGGAGGAGCGTGCGCCCATGTGCGGCGTGCCGTTTCATTCGGCGGACAGCTACATAGCAAAGCTGGTGGCAAGGGGCTACAAGGTTGCCATCTGTGAGCAGGTGGAGGATCCGAAGCTTGCCAAGGGGATCGTTAAAAGAGATGTCATAAGGATCATCACCCCCGGTACTGTAATTGAAAGCAGTATGCTTGACGATACGGTGAACAATTATCTCTGCTCCATATGCAAGGGTGAAAAGGAAACGGGGCTTTGCTTTGCCGATATTTCCACCTGCGAATTTCATATCACCGTTATAGACGGCGAGGATTTGCAGGAGCAGATCATCAATCAGCTTTCAACCTATCAGCCAAAGGAGATACTCGTTAACTCCGGCGCGCTTGATTTTACGGACGTGGCGAAATTCACAAAATCCCGCCTTTCAGCGGAGCTTCAGCTGCTGGACGATATTAAATTTGATTTTGACACAGCCGCCGATCTCATTCTTGAAACGCTGAAAAAGGAAGAAATAGATTCGCTTAAGCTTGGCCACAGCAGAGCTGCAGTTGGCGCTCTCGGCGCTGTTATCGATTATCTTAAAACGGTTCAGAAAAAGGATTCCATAGAAGCCCCGGCGGATATAGATTTCTTTGATAAAGAAGAATATATGAAGCTGGATATCAGCGCAAGAAGAAATCTTGAGCTTACGAAATCCATGATGAGCGGCGATAAGAAGCATTCGCTCCTTTGGGTTATCGATAAAACGAAAACCGCGATGGGCAAGCGCCTTATCAAAAGCTGGCTTGAAAGGCCGCTGATGTCTGTTTCAATGATATCAAAAAGGCAGAATTCCATCGGCGAGCTGGCGGACGATCCTATCAAAAGAGACAAGCTCAGAGCTTCTCTCGCGGGCATAAACGATATTGAGCGTTTGATGACGCGCATAGCCTACGGCACGGCGAACGCCAAGGAATTGAAGGCGCTGCAAAATACTATCGCAAAGCTTCCGGAGATCAAAAGTGAGATAGCCGCTTCCTCTTCGGCGCTGTTAAAGGATATTGAAAGCAACATCGATCTTCTTGCCGACGTGGAGGAGCTTATTGAAAACGCTATAGTGGACGAGCCACCCTTTACTCTTCGCGAGGGCGGAATGATAAAAGAGGGCTATAACGAGGAGATAGACAGCCTGAAATCCATTATGGAGGACGGCGCGGGTATCATCGCTTCCATAGAGGCTCAGCAGAGAGAGGAAACGGGTATTCCGAAGCTTAAGGTGGGCTACAACCGCGTTTTCGGCTACTATATTGAGGTCACGAATTCCTTTAAGGAAATGGTGCCTGAAACCTACATAAGAAAACAGACGCTTTCAAACTGTGAAAGATATATCACCCAAGAGCTCAAGGAGCTCGAGGGCAAGATACTCGGCGCGAAGGACAGGGTGATCGCCCTTGAATACGAGGTTTTCTGCGCCGTGCGAAACACCGTTGCGGCGGAGGTGGAGAGGATCCACCGCACCGCCAAGGCGCTTGCCATGCTGGACGTACTGGCAGGTCTTGCGGAGGTTGCCGTAAACAACAATTACATCTGCCCGCAGTTGAACACGAACGGTGTTATCGATATTAAGGACGGCAGACATCCCGTTGTTGAAGCCCTGCTTGACGGCGCGCCCTTCGTGCCGAACGATACGGTGCTTGATAAAAACGAAAACCGCTGTGCCATAATCACAGGACCGAATATGGCCGGTAAATCCACCTATATGCGCCAGACCGCGCTTATCGTGCTTCTGGCTCAGATCGGTTCATTCGTTCCGGCGAAATCGGCGAATGTCGGTATCGTTGACGCGATATTTACGAGAGTCGGCGCGTCGGACGATCTGGCAACGGGTCAGTCCACCTTTATGGTGGAGATGAACGAGGTTTCATCCATTCTCAAAAACGCTACGGAAAACAGCCTCGTTATTCTTGACGAGATCGGCAGAGGCACATCGACCTTTGACGGCATGAGCATCGCCCGCGCCGTATTGGAATTTGTCTGCAAAAAGAAAACCCTCGGCGCGAAAACCCTTTTCGCCACCCATTATCACGAGCTTACCGATATGGAAGCCATGCTTGACGGCGTGAAAAATTACTCTATTGCCGTTAAAAAGCGCGGCGACGATATTACTTTCCTGCGCAGGATCGTTCGGGGCGGAGCAGATCAAAGCTTCGGTATTGAAGTTGCCAAGCTTGCGGGCGTTCCCGATTCCGTTGTTAAGCGCGCCAAGGTCATTTTAAAAGAAATCGAACAGAACAAGATAGATATAAAATTCAAAGCCGAAGAAGCCGTGATCGAGGAAGAGGAAAGCATTCAGTACAATTTCGCGGCGAACGGCAAAAACGAAATAATTGAGATTTTAAAGACGATAGACGTAAACACGTTAACGCCCATTGAGGCGATGCAAACGCTTTACGATTTAAAGAAAAAGTCCGAAGAGCTTTAAGGAATTTTCAGTGAGGAAGAGAGGTGATATAAATGCCGAGAATAAACGTTTTGCCAAAGGAGGTCTATAGCCTCATAGCGGCGGGCGAAGTCGTTGAACGCCCTATGAGCATCGTTAAGGAAATGCTCGAAAATTCCATAGACGCGGGCGCGAAGCACATCACAGTTGAAATAAAAAACGGCGGAACAACGTATATTCGCATAACGGACGACGGCTGCGGTATCGCTAAGGAGGACGTTCGAAAGGTATTTATATCCCACGCCACCTCTAAGATAGCAACAGGCGCGGATCTTGATTCCATTTCCACCCTTGGATTCAGAGGGGAAGCGATGGCTTCAATTGCCGCCGTTTCAAAGGTGGAGCTTCTCACAAAGGCGGAAAACGAGGAAACCGGTACGCGATATGAAATCGCCGGCGGCGAGGAAATTGATTTTTCAGAAGCGGGCTGTCCGCAGGGAACAACCGTAGTTGTGAGAGACGTATTTTTCAACGTTCCCGCCAGAATGAAGTTTTTAAAAAAGGACGTTACCGAAGCGAATTCCGTTCAGGGCGTGGTGGACAGAGCCGCGATCTCGCATCCCGAGATATCCTTCCGCTTTATCCGAGACGATAAGCAGATGCTTATAACCTCCGGAAACGGCGATCTTAAAGGCGCTATCTATTCAACCTTCGGCTCCGAGCTTTCCGACACGCTTATCGGCGTTGATTATTCCTTTGAGGGAATGAGGGTCAGCGGCTTCACAAGTATACCACACCGCTCCCGCAAAAGCAGGGCGATGCAGTTTTTCTTCATAAACGGCAGATTCGTTAAGAGCGCAACTGCTATGGCGGCGCTGGAGCAGGCGTATAAAAATTCCATAATGACAGGCAAATTTCCTGCCTGCGTTTTAAACCTTGAAATCGATCCGAAGCTTGTGGACGTGAACGTTCATCCCGCAAAGATCGAGGTGCGCTTCGTAAACGAGCGCCCCGTATTCAATCTGATCTATTACGGAGTAAAGACGGCTATTGAGAATCAGAATACCGTTAAAGAGGGTAAATTTCCTGATCTCGGCGTAAAAAGCGCTCCCGCAAAGGCTCAGCAGACCTATTCCGCAAAGATCGATTTCTTCAAAAAAGAGGAAAAGCCGAAGCAGATAAGGTTTTCAATGAACGATGAAGCGAATCCGTGGAGGCTTGAAGCGAGCAGACCGCCTGTTAAAATGGATATGGTAAATCCCGTTGAAGAGGAAAAGGCGGATGTTTCTATCACCGTAAACAAATCGATCGAAGTAGAAAAGCGGTTTAAAGAAAAAGAGCCGATCGATATCGAATTTGAAGAGCCTGAGCAACCTGCAGAGGAAAAAGAAGAAATTCCCGATTTCAAAATTGTTGGCGAAGCGTTCAAGACATACATAATCGTTGAAATCGAAAACGATCTTT
Source organism: Eubacterium sp. (assembly GCA_022511205.1). GTDB lineage: Bacteria > Bacillota > Clostridia > Oscillospirales > Acutalibacteraceae > Eubacterium_R. Next base: position 47,286 of record JAFLRY010000005.1, on the reverse strand, counting down.
ATTATATAGACAAGCACGCGGCGCACGAAAGAATGAATTACGAGCGATTAAAGGCGCAGACCGTGATCAACTCGCAGATCCTTCTGTCTCCCACGGCTGTAAAGCTCGCGCCGGAGGAATACGGCGCTATACTTGAGAATTTAGAGCTTCTTTCGAAATGCGGCTTTGATGCCGAGGATTTCGGCAATACCTCTGTGATCGTGCGTGAAACCCCCGCAATGCTTGACGGCGCAGACGTAAAAGACCTTATCATTGAAATAGCCCAAAAGCTTTTAGAGCATAAAACCGATATCGAGCCGGATAAAATGGATTGGATATTCCATTCCACCGCCTGCAGAAGCGCGGTTAAGGGCGGGGACTATACTTCTCCGCAGGAAAGAGAGCTGTTCGTGAAAAAACTGCTTTCAATGTCGGATATCCGCTATTGCCCCCATGGCAGGCCCGTTATGATAAAGATCTCAAAATATGAACTTGAAAAACAGTTTGGAAGAATACAATGATGAAAACGAAGCTGATAGTTGTAGCAGGCCCTACCGCAAGCGGCAAAACGGCGCTTGGGATCGAGCTTGCAAAGGCAGTTGGCGGCGAGATAATTTCCGCCGATTCAATGCAGATCTACAAGGATATGAGCATTGCCACCGCCGCACCCACACCTGAGGAAAAGAGCGAAGTTCCTCATCATCTTGTGGAATTTCTGAACAGAGATGAAGTTTTTTCCGTTTCGGATTTCTGCGCTCTCGCCGAAAAGGCGGTCGGCGATATAACCGAAAGGGGAAACGTTCCGATAATCGTTGGCGGCACGGGGCTTTTCATAGACAGTTTTATTGATAATATCAAATTCGTTCAGGCTGATACGGATTTTGAGCTTCGTGAGCGCCTGATGAAAAAGGATATAGACGAGCTGTATGATGAGCTTGTTGCAATAGACCCGGCGGCGGCGGAGAAAATTCACAAAAATAATAAAACAAGGGTCGCGCGGGCTCTGGAGATATATTATTCCTCAGGCAAAACAAAGAGCAGCCAGAATAAGGAATCGCGGCTTGAGGAATCGCCGTACGAGGTTTTATACTTCGTTGTGGGGTATAAAAACAGAGAAACGCTTTACGGCAGGATAAACCGCCGAGTTGATTTAATGCTTCAAAACGGGCTGCTTGATGAAGCAAAGCACTGCCTTGAAGGCTCGGGGAAAACCTCCGCCCAGGCAATCGGGCATAAGGAATTGAAGCCCTGCATCGAAGGCGAGATAAGCCTCGAAGAAGCGGCGGAGAATTTAAAAAAGGAAACGCGCCACTATGCCAAAAGGCAGCTGACGTGGTTTAAAAAAAGAGAAAACGCGGTTTGGATTTACGCCGATGAGGAGGATATCGTATCCGCCGCCGTTAAAAAAAGCAGGGAATTTTTGAATGGCTGATAAAAAGCAAAAATCAAATAACTCGAAGCAGAATATCGTTATGGCGGCGATAGTGCTGGCTATTTTGGCGTTTGTTGCTATTCAGTGCTTCAGCGTTTTAAACGTTAGCCTGAAAACGCAAACGGCATACGTTGCCACGGTTTACGATACTGTTAACACGCAGGCTCTCATTATCAGAGATGAGAAGCAGGCGGCCTCAGGAGACGGCGTTGCCGTTGCCACCGTATCAAACGGTGAAAAGGTTGCCGCAGGGGGAAGCATCGCAATGCTTTTTTCCTCTTCCGAAAACGCCCAGCAGTATTCAAATTATCTGGAGCTTGAGCGGGAACGCCAATACTATATTGATATGGTAAATGTAGCCGTAGGCAGCGTTATGGATGTAGAGAGGCTCGAAAGCGGGATCGTTTCCGACGTTAACGGTTTTATTCGTTCCGCCGCGCGCGGCGATGCTCAAGGAGCGCAGAACTATTCTTATAGCTTGAATGACGGCTTTACGAAAAGATCTCTTTTGATAGGCGACCAAATAGATTTTTCAACGGTACTTCAGGAGCTCAACGATAAAATCGAAGCGATCAATATCAGCGCCTGCAAGCCGACCGGTTACATAACAGCTGAAAAATCAGGTTATTATTCAAAATATACGGACGGCTGCGAGGATGCCTTTGATTATTCCTTGGTTAAGGAGCTTGATATGGACACCTTCAACAGCTATCTCGCTAAGGCAAATTCCGCCGAAGGAACGGTTCTCGGGAGCGGAAAAATAATAAGAAGCTACGTTTGGTATCTGTGCTGTATCGTAGATGCCGAGGACGTTATCGGCCTTAAAAACGGAAATAATTTAGACGTTTACGTGAAATCGGCAAATAAAACATTCAGTTGCAAGCTGGTGAGCGGAGCAAACGTGTCTCTCGGAGATACGCAAACGCTTCTCGTTTTATCCTGCAATGAGATGAACAGCGAGATATCCTCAATGCGTGTTGAGGATATTGAGATCAGGCTGAAAGCTTATACGGGAATAAAAATGAGCTCCTCTGCCGTTCACGATCTTGACGGTGAAACCGGCGTTTACGCGCTTGTTTCCAACATAGCGAAATGGAGAAAAGCCGATATTCTCTATACAGGAGAGGATTACGTTATTTTAAGCTATAACGATCCTGACGTTAAAAACGGGATCAAGCTGTATGATGAAATAATAATTCGCGGAAAGGATGTTAAAGACGGAAAAGTTTTTGCTTAATGAGGAAAGATTGAATTCAGTCAGAGAGAATTACAAAAGGGTTCTCGATCAGGTTCGCGAAAGCGCCGTTAAGGCGGGCAGAAGCGAAAATGACGTTCGCCTGATGTGCGTTACGAAAACGGTTGAGCCCGCTTACATAAACGCGGCTATTGAGCTTGGCGCCGATCTAATCGGTGAAAACAGAGTTCAGGAGTATCTTGGCAAGAAAGACGAGCTGAATTTAGAGGGCGTTGAGCGCCACCTTATCGGCCATCTTCAAACGAATAAGGTTCGCCAGATCGTTGGCGAGGTGGATATGATAGAATCCGTTTCGTCCCTCAAGCTGGCAAAGGAAATATCAAAGGTCTCGCTGGCCAAGAGGCTTGTTACCGATTGCCTTATTGAAGTGAATATCGGCAAAGAGGAAAGCAAGAGCGGCATTTATATCGAGGAACTGGAGCAGGCACTTTGTGAGATCGCGCCGCTTGGCGGAATTAAGATAAAAGGTCTTATGACGATACCTCCGATTTGTGAAAACGAAAACGAGGCGCGCCGTTATTTTGCCGAAATGAGGCAATATTTCATTGACATTAAAGCGAAAAAAATAGATAATGTAGATATGGATATTTTGTCTATGGGAATGAGCGGCGATTTTGAAGCCGCTGTTGCTGAGGGATCAAATATCGTCAGAGTAGGTTCGGCCATCTTTGGCGCAAGAAAATACTTTTAGGAGGATAGAATATGAGCTTTTTGGACAAGTTTTCCGACATCTTCAAAGAGAGACCTGAGGATGATTTTGATGATTTCTACGGAGATACCTCTTCTGATTTTGAAGTACCCCATGCCTCAAGGCAAAGAAGGCAGACCAGAGAGGTAAGCGTTCCCAGGGAAGAAAAAACCGAAAGACTTCACCGATTCCGTTCGGATTCGGATAAGGTTGTTAATATTCACACAACGGCGCAGGTGCAGGTGGTTCTTGTAAAGCCCGAGCAGTTCAGCGAGGCTCAGAGCATCGCCGATAATCTGAAAGCGAAGCGCACAGTCGTTCTTAATTTGGAATCAACAAACCGTGAGATCGCAAGACGAATGCTGGATTTTTTAAGCGGCGTTGCCTATGCGGTTGAGGGCTCAGTCAGGAGAGTGGCCAACAGTACGTATATCATAACGCCTTATAACGTTGACGTGCTTGGAGACGATATTCTTGATGAGCTTGAGCACAACGGTATGTTTATGTAATATTTTTGGAGGGGAAGAATATGTTAACACCTAATCAAATCAAAGAAAAAAGGCTTCGTACATCGGCTAACGGTTACGATATAGAAGAGACGAACGCGTTTATTGAAGAGATCGCTCAGTCTTATGCCGCCCTTTACGCGGAAAACAAAGAGATCTATAGAAAAATGGAGATCCTTGCAAACAAAATCGTGGAATACAGAGAAGAAGAGGACACTATAAAAGAGGCGCTTATTTCTGCTCAGAAAACCGCCGGCGAGATCACAAAGACCGCTAAGGAAAAGGCTGAGAAGCTTATCTCAGACGCCCGTGATTACGTTGCCAAGCTCACGAAGGAGAAAACGGAGGCGGCGAACGCCATTGCTTCCGAGGCTCAGGAGAAGGCAGACGGCATTTTAAGCAACGCCAAGAATGCCGCTAATGATATTATGAATCAGGTTAAGGCAACCTCAAACGAGCTTATCTCAAAGGCTAAAGAGGAGAAGGAACGCCACGAAAGTCTTGCTTCTATCCTGAAGAGCGAGTCGGAAGCCTTTAAGGCAAATCTCGTTTCCCTTTACGAGCAGGAGCTTGAGAGACTTAAGGAGCTGAAGTCCGGCGTGATCGATATTGTTGTGCCTGCTGAAAAGGCTGATGATGGCGAGGCTCAGCCTGCCGCCCAGGAAGAGCCTGAAGCAGAGCCTGAGCCTGTGGAAGAGGAAGCCCCCGCACAGCAGGAAGAGGTAACTGCAGAAATCGAAGAGGATAAAGCCGAAGAGAAGGAAGAAATCGAAGAGGCAAAAGAACCGGAGAAGCCCGAAGAGGCAGAACCCTCTGCGGAAGCCGAAAAGCCCGAAGCGGCGGAAGCCCCTGAGGAAACTGAAAAAGTCGAAGCGGTCGAAACTCCTGAGGAAGTTGAAAAGGCCGAAGAGATCGAAGAGGTAAAAGAACCGAAAAAAGCCGAAGAAATCAAAGAGGCGAAAAAAGCGGAAGAGGCAGAGGAGATCGAAGAGATCAAGGAACTCACCGATTTAACGTCTCCGATCAAAGGCAATGACGTTAAGTCGGCGATCAATGCTTTTACTGCCGATGAAATCACGCCGATAGAAGGTCGTCCCGTTGCTGAGATCACGGAAGAGCCTGAAATGGAGCCCGCAAAGGCTGCTGACGGCGACGGACTTCCCTTTGAAAGTTTTTTTAACGTAAAGCATACGGAAACAAGAACGAGCGAGAAGCTCAGCCTGATCCCTCCCGATGATTTTGAGGTTGACGATGATGACGACGATCTGAAATTCCGCGGCTTCTTTAAAAAGAAAAAGAAATAAAATTTAATGAATATACATATTATCTATGCGGAATCGATTTTCGCATAAAGGAGACTTCTGTAATGGACTATAAAGACACTTTAAACATGATGAAAACGGACTTCCCCATGAGAGCTTCACTGCCTCAGAGAGAGCCCGAAATCCTCAAAAAATGGTATGAGCACGATCAGTATGCTCAGCTTATGAAGCACAACGAGGGCAAGCCTCTTTTCGTGCTTCACGACGGACCGCCCTATGCAAACGGCCCTATCCATATCGGTCATGCGCTCAACAAGACCCTTAAGGACTTTATCGTTAGATATAAGAATATGACGGGCTTCAAATCTCCCTACGTTCCCGGTTGGGATACCCACGGCCTTCCCACCGAGCTTAAGGCGAGAAAGGCGGCGAACATCTCTGCCGAAACGAATATTTCAGATCTTGAGCTTCGCAAAATTTGCCGCGATACGGCGCTGGGCTTCGTTGATCTTCAGCGCGAGGGCTTCAAGCGTCTTGGCGCTATCGGCGAATGGGATAATCCCTATATCACCCTCACGAAGGACTTTGAGGAGGAGCAGATCAAGGTTTTCGCCTCAATGGCATCTAAGGGCTATATTTATAAGGGCTTAAAGCCTGTTTATTGGTGCGCGGATTGCAACACCGCCCTTGCGGAAGCGGAGATCGAGTACGCCGAGGATCCCTGCCATTCTATCTACGTTAAGTTCAACGTAACTGACGATAAGGGTATTTTGACCGCCATGGGCGCCGATCTTGCGAAAACCTATTTCGTGATCTGGACTACCACCACTTGGACGCTTCCCGCCAACGTGGCGATCTGCGTTGGCCCTGATTTTGAATATTCCCTCGTTAAGAGCGGTGACGAATACTACGTTATGGCAACGGATCTCGTTGCTTCCGCTATGAAAGCGAGAGGAACTGAGGCTTATGAGACCTGCGGCATCGTAAGAGGCTCAGAGCTTGAATATATGAAATGTCAGCATCCGTTTATTGACCGCACCTCCCTTGTTATCGTTGGTGATCACGTTACGCTGGAAAGCGGTACGGGCTGCGTTCATACCGCTCCCGGTCACGGTGTTGAGGACTTCGTTGTCTGCAAGAATTATCCTGAGATCCCCGTTATCGTTCCTGTTGACGCAACTGGTCACTTAACAAAGGAAGCAGGTCAATTTGCCGGACTTTCCACCGAAGAGGCAAACAAGCCCATCGCAATGCATCTTGAGGAAACGGGAAATCTCTTCGCGCTCGAAAAGATCGTTCACCAGTATCCACATTGCTGGAGATGTCATAAGCCCGTTATTTTCCGCGCTACCTCCCAGTGGTTCTGTTCTGTAGATGATTTTAAGGATGCCGCTATTGAGGCTTCCGAAAGCGTTAAATGGTTCCCTGAATGGGGTAAGGATAGACTGCAGTCTATGATCAGAGAGCGCGCCGACTGGTGTATTTCCCGCCAGAGAAAATGGGGTGTGCCGATCCCCGTTGTTTACTGCAAAGATTGCGGCAGAGAAATTATTGATAACGACGTAATGATGAAGGTAGCCGAGATTTTCGGCAAGGAGGGTTCGGACGCTTGGTATGCCCACGATGCCGAATACTTCCTCCCCGAAGGCTTCAAATGCCCCCACTGCGGCGAAGCTAAGGGCTTCACTAAAGAAACCGATATTATGGACGTTTGGTTCGATTCAGGCTCAACTCACGCTTCCGTTTGCGGAAAGCGCGATTACCTGAAGAAGCCCGCTGACGTTTATCTTGAAGGCGCGGATCAGTACAGAGGCTGGTTCCAGTCCTCACTGCTCACTTCAGTAGCAGGCGGCGGCGGAGCGCCCTTTGAGCAGATCATCACCCACGGCTGGACTGTTGACGGCGAAGGCAAGAAGATGTCTAAATCCCTCGGCAACGGCATTGATCCCCAGGATATCATTGAGCAGTACGGCGCTGATATTCTTCGCCTTTGGGTCGCTTCTTCGGATTATCACGCCGATATCCGCATCAGCCCCGAAATTTTGAAACAGCTTTCTGATAACTACAGAAAGATCAGAAATACCGCCCGTTTCTGCCTTGGAAATCTCTACGATTTCGATCCCGATAAGGATATGGTTGAAAACGATAAGCTTGAGGAGCTTGATAAATACGCTCTTATGAAGCTTGACGAGGTCATCACTACCGCACGCGGCGGATACGAGGTTTACGAATACCATACTGCGGCTCACGCGCTCCACAATTTCTGCGTAGTCGATATGAGTAACTTCTATTTTGACGTGCTTAAGGACAGACTTTACACCTCGCTTCCCGCTTCGGCAACTCGCCGCGCGGCGCAGACGGTGCTTTACAAAATTCTTGATTCCTTAACGCTTCTGTTGACCCCGATCCTTGCCTTTACAGCGGACGAGATCTGGCAGTTTATGCCCCACGATAAGTCGAGAAATACGGAGTCTCCGCTGTTTAACGAGATCCCGCAGGCTGATTTCATTGAAACCGATGAAGCCTTTATGGATAAGTGGGAAAAGATCCACGCTGTTCGTGTTGACGTTCAGAAGGCGCTGGAGCTTGCGAGAAACGAAAAGAAGATCGGTAAATCGCTTGAGGCGAAGGTTATCCTCGGCGCTCAGGGCGAGCTTTACGCTTTCCTTAAGTCCGTTGAAGCAGAGCTTCCGGAAATTTTCATCACCTCCGCTGTTGAGGTCGTTGAAGAGAAACAGAGCCATATTGGCGAGGTAGAGGGACTTACCGTTTCCGTTTCAAAGGCGGACGGTGAAAAGTGCGAGCGTTGCTGGAAATTCTCCACAACCGTTGGTGAAAGCAGCGATCATCCGCACCTTTGCTCTCACTGCGCGGCAGTAATGGCTGAACTTGATTAATAGATTTACGAAAAGGGGGCAGGCTTCCTGCCCCTTAAGCTTTAAATTGGCTTGCGGTGGGCAGGCTATGAAAAGGAGGGATATTTTTGCATAAGAAGAAGCATATATGGTGTTCTGTAATGATAATTTTAATTGTCGCTTTTGACCAGGTAACAAAGCTTTTGGCGCAGAAATATCTTTCGGACGGCACGATAATTACCTTTATAAAAGGCGTAGTTCAGTTCAATTATGCGGAAAACACAGGCATGGCATTTTCGCTTTTCACAGGTGCAAGGTGGATATTCATTGTAGTAACTGTGATTGCCTGCGGCGGTGCGCTTTGGTATATGTTCAGCAACAGATGCAAGCCCCTTTGGCTCTATTGGAGTGTTGGCGTTATCGTTGCCGGCGGTATCGGGAATCTGATAGACCGTGTGCTTTACGGCTTTGTTATTGATTTTATTGAGCCTGTTTTCATGAACTTTGCCGTTTTCAATATTGCGGACAGCGCCGTTACCCTCGGAGCTGTTTCGTTAGTTGCTTATTTTGTCCTTGATATGTTCAAAAAGGAGAATAAAGATGAGTGACGCATTAATAATAACCGTTCCTTCAGATGGGGATGGAGTTAGGATCGATAAGCTTATCAGCGAATCGGGCCATGATATTTCTCGCTCCGCCGCCGCTAAAATCATCGAAGAGGGCGGCGTTACTGTAAATTTTAAAGTTGTTTCAAAAAACTACAAATGCAGGGAAAACGATAAAATCGTTATTCAGATTCCTGAAGCAAAGCCCCTTGAGGCAACCGCGCAGGATATCCCTCTTGATATCGTTTATGAGGATAAGGATCTGCTGGTGGTGAATAAGCCAAAGGGAATGGTGACCCACCCCGCGGCAGGGAATTATGACGGAACGCTTGTGAATGCGTTACTATACCATTGTGGAAATTCTCTTAGTGGAATAAACGGCGTTATCAGGCCGGGAATCGTTCATAGAATAGATAAGGATACTTCAGGCTTGCTGATCGTTGCAAAGAACGATATTGCCCACGCGGGGCTTGCGAAGCAGATAAAGGAGCATTCCTTTGAGCGGGCATACGAGTGCGTCGTTCACGGAAACGTGAAAGAGGATAGGGGAACGGTGAATCAGCCCATCGGCAGGCATCCGAAGGAACGCAAAAAAATGGCGGTCATCTATAAAAACTCCAAAAATGCCGTTACCCATTATGAGGTTATAAAACGCTACGGCGATTTTACTCATTTAAGATGTGTGCTTGAAACGGGCAGGACTCATCAAATAAGGGTGCATATGGCGTATATCGGTCATCCCGTTGCGGGCGATGAGGTGTACGGCCCGAAAAAGGTTCAAAAGGGCTTAAACGGTCAGTGTCTTCACGCAAAGCATATCGGGTTCGTTCATCCGAAAACGGGGCAATGGCTTGAATTTGAAAGCCCGCTCCCGGATTATTTCACCGATTTTTTAAATAAGCTTGACAAACAATATATATAGGTATAATTATTACAAACGAAAGGAGTGACAGAATTGGAAAAAACCTTTGAAAACTGGCTTGTGGTTTCGGATATAGATGGAACTCTTAATAACAAGCTCCGGCAGCTTCCCGAAAGAAATTATGCGGCTATAAAAAAATTTACTGATTTGGGAGGCAACTTTACTCTTGCTTCGGGTAGACTCACTTCAAGCCTGAAGCGCAATTACGATAGGGTTATTTGCAATCAGCCTGCCATTGTGCTCAACGGCGCGGGTTTATATGATTTTTCCAAAAATGAAATGGTATGGCGCTCAACGATAGGAGAAGCGGGGCAAAATTTTGTTCGCCGCGTTATTGAGAATTACAGCGAGATATTTAAAAGCCTTGATATCGGCGTCTATTTTGATGACTACGTTTATATTGTGAAAAGCGGACTTTTTGGAAAAAGCACTATGAAGATAGATAAGGCGCATTACCGCATTGCCGGCGTTGACGAAGTACCGACTGAGGGCTGGATGAAGGTTATCTTCTGGGGCTTCCCCACAACGATCGATTCCCTTCGCCGCCTTATAGACCGTTCGGACGTAAGACACGAGGTAAACTTTATGGCTTCATCGCCTTATACCATTGAAATGCTTGCTCGCAGAACCCACAAGGGCGTAGGCATTATGCAGCTTGCAAACAGCATCGGAATAGACAGAAGCCATATTGCGGCTATCGGTGATTATTATAACGACTATGATATGCTTAAAACCGTTGGACTTCCCGCCTGCGCCGGTCAGGCCCCTAAGGCGATACACAAGCTTTGCAAATTTGAAGCCTGCCATTGCAACCGCGGCGCCGTTGCCGATCTGCTCGAATACATAATGAGCGGCAAGGCCGAAGAGGCTATTGCGGCGGAGCAGAATGCGGCTAATAATAAATAGCAAACTTATAATAAAGGAGATAACCGTATGTTGATCGGAGCGCATTTAAGCGCGTCAAAGGGCTATACTCATATGCTGGAGGAGGCGCTGTCCATAGGCGCAAACACCTTTCAGTTTTTCACGAGAAATCCGAGAGGCGGCAAAGCAAAGGATATAGATGAAAAAGACGTAAAAACCTTCCTTGAAAAATCAAAAGAGGTGGGCTTTGGGCAGATGCTTGCCCACGCGCCGTACACCCTTAATTGCTGTTCCGATAAAGCGGAAACGAGAAAATTTGCCATCGAAACCTTTGCGGACGATTTGAGGCGAATGGAATATACACCCGGAATGCTTTATAATTTTCACCCGGGTTCTCATGTTGGTCAGGGAACGGATACGGGTATCGCGCTTATCTGTGACGCGCTCAACACCGTACTTTTTGAGGATATGACCACTACAGTAACCCTTGAAACTATGGCTGGCAAGGGCTCAGAGGTGGGCGGCAGCTTTGAAGAGCTTCGCCGTATTATAGATGGAGTTGAGCTCAAGGATAAAATCGGCGTCTGCCTTGATACCTGCCACGTCAGCGACGGCGGCTATGATATTATCAACGATCTTGACGGCGTTCTTGAGGAGTTTGACAAAGTCATCGGCATAGACAGATTAAAAGCGCTTCATATTAATGACAGTAAAAATCCTATCGGCGCTCGCAAGGATCGTCATGAAAAGATAGGCGAAGGCTTTATTGGCACTAAAACCTTTGATAATATCGTAAACAATAAATATTTAAGAGACCTGCCGATGCTTCTTGAAACTCCCAACGAGCTTGACGGCTACGCAAGAGAAATTGCTCTTTTAAAAAGCCTTGTTAAAGAATAATCGGAAAAATTACGGAAAATCCCTCATTTTTAGGTGAAAACCGCCGAATTTCCACGCTTCGTGGACTTTTTCTAAAGGCAGTTCATTGAACAAGAACCCATATTCAGGTTAAGGTTAGGGCGAGGTGATAATATGGATTCAAAGAAAACAGGCGGTTTCATTGCCGCCCTGAGAAAGGAAAAAGGCTACACGCAGGCTACCCTCGCGGAGATATTAAGCGTCAGCAACCGAACGGTTTCCAAATGGGAAAACGGCGACGGCTATCCCGATATTACGATCCTTCCCGATATTGCCGAGGCGCTGGATGTTAGCGTTGACGAGCTTCTGGCAGGGGAAAAGGCGGTAAGGGAAGTCGTGGCGGACTTCAAAATAACGGAGATAAAGAATAAGGATAATCTTCTCAATTTCTTTAAAATTTGTTACGTTATCGCGCTTTTCTTCGGCGTTTTTGCCGCTCTGCTGGGAACGTTCTATGAAATCTATTGCATATGGGCGTTTAAGATCCTCTTTTACAACCATTGGGAGATCATGTTTTCAGCGATTTCTTTGGTTGCCGAAATAGCGGCCGGGCTTATCTTCACAATCGGCGTTACAAGGCTCGAGATCTCATATGAAAAAAGCGAACTGGTTCACATTGCGGGGAAAAAGGGTCTGCTTCTTTCAGTGGTCTTAATTTTGTTTCCTTTTGCGTTTACAGCGAGAGTGATCGATTTTTTCATAGGGGCAGCACCGACTCCTTATATAATGGCAGCGCTGATAATTGCCGTTATAATCGCGGTTAAAATTGCTTATGAAAAAATTAAGTAGGGGAAATAAGGTATTGAAATTCATATTATTATCTCTCGGTTTCATACTTCTTTTATGGTATCTCGCGCCCCTTGCGGCAGGTATTTTCAACGTTGGGAACGCCCTTGGAATAGTGGGCTCTGTGCTTATGATACTTTTCGGGTTTTATTGTGATAAAATTCCGGCAGGCTTCAAGTACGGCGTTTTCACCTTTGTGGCGCTGATGCTTGCCGTTATCGTCATTCCGTTCTCTTTTAATTTGGTAAAGTATTCCGAATATAAGACGGACGAGGGCGCTCAAACCGTTATCGTTTTGGGCTGTAAAGTGAACGGTACTGTTCCCAGCAAATATCTGTATGACAGATGCAAGGCGGCGGCGGAATATCTTAATGAAAATCCCGATGCCGTTGCCATTCTCTCAGGCGGTCAGGGCTCTGACGAGGCCATCAGCGAAGCCCAATGTATGGAAAACGTGCTTACAGATATGGGCATAGATAAGAGCAGACTGTATAAAGAAGATAAATCAACGAATACGATGGAAAACATTGCCTTTTCAGGCAAGATCATTGAAGAAAACGGACTGTCTACCGAAGTGGTGATCGTTACAAACGAGTTCCATGAATACAGGGCAAAGCTCTTTTGTGATAGGGTGGGGCTCAGCTTCCATTCCCATTGCAGTCATTCGTCGCTGTACACGTTTTTAACGTATTACACGAGGGAGCTTTTGGGAATAGTCAAGGAGCATGTTTTTCCAAGTGAAGTGCCTGCATAGCTTGAATTTGAATTTGTTATAATGTATAATAGTTAAGGAGCGACGCAGATCGCTCCTTAAAATATTTTCAAAGGGTAATAAGAGAAAGAATGAAGAAAATAAAGATGTCAAGGGAAATGGCGTATTTGCTGGGGCTTTTGATAATGCCATTCGCCGTTGCCTTTACAGTAAGGGCAAATCTCGGTATGTCCATGGTGGCGGCGCCTGCCTACATAATCAGCCAAAAGATAGGCATTATCAGCTACGGAACAACAGAATATCTTTTTCAGGCGCTGTTTTTGATTTTAATGTGCGTTATTATAAAAAAAGCGAGGCTTTCTTACCTCACGTCTTTCCTCACAGCGGTAGTTTACGGCTTCATACTTGATTTCGCCGTTTACGTTACCGGGTTTATTCCTGCCGATAGCCTTTTCGTCCGCATTCCGCTTTTAATTCTCGGTATGCTTCTAACCTCTTTGGCGGTAGCGTTTTTCTTCAATACATATCTCGCGCCCTGCGCTTATGACTTTTTCGTGCGCGTGGTGGGTCACGAGAAAAAGCTCGATATGCGAAAGTGGAAATTGGGATTTGATTTTTCAATGCTTATCCTGTCGGTAGTGTTGTCGCTTGCCCTGTTCCAAAAGTTCATAGCCATAAGCTACGGCACGATCATAATGGCGATATTCAACGGCCATATCATCGCCTTTTTTTCAAATACGATGCAGAAGCATATCGACTTTTTCGACCGCTTCCCGCTTGCGAAATATTTTGAGGACTGAAATATGGAATTGATTTGCAAAATAACTGATAAGGATCTTTTGGGCACTGATTGCTTATCGAACGCTGAGCCGAGATACACGGCAAGGGCGGTTTTGAAAAATGATAAAGGTCAATACGCCGTTATATACGCGAAAAAATTTGATCACTATTCACTCCCGGGCGGCGGTATTGAGGACGGCGAGGATAGACTTGAAGCCCTCAGGCGCGAGGTTATGGAGGAAACGGGCTGTACCTGTGAAAAGATCGAGGAAATCGGTTGTATTTATGAGAATCGAGCCCATTGTGACTACACGCAATACTCCTATTATTACTTTGTAAAGGTTGGAAATGATGTAAAGGCGCAGCACTTTACAGATGTTGAAATTCAGAACAAAACCGAGGTGCAATGGCATTCTCTTGAAAAAGTAATCGGTCTTATCTTTAATCAAAATTCACGCAGCAATCAACAGAAATTTTTACAGGCAAGAGACGTTGCGGCGCTGAAAAAGTATGTTTCAAAATTTGCGGATAAAGCAGAGAAATTGGCTTTATTAAGCCAAATTGGGTGGATATTTTTCGATATAGGATCAACGCTTGTTGACGAAACGGAATGTTACAAGGCGCGCTATACCGAAACGGTGAAAGATACTGATATCAGCTACGAAGAATTTGAAAATAAGGTTATCGAATACTCCAAGCAGAACAAAAAGGGAGACCATAAAGCTGTAAAGTATTTTAACTTGACACTGGCAAAGTGGCGCAAGGAATTGGAAGAGCTTTATCCTGAAACTGAAGTGGTGTTAAAAAGCCTTTTTGAAAGAGGATATAAGCTGGGAATAATCGCAAATCAGTCCTTGGGTTCGGAAAAACGCCTTGAGGAATGGGGCATATTGAAGTATTTCGATGTTGTCATCGCCTCGGCGGAGGAGGGTGTAGCAAAGCCCGATAAAGAGATATTTTTCAGAGCGCTTAAAAAGGCGAATTGCGATCCGAAGAATGCCGTTATGGTGGGGGACAGGCTCGATAACGATATCGTCCCCGCCAACGAAATAGGAATGAAAACAATTTGGATAAAGCAGGGCTTAGGCGGATATGCAACTCCCCAAAGTCTTCTCGAATTTCCCGATCATACTGTAAATGATCTCACGGAGCTTTGCGCTTTATTTAATGTATAATAAAATATAAAGGTTGTGATGAATATGAGATTTATGTTTTATATCGTATTTGCTTTAGTAATAGGCACATTCATCTTTACAGCAGTGAAGGGGATTGCTCAATGGAATAAAAACAACAACTCCCCACGGCTGACGGTTGACGCAACGGTGGTGGCGAAAAGAACACAGGTTTCTCACAATCACCATACCGACGGCAACGGCGCAATGCATATGACCACCTCAACAAGCTATTATGTTACCTTTCAGGTAGAAAGCGGCGACAGGATCGAATTCCATGTTAAAAGCTTTGAATACGCCATGCTGGTAGAGGGCGATTACGGAAAGCTCACGTTCCAAGGCACTCGCTTCCTCGGCTTTGATAGAATGTAAAAGAATAAAAAGAAAACCCGCAAACAGTGATCTGTTTGCGGGTTTGGCATATTTGGCTTGCTCAACATTTTCGCTTTTTACTCTCGATATCGAGCACGATAACGGCGCAGCCTATTATCATCAGGGCAGAGAGGGTCAGGTTCAGGCTGAAGGGAACGGCAACACTCTGGGCAGAGTTTGAGAAAACGGAAATCTCCGTTGGAAATACCTGCAAAAGCAGAAAGCATACTCCGTAAGAAAACAGGGCGTGAAGAATTCGCCAAGCGAAAAATTCGAAATAACTCATTTTGAGTTTTTTGATAATTGAAAGCAGCTGAAAATGCA
The DNA here is from genome assembly GCA_022511205.1 of Eubacterium sp. Classification (GTDB taxonomy): domain Bacteria; phylum Bacillota; class Clostridia; order Oscillospirales; family Acutalibacteraceae; genus Eubacterium_R. Next base: position 31,854 of record JAFLRY010000005.1, on the reverse strand, counting down.
GGCATAGCCCTGAAAATGACAGCAAAAAGGCGATCTCGGGCAGTGAAAAAAGCCTGTAATTATCAACGATGCCGCCTGTAATTTCAATGAGCGGCAGAAGCGGTTCGGGTATTTTAACTACACCGAAAACGGCGGAAAACAGGATTATGTATGCCGAAACGTTTAACACGGCGTGAACGGAGCTTTGGGTAGAGACGTTGAGTGCTTCTCCGAGTGGCAGAGCCGAATATCCCGCGTGGGAGCGGCTGATTTTTTCATAGCGAAAAGACGTAACAAAAGCGATCAGCAGTGCCGCAAGAGTGGTTGAGGCAAAGAGCAATATACCTGCCCGCTCGCTTTTTAAAACGATCGTTCCCACGGCGGTTATTATGAAGCCTACGCCGCCGTTTACGTTAAAGCTCAAAAGCCGCTTCGCCGTTTTTTCATCTATATCATCGTTTGCGTAGAGACTTTCCGTGAGGATCGCTCCGGTGGGGTATCCGCCGACGAGTCCGAAAACTATTGCCGAACCCGCTGCCCTCGGAAGCCGAAGTACCTTTTCCGTAAAGGGTGCGAGAAGGTTCTGGATCAGTCTGACGGATTCCGTTTTAGATATGAGATTGAATATCGTTAAAAGAGGAAGAAGCCCGGGGATCATTACCTGAGCAGCCATATCAAGCCCGTGCTTTGCGCCGTTTTTAGCGTCCGCCGAAAAGGCGATCAGCAGGATCGCAATAAATACAAGAATTATCAGCTCTATACTTTCTTTTTTTATTTTCATAATACCACCTATTAAATTCATATAAATTAATGGTGATTTTATGAAAAAATTTTCTTTGCGTGAGCTGACCGATTTCCCGATCGAATATTACACCGGCGAGCCGCATCTTGAAATGATCGGCAATTTTGAATGTGTGGTGGACGGCCTTAAATCCATAATTGAATATTCCTCCGATAAAATCAAGCTGAATATCGGAAAGCGCGCCGTTACCTTTAACGGCGAGGATCTTCATATTAATTCCTTTACGCCGCAGGGCGCCGTGGTGCAGGGAGTGATCCTCAGCGTGGATTTTTCAGATGCTGATTAGATTATTCCGCTGGCTTTTAGGATACGTTAAATTCAGCTACAGCGGCGGCTTCAAAGAGGATTTTATAAACGACTGCTACCGTTCGGGAATAAATTTGAAAAACCTCTGCACAAGGGGCGAAGAACTTCTTGCCGAAACGAAAATAAAAACTTACAAGCGTCTTCATAAAATAGCCTTTGCCCACGGCGGAAAAGTAAAAATAATGAAAAGAAAGGGCTTGCCGTTTCTGCTGTCTCCGCTGAATAACAGGTGGGGGCTTTTTGCGGGTGCGGTTTTTTTCCTGTTTTTCATTTCCTTTATGGGCGGGTTTGTGTGGAATATCACCGTTACGGGAAATAATAGAGTTACTGAAGTTAAGATAGTTGATTATCTTGCGCAAAACGGCTTCAGCGTGGGCACGCGATGGGGTAGCGTAGACAAGGAACAGCTTGAAATTTCGATCATGGCGTATTTTGAGGACGTGGCGTGGATATCAATAAACAAGATAGGCTCTACCGCGTCAATAGAGATAGATGAAACTGTAAACAAGCCCGAAATGACTGAGAGAAATGTTACAAACGTCAGAGCATCGCAGGACGGCGTTATAGTGCGATTGACCGTGAACAGCGGATGGGCAGAGGTGAAGGAGGGCGACGCGGTGACGGCGGGAGACCTGCTTATCTCGGGTATCAGGGAAAGTGAGATCGACAAAAAAAATCATTACGCCCACGCCAAAGGAACAGTGCTTGCTCAGGTGGAGAGCGCCATAACGCTTAACGTAAGCCGCAGGCAGACCGAAAAAAGCTACACCTACGATAAGGAATACAAAACGCTTTATTTCTTTGGAATGGAAATTCCGCTTTATCTCAAAAAGGACGAGGGAACTGCCGATGTAAGCGCCGAAAGGGAGTATCTCGTTATCAATTCCTATAGGCTTCCCGTTGGGATAATTACTGAAAAATCGCGATACTACATTTCACAAACGTTGCTCCTCAGCGACAGCGAGCTGGAAATCCTTGCAAGAGCGGAGCTTGAAAAAAGAAAAACCGAGGAACTGGGGGATTTGGAGCTTATCTCTGAAAAAGTGAGCCTGCAGATGAATGAGGACGATTGCAATATCACGGGAAAATACAGCTATATTAAGGACATAGGCGAGGAAACGGAAATTTTGTTTGAGGAGCAATAATTTCTTGAAAACGCCCTTATTATATGGTAAAATTATACGGAAATAAAAAATAAAGGAGGTAATTTCATGCAGATGACGTTTCGATGGTTCGGCAATAAGCTGGATACCGTAAGCCTTGAGCAGATCAAGCAGATCCCCAACGTTGTGGGCGTTGTTCCCGCGCTTCACGATCTGCCCGCGGGCGAGCCGTGGACGATGGACAGAGTACAGCAAATGTACGACGAGATCACCGCGGCAGGGCTTTCTATGGAGTGCATAGAAAGCGTAAACGTGCATGAGGATATAAAGCTCGGTCTGCCCACGAGGGAGAAGCTGATCGAGAATTACAAAACTTCAATAAGGAATCTTGCCAAGGTGGGCGTTAAGTGTATTTGCTACAACTTTATGCCTGTATTTGATTGGACGAGAACCGATCTCTATATGCCCCTTCCCGACGGCTCCACCTGCCTTTGCTATGACGGAAAGCAGGTTGAGGGCAAATCCCCCGAGGATATGTTCCGCGAGATAGACGATAACTCAAACGGCTACGCCATGCCCGGTTGGGAAACCGAAAGAATGGGAGAGATCAAGGAGCTTTTCGAGAAATACAAGGGTATAACCGCCGACGATCTGTGGGAAAACCTGAAATATTTCCTTGAGGCGATCATGCCCGTTTGCGAGGAATGCGACGTTAAAATGGCTATCCACCCGGACGATCCGCCCTGGGGGATCTTCGGCCTGCCGAGAATTATCACAGGCAAGGAAGCGATCAAAAAGCTTCTCACCATGGTGCCCAGCAAATATAACGGTATCACCCTTTGCACGGGCTCGCTCGGCGCAAGCCCCAACAATGATTTGGTTGATATCATCAACGATCCGATCATCGGAGAACGCATTTATTTCGTGCATCTTCGCAACGTTTCCATAAACGATCAGTGGTTCAACGAAACCTCCCACGAGAGCAACGCGGGATCACTTGATATGTATGAGATCGTTAAAGCACTTCAGGAAGCAGGCTTTGACGGATATATCCGCCCTGACCACGGCAGAATGATATGGGGAGAGGTTGCGAGACCGGGCTACGGCCTTTATGACAGAGCCCTTGGCGTTTGCTATCTCAACGGACTTTGGGAAGCCGTTGAGAAAAGCAGAAAGGAGAAATAAAAATGATTCACGAAAGCTTAAAAGGCAGAGTAGCCGTAGTAACCGGCGGCGGCGGAGTGCTTTGCGGCGCGTTCGCGAAAACGCTTGCGCAGCAGGGCTGCAAGGTTGCCGTGCTTGATCTTAACGAAGCGGCGGCGCAAAAATGCGCTGATGAAATCGTTGCCGATGGCGGCGAGGCTATCGCCGTTGCCTGCAACGTTTTAGAGCCCGAATCCATGCAGAAGGCAAGGGACATCATCGTTGAGAAGCTCGGCAAATGCGATATTCTTTTGAACGGCGCCGGCGGAAACAACCCGAAGGGAACTACAACTAAGGAAACTCTTGAAAAGATCGATCTTCTTGAGAAGGACGAAAACGTGAAAACCTTCTTCGATCTTGATCCGCAGGGTATCAGCTTTGTTTTTAATTTAAACTTCTTGGGTACGCTTATCCCCACCCAGATCTTTGCCAAGGATATGGTGGAAAAGGGCAATGCCTGCATCGTTATGGTAACCTCTATGAACGCCTACAGACCGCTTACGAAGATCCCCGCTTATTCGGCGGCAAAGGCGGCGGTAAAGAATTTCACCGAGTGGATGGCTGTTCATTTCGCACCGATGGGTATTCGTGTTAACGCTATCGCTCCCGGCTTCTTCTCAACGAAGCAGAATGCAGATCTCCTTTGGAATAAGGACGGCTCGCCAACAGAGCGAACCGGCAAGATTCTTGCCGCAACGCCTATGAAGCGCTTCGGCGAAGCAAAGGAACTGGACGGCGCGCTGCTCTTCCTTTGCGATGAGGAATACAGCGGCTTTATCACGGGTGTAAGCATTCCCGTTGACGGCGGCTTCAACGCTTATTCCGGCGTATAAATCTGAATTAAATTTCAAGGGCTTCGGGGGAATATGCTCCGAAGCCTTGTTGCTTATTTATAAATAATGTGGTAAAATATATTAGTAAATATATAAAAAGAGAGGTAATCAATATGAACCCTACAACTATTGCTATAATCGTTATCGTTGCGATTGTAATTCTCATTGCTCTTTACGTAATGAAAACCTACAATGCACTCGTAAGAAGCAGAAACTCCGTTGAGGAATCCTTCTCTACGATGGACGTTTATCTCAAAAAGCGCTGGGATCTTATCCCCAACGTGGTTGCCACCGTTAAGGGCTACGCAAAGCACGAGGCGGAAACTCTTGAAAAGGTCATCGCCGCAAGAAACGGGAATTATCAGGGAATGTCCGATGAGGAAAAGATCGAGGCAAACAAGGAGCTTTCAAGAGGCATTGCCAATATCAACGTTGTTGTTGAAAGATACCCCGATTTAAAGGCCAACGAGAACTTTATGAATCTCAACAATCAGCTTCAGAAAACGGAAGAGGATATCGCCAACGCGAGAAAGTATTATAACGCAATCGTTAAAAAGTATAACAATCTGGTTGAAGTTTTCCCCTCGGGAATCGTTGCCAATATGTTCCATTTCAAGAGAAAGCAGATGTTCTTGGTGGATGATGCCGCTGAAAGACAGGCAGTTAAGGTGGAATTTTAATGAAAACCGTTAAAAAGGTATTTGTGTTTGCCATAACGCTTGCGGTGCTTTTATCGGTCTCCCTTACGGCGTTTGCGGATGACTTCGATGAGCCGAAATATCCGGGCAGAGACTATTATATTTCGGCTTACGATATTCAGATAGACGTGCTGGAGAATAACGTGCTTAACGTTACGGAGCATATCTCGGTGTATTTCAATTTGTACAGCCACGGAATTTTCAGATACATCCCCGTTTCGAATTATATCGAAAGGGAGGATGGCTCTTATGGAAATATCAAAGCGAAAATAAGAAACGTTAAGGTCAGCGATCCTGTTGACACCTATTATGAAGATGGAAATTACGTTTTGCAGATCGGCGACGGGGACGTTACCATTATTGGCCCTAAGGATTACACGATCTCTTATTCCTACGTTATGGGCAGGGATATCGGCGAAGGATTTGACGAGCTCTATTACAACATCATAGGCACAGGCTGGGAAACGAATATTGAAAACGTTACCTTTACCATCAATATGCCTAAGGAGTTTGACGAATCAAAGCTCGGTTTTTCCGCGGGATATTACGGCACGGCGGGTGTTACGGATATCGAATATTCCGTAAACGGCCATCAGATAAGCGGAAGGCTTACTGAAAATCTTGCGCCGCGCCAGGCTTTTACCGTAAGGCTTGAACTGCCGGAGGGCTATTTCTATTTCAACTACGCGGCGTTTTACGCAATGCTCGCGCTGATCGTGCTTGTTCCCGTTGCGGCGCTGATCGCGGTGGCCGTTCTTTGGAAAAAGTACGGCAAGGATAAAAAAATCGTTAAGGTCGTTGAATTTTATCCTCCGGAGGGTATGAGCAGTCTCGACGTTGCATATTGGTATAAGGGCGCGGCAGTTGAAACAGACGTTATACCGCTGATGATAGAGCTTGCCAACGAGGGGTATATCAATATCAATCAGATAGAGAAAAAGAAACGCTTCGGAAAGCCCGAATTTTTAATTGAACGCGTTAAGGATTATGACGGTGGCGACATCAGTAAAAGAATCTTTTTCAAGGGCTTGTTTAAATGCGGAAACGGCAAGTATGCTACTAAAAAAGATCTGGCGGAAAGGTTTTACAAATACGTAGAACAGATCCTTTCCTATGTGAACACCGATGAAAACAGGAAAAAGATATACGGCGCGAAATCCCTTGCGATGCGACTTCTCGGTTGGTGTATTTCGATTTTGAGTGGTATTGCTTCCGTTTTCATCACCACGCAGATCGTTGACGGCTATGAAAAATATTTTGCCGCGTTGATAGGCGTTGCGATCTCCGCAGTCGCTTTCATATTTTCGTTTTTCATTAGGCAGAGGACTGACCGCGGTCACGAGATTCTGCAAAAAATAATCGGCTTCAGAATGTTCCTTGAGGAGGCGGAAAAGGAACGTCTTGAAACGCTGGTTTACGAAAACCCGACCTATTATTACGATATCCTGCCCTACGCCTACGTGCTGGGTGTTTCGGACGTGTGGACGAAAAACTTCGAGGGTATCGTGATGCAACCGCCTACATGGTACACAGGTTCAACAATGTTTGACAGAATGGTTTTCTGGCACTTTATGAACAACACCATGCACTCAGCTACGGCGGCAATGACCTCCGTTCCCCAAAACGCTTCAAGCGGTTTTTCGGGCGGCGGAATTTCAGGCGGCGGCGGTTTTTCGGGCGGCGGCTTCTCCGGCGGCGGAGTAGGCGGTGGCGGCGGCGGCCGCTGGTAACCGATCACATTGATTCTGCTAAAAATATAGTATTTTGAGGTGTATTATGAAAGAAATAAGCGTTAGAGAAGTTAAAGAAAATTTCGTTAAGCTTTTGGCGAATGACTGGGCGCTGCTCACTGCCAAGGATGGCGACGGCTGCAATCCCATGACGGTTTCCTGGGGCGGCGTCGGCGAGCTCTGGGGCAAGGATACGGCAACGGTCTATGTCAGAGAAAGCCGCTATACGAAGGGCCTTATGGATAAAGAGGATCATTTTTCACTTTGCTTTTTCGGCGGCGCTCACAAAGAGGCTCTTGCCTTTTGCGGATCAAAGAGCGGCCGTGATTTCGATAAGGTAAAAGAGACGGGACTTACTCCTGTTTACGATGAAGCCGCTCCTTATTTCGAGGAGGCAACGCTGGTGCTGATTTGCAGAAAAGAGGCGCGCCTGTTTCTTGATGAAAACAGCTTTACTGATGAAAGCATTATGCCGAAATGGTACAACGACCACGATATGCATTATATATACTTTGGCGAAATAGAAAAAGTATTGATTTCGGAATAATTATGGTATTGATTTCGAAAGAATAATAGTATATAATACTCTAAGTAGGCTTGCATTCTTAACGTAGCGTATGGGCCCTGTGCGACGGGATGCTACGAACCTTGTCAGGCGGGGAACCGAGCAGCAATAAGTGGATTATTCTGTGCGCCGCAGACAAGTCTGTACGTTACGTTAAGGGTGCAAGCTGATTTTTTGATTTCAAGGCTAAGACAAACAGAAAGCTAACGGCAGGTTAAAGAGGTGGGAATTTTGTATCAGGTTTTATACCGCAAGTATCGTCCGAGAGTGTTTTCGGACGTTTACGGTCAGGATCACGTTACGTCAACTCTTATAAATGAAATTAAGGAAAACAGAATATCCCACGCCTATCTTTTCACAGGCTCAAGGGGAACGGGAAAAACCACCTGTGCCAAGATACTTGCGAAAGCTGTCAATTGTGAACATGGCGAAAACGGAGAACCCTGCAATGAGTGTGAAATATGCAAAGGGCTTGACGCCGGCACTATTTATGATGTGGTGGAGATTGACGCCGCTTCAAACAACGGCGTAGACAATATCCGTGATTTAAGAGAGGAAGCGAATTACACGCCCACAAGAGGCCGCTACCGCGTATATATCATAGACGAGGTGCATATGCTCTCCACAGGCGCTTTCAATGCTTTGCTGAAAACCCTTGAAGAACCGCCGGCCCACGTTATATTTATCCTTGCTACGACAGAGGTACACAAGCTGCCGGCTACTATTCTCTCTCGCTGCCAGCGCTTCGATTTCAAGCGCATCCAGCCGGAGACGATGGCAAAAAGGTTGTGCCAGGTTGCCGAGCTTGAAAATATGAAGCTTGACAGCGACGCGGCGATACTTATTTCAAGAATTGCGGACGGCGGAATGAGAGACGCGCTCTCCATTCTTGACCAATGCGCGGGCAGAGGCAAGGAAATCGATTCAAAACTCGTCTCCGAAATCGCGGGAATTGCGGGCAGAGAGGCGCTTTACGAGCTGTCGGACGCGATCTGTAATCAGGACAGCTCCGCGGCGCTGAACGTTATAAGCAAGCTTCACCAGAATAGCTACGATATGGAGCGTCTCTGCGTTGAAATGATAAACCATTTCAGGAATTTCCTGATCGTTAAAACGGTGAGCAAGAGCCGTGAGCTCATTATCTGCACGGATGATGAGTATAACACCATCGTTACCGGCGCTCGAAATTTTTCGCTGGCGAAAATTATTTTTGCCCTTGATCTGTTTCAAAACACGCTTACCGTGATAAAGGGCGGAGCGAATTCAAGAATCGAAATGGAAATGAGCTTCATAAAGCTTTGCCACCCGAAGCTTGAATCCTCTGCCGAGGCACTGCTTGATAGGATCAGCGCTCTTGAAAGGGCAGTGAAAAACGGCGTAGCCGTTGCTCCTGCACCTGTTAAGACAGTTGTTGAGGAAGCAGCGCCAAAAGAGGAAGCGCCGAAAGAGGAAAAGCAGAACATAACGGAAGCTCCTGAAGAAGAGCGCAAGCCCGAGCCGGATAAATCGGCGGACGAAGCCCCTCCGATCCCTCAGGAGCCGCCGCAGGAAGAGGAGTATCCGATAAGCACCCCAAAGACGGAGCAAGTACAGGCTCCGCGCGAGGAAAAGCCCGCTTCCGTGCAAAGCGAATTTGAGCAATGGCCGGAATTTCTCGATATCATTTATAAAACCGATATCGCGCTTTACGGTCTGCTGAACGGAGCGAGAGGGCTTATAAGGGATGAATTCTTTTTGATCGATAGTCAGAATGCCGTTTTAAGGCAGATGATAAAGATACCCACACACTCCAAGGCGATCAAGCAAGCGCTTTTGGATATTACGGGCAGGCAGTTTAAGCTTGGCCTTTTCAAGCAGAGGGAAGAGTCTGCAATTCAAAGAGATCCCCTTGAGGAGCTGATCGCAAAGGCTCAGGGAAACGTTGATATGAAGATAGAATAAAACCGTATAAAAAATAAAATAAAGGAGAACAATTTATGAAAGCAAGACTTCCACAGGGAATGGGCGGAGGCCCTCAGAATATGCAGAATATGCTCCGTCAGGCGCAGAAAATGCAGGAAAATATCGAAAAGAAGCAGGCGGAGCTTGCGGAAAAGGAATACGTTGTTTCCTCCGGCGGCGGAATGGTTGAGGTCACCGTTACCGGCAAGCACGAGATCAAGGCTATCGGCATCAATCCCGAGGTCGTAGACCCTGAGGATGTTGAAATGCTTGAGGATATGCTTGTTGCGGCGCTTAACGAGGCAATGCGCCAGATCGAAGAGGAATCAGAGCGCGAGCTGCAGTCCGTAACCGGCGGCCTTAATATTCCGGGGCTCTAAAATAAGCATTTGAGCCGCGTTCGGCTTTGATTTTCTTTGCCTAAAAAGCGTTCACAGGAGGAGAAAAAGTGGCTTACAATTTAGCGCCTCTTCAAAATTTGATAAATCAGTTCGAGAGAATGCAGGGCATAGGCCATAAAACTGCCCAAAGAATGGCGTTTTACGTGCTGGGCTTAAGCCGCGAGGAGGCGAACGCCTTTGCCAATGCAATTACGGAAGCCCACACCAAGATCAAGCAGTGCAAGATCTGTTGTGATCTGGCGGATGATGAGCTTTGCCCTGTCTGCAAAAGCGAAAGCAGGGATAAAAGCGTTATCTGCGTTGTAGAAGATCCCCGCGATGTTGCCGCGATCGAACGCACGCATGAATATAAAGGGCTTTACCACGTTCTGCACGGCGCGATCTCTCCAATGGATAATATCGGTCCGGATCAGATCAGGATCAAGGAGCTTATCGCCCGCCTTGGCGACGGCGTAGTGGACGAGGTCATTATGGCAACGAATCCCACCGTTGAGGGCGAAGCGACGGCTATGTACGTCAGCAAGCTGCTGAAGCCAATGGGCATAACCGTTTCAAGGCTTGCCTACGGTGTACCGGTAGGCGCTGATCTTGAGTATGCGGACGAGGTTACCCTCTCAAGAGCCATAGAGGGCAGAAGTCTCATATAAATTTTTGTGAATAGCGGGAAAGGAGTGATGAGCTTGAAGGACGAGGAAAAACTGGTAATAGCGAGAAATAAAAAAGCTTATCACGACTATTTCATTCTTGAAACCTACGAAGCCGGGATAGAGCTTTACGGCACGGAGATAAAGTCCATCCGCAAGGGAAGAGTCAATCTTAAGGATTCCTTTTGCAGTGTTGATGACGGCGAAATGTTTGCCATAGGTATGCATATTTCACCCTATGAGCAGGGGAATATTTTCAACAGAAACCCTCTTAGGAAAAAGAAGCTTCTGCTTCATAAGCGAGAGATAATGAAGCTTTTCGGGCAGAGCAGAGAAAAAGGGCTTAGTATCGTTCCCCTTGAGCTTTATATCAAAAACGGCAGAGCAAAGCTGGAAATAGGGCTTTGCAAGGGTAAAAAACTCCACGATAAGCGAGACGTTGCCGCGGAGAGGGACGCTCAGCGGACTATCGAACGGGCGCTCAAGGAGCAATAATATAATATGCTTATAGGCAAAACTCATTTAACAATATGGGGATGAAAGGATTTCGACTGGGATAGGGAATCTCGGTAAGCGTGCAGCGGAGTTGCGCCGCTTTAAAAGTAACAACTTAAAATTAACTGACAACAATAATAAAGTTGCTTTGGCTGCTTAATCGCGGCCTTCGTCTTATCCGTGAGTGCCACGGCGCGGAATAAGGCGTGGACTAGTGGCGAACATGAACGAAAGAGCGGTTCGGCTTTCGTCAGGTATCAGAACCTACCGTAGCAAATAGGCTGTTTGTTGCCGCTTTGTGAGGGGAATCCTAAAGAACAAACTACGCACGTAGAAAGCCTTGAGGGTATGTTTCAGGACGCGGCTTCGATTGCCGCCATCTCCACCAAAAGATAAAAATCCGAAGCTCACCGTTATCCGTGAGCTTCGGATTTTGTCTTTTTCATAAAAGAAAGTATCGCTTGATAACCTGTTTTTTGTTTATACCTTTGCAGATCAACTTAAAAAGCTTATTATTTCCCTGAATTCATCCGTATTACGAAGATCATCAAAGCTTGAAGATGATAGCCATTTATCACGCATAATTTCAGTAAGCGGTCTTGTGTCCGCCGTTTCATAATCCATCTTTTTTATCGTGGTTTCACCAAGCAAGAGAGAAGATATAACGGTCTCATCCGGGCGATTGTCAAAATCATTCGCATACTTAACGGCAATTTTCAGCTGATCGATCGCGTCATTGCATTTACCTAACCGCGCGAAAGCCGCCGCGCAGTTACAGCACAGTCTTGCGTTACCCCAGTAATTATGCTCGATTTTATTGCCATAGATAAGCTTATCGAGTTTACGCCGTTTTTCACATGCTTGAATCAATTCCACATCCGGCAACAGACGGTAGTTGATAAGTGAATAAAGTCCGGCCGTCAGAAGATCGTATCCTTTGCGTATCCTTTCTCTTGCAAACGGCAGTTTTTCATCCTCATTAAGTCCCCACCACATCTGATTTTCTTTGCTGAATTCCGCAGACGGCAACGTTTCGTAAACTGCTTTTCCGATTTCTTTTCTTCCCATTTCGCAGTGATTAAAAGCCAGCCTTGCCGTAGCTTCAAGGCGAATGTTTTGATCGGGGCAGTATTTCATAATTCTTTCACCTAAAGCGGTTATTTCAGCATCGTACTTTTCCATGTTTTCTTTCCATTCGGGAATGTTTCCGTCACTGTCTCCCGAAAGGAATAACGCGTACATCAGCTTATTCAGCAGCGCATAGTTGTTGGGATATTCCGCAACGCCCTCCCGCGCTATAGCAATGCAATCATAAATTCTGCCGCAGTTTATTTCCTTTTGAAACCGCTTTAAATATTGATCCACCTTGCTTTGCTCGATCTTCTCATTTACTCCGAGAAGCGTATCCACGGTCACACCGAAAAAGTCAGAAAGCACGGGAAGCAGCTCCATATCCGGATAGCACATACCGCATTCCCAGCGTGATACAGATTGAGAAGAAACACCGAGAATATCCGCCAGCTCGTCCTGCGTAATATCTCTTTCTTTTCTTAAATGCTTTATCGTTTCTCCAATATTCAGTTTCATATATATCTCCCTTTATTATTATTGAAATCAGCGCCTCTTTCTGTTAATAGCATATCATATAAAAATTATGAATTCTATATCTCGTTTCGTGAGATTTATTCAATCCTATAGTGAATAATCATCGCGCAGAGAAAATAAAAAAGAATATTGAAAATAATCATTGCGCAGAGCAGGGCAGTGTGCTACAATAACTTTCGTCGAAAATAATACAGAGTAGGTGTTGGCGCGTTAAGTGTCGTACGAACGGGGAGTTGTCGTATGAACGAAAAGACGCTTTGTCTTACGGTGCCAATGCCGCATCCCGCTGTTGCATTATAGAGGTGGATTTCCTTTCGGCTTCAGCATTTGTGATCGACAGTAATGATCCGTGCTGCGGAGGAAAGGAGGAAAACCGTGAAAAAGAAGAAAAACCTCATAATGATCTGCGTTATAGGCATTCTCGTAGCCTTGGAGATCGTGCTGGCGAACTACGCAACGATTCATACGTGGGATATAAAAATCGGCTTCAGTTTCGTGCCAATAGTTGTCGCCGCGGCCTTGTACGGACCGATTGCGGGAGGTTTTGTCGGCGCAGTAGGCGATGTGATCTCGGCGTTGTTATTTCCTGTAGGTCCGTATTTTCCCGGATTTACCGTAACGGCGTTTTTAACGGGCGCAATATTCGGTTTGTTTCTGTATAAAAAGGAATCGGCATTAAACGCCGTGCTTTCAGTGTTGATAACGCAAGCGATAATCAGCCAGTTTATCAATACCTATTTCATTTCGATTCTTTACGGAAACCCATACTGGCCGCTTTTTGTAACGAGGCTTGCCCAAACTGCGGCAATGAGCGCCGTGCAGATAGCCCTTATTATCCTGATCAACAAAAAGCTTATACCCGTTTTGAAAAATCGCATAGACCGTTTAAACTAAAAAAGTGATCCGAACGCATAACGCGTTCGGATTTTTTTACGTTATTTTTTTGAAAAATCTGTCTTGTAACGGAATACTTTTGGCAATAAAGTCTTATTCATTAAGCTTCTTAACGGAAAGCGTCGCGCTGGCGTTGCCGCTGAGTGATACGGTTACCGCGATCGGCGCGGAAAATACCATATCGATAACGTCGCCTTCGGTTAAAGAGATGATAATACTGCCGCTGAAGAGAGAGCTGTCACCCGATATTATTGAGCGTGAATGAGTTGCTTCGGGAATATTATTTCCGTTTCTGCGAACCGCAAGGGTAAGAGTCGTGCCTGCTCCGATAGAGGCAGTGGTGGCATAGTTGATCTCATAATCTCCCGCTTCACCTAAGGTGATGGAGTTCGCGGGGGTGTAGGTTACGTTCAAGGCGGGCATCGGCGTGGGAAGCGGAACCACAGTTGGAACGTTCGTGGTCAATGCTACCGTCTGTGAAGTGAGATTATAAAGTCCGCCGTAAGCCGCAAGTCCTGTTCCGGTAGCGCCTGTAGCACCGGTAGCACCCGTAGCGCCAGTTGCGCCCGTAGCTCCGACTGCACCTGTTGCCCCGGTAGCACCTGTTGCCCCGGTAGCACCTGTAGCGCCCGTAGCACCTACCGCGCCGTCCGCACCTGTAGCGCCCGTAGGACCTGTTGGACCTACCGCGCCGTCCGCACCTGTAGCGCCCGTAGGACCTGTTGGACCTGCCGCGCCGTCTGCACCGGTGGCTCCCGTTGCGCCCGTAGCACCTGCCGCGCCGTTTGCGCCGGTGGCGCCGGTAGCACCTGTAGGACCTGTTACGCCGTTAGCACCGGTGGGACCGGTTGGACCGGTAGCGCCTACGGCACCGTCCGCGCCCGTAGCGCCGGTAACACCTGTAGGACCTGCCGCACCGTTAGCACCTGTAGCGCCGGTAGCACCCGTAGCACCGGTTGGGCCTGTAGGACCTGTTACGCCGTTTGCGCCGGTAGCGCCAGTAACGCCGGTAGCACCGGCAGGACCGGTAGCGCCAGTGACGCCGGTAGCTCCTGTTGCGCCGGCAACTCCGTTTGCGCCGGTAGCACCGGTAGGACCGGTCGGACCTGTTGCTCCGTTCGCTCCGGTTGCTCCGACTGCGCCGGTTGCCCCGGCAGGACCGGTGGCGCCAGTAGCACCTGCAGCACCCGTAGGTCCGGCAACGCCGTTGGCGCCGGTAGCGCCTGTAGGTCCGGTAGGACCTGTAACGCCGGTTACGCCGGTTGCACCTGTCGCGCCGGTGGGGCCGATTATTGAAAGACCTGCGGGACCTGTTGCGCCGGTAGCTCCGGTAGGGCCGGTGGGGCCAGTCGGACCTGTGGGACCAACTACTGAAAAGCCGGTAGCGCCCGTAGGACCTGTGGGCCCTGTGGGACCGGTAGCACCGGTTGCGCCTCTGCACTCACAGCAGCAATGATTTCTAAAGCAATCGCAGTTTCGATCTGACTGTGAATCGCTGTTTCCGTTGAAAATATTTGTATTTAAACGCATAGTTTGCACTCCTTAGTTATTATAGATGCGCTGAGTGAATGATCACCCCAACACATCTATATCTAATCTATTCAAAGAATACCCTTTGTGTGAAGGTCATCGAAATATTTCAAATTATGGAGATACGATTCAGATCTCGGTCTGAAGGAACCCGCTCTGTCATTATATTCTTTTGCTTTTGCATAATTCTTTAATTTATCAAAGCAAACGCAAAGCTGAATGCATGGAAGATAGCCGTAGGCGTCAAGATCGGTGAAACCGCCCCGGCTTTCGTCCTTTGGAAGCGTAAGCGCCAGCTCAAACCAATAGATCGCTTTTCTGTAATCGCTCTGCTTCATAAAAAGATCGCCGATGGCGCAGCAAATCTCCGCTCGGGGAGCGTCATATTTAAAGGAATTGAAGAGATTTTCAAACGCTTTGTCGCAATTTCCTATTTCAATATTGACAAGTGAAAGTACTTTACAGGCTTCGATTTTGTTCTCTATCCAGCCATTTTTATCATCCAGAAAAGATGAGAGGATTTTTACCGCTTTTTCGTATTTTTTATGGTAAAACAGCTCTCTTCCATAATAAAATAGGTCTCTTGGGGACATTTTTTCTCCGTTCGACGCTTGTTTTTCGAAAATTTCAAGATTTCGCGTACTGTATTTTGTCTTTATAGATTGGTGATTTATCGCAACATCACTGTAAAGCACCACGCCTTTACAGCTTATTGCCTCGTGTACACGCCCTTCCCATTGATGTGGAACACTTCGGCGGACGATCCTTTCTCTGAAATATGAAAAAGTCGGGTTGCCGTTTTCGTCAAAAGCTGTGTTATATTTCAGCATAACCACGTCTGTACCGTCTAAACGCTCTTTTAGCTCGATAAGTTTTGCGAGGCTTTCGGGCGTGACAACATCGTCCGCGTCAAGCCACATCAAAAAATCCATTTTGCCCTTCGAAAAAGCAAAATTCCTTGCGGCGGAGAAATCGTCTATCCATTCAAAGTCATATACCTTATCGGTGTATTCAAGAGCGATCTCTTTCGTTTTGTCGTTGCTACCCGTATCAACGATAATTATTTCGTCCACGGCGCTTTTTATGCTTTCAAGGCATCGGGAGAGAACCTTTTCTTCATTTTTAACTATCATACATAAGCTGATGGTTGCCATCGTTTTTCCTCCATTCATTCAGTGTATTCTATGAAGAATGGGCAGGGGTGACACAACCCGGTTTGGCGAATCGATATAAAAAAGCCCTCCCAAGTAGGGAGGGTTTTCGAATTTGAAGTATGGCGGAAAACTTAATTTCCTTTATTCTCGATCAGCTTGCATTCGATTTCAAAAGTATCTATCTGATTATTCTGAATGCGCGCCATAGTGAGCTTAACCGTATCTCCGGGTTTACTGTTTGACAGAGCCGAGGTCACAATATCTGTTGAGGTAAGCGTTTTTCCGTTTATGGCAACGATCATATCGTAGGCTTTAACGTCTTTTGTGCTGAGATCGGATTCTTCTCTGATCGTGTTGATTACCATCGTTCCGTAAGCATTTTCATAGCCGAGTTGTGCCAGCGCGTTGATAATGGCGTCGGAATTTGAATAAGTGGTTATTGCCTTATAGGTTATTCCTATCATTGCTCTGCCCTCAACGTAACCAACTCGGATAAGGCTGTTTGCCGTGTTTACCGCCGTGTTGCTCGGAACGGCAAAGCCCATGCCCTCGTAATCAGTTGCGGCGATTTTTGAGGAGGTGATGCCGATAACCTGGCCGTACATATTGAAAAGTGCGCCGCCGCTGTTGCCGGGATTGATGGCCGCGTCAACCTGAATGCATTCCATATTGTATCCTATGGGAGAAACGGGTCTTCCGAGAGCAGAAATGAAGCCAACGGCAGTACTGTTTAAAAACCTGAGTCCGCCGGGGCAGCCGATGGCAACCACCTGCTCGCCCTGCGCCGCTTTATCGGAATCGCCGAATTCGGCGATTTGAAGTCCTGTAGCGTTAATGGCAAGCACGCCGATATCGGTTTGAGCATCATAGCCCACCAAAGTCGCTTTGTATTCGGTTTTATCGTTGAGGGTAACAACGAAGCTCGTACCGTCGCTGATAACGTGGGCGCAGGTCATAACGTAGGTTCTTCCGTTCGCTTCAAGCATAAGAACGCCTGAACCCTCGCCGGATTTCACCTCTTCGGAATTTCCCTGCGAACCCGAGCCGTATCCGAAGAAATTACTGTAGCTGGTTTGCTGTGTATAAACGGTGATACCCACGCAGGAGTTGATACATTTATCGGTAACGCCCTTAACCGAAAGCGAACCGTCTGAATTCGTTGACGACGGAGTGTTGGGCTGTTGGATCTGCACCTGCTGAGTGGTATTCGTGCTGCCCTCTTCAGGAGGGATCACAGGATCGTTTGATCCCATCGAAGCAAACAGCCCGACGACCGCGAATATAAGGCAGGCAACGAAAGCTGAAACGAGCACCGTTACCGTCTTGTTTTTCTTTTTGGGAGCGGGATCTACCGGCTCGCCGTTAACAGACGCGCCGTGGGCAGTCTCCTGCTGATACTGCGCCGAGTAAGCGTTTGGCTGAGGATCTGAATATGCCTTTTCGGTTTCGTTGCTGAAGGGCGGCGTATAATAGTTGCTTTGCTGAGAAGCGGAATATGCCGGCTCTTCAGGCCTTTTATAGGAAAAGTGATATGTTGTGTTCTCCTCAGCCGGCGGCTCGGTGTTTCCGCTTTCTGTGGGTTGAGGGGGCGTGTAATACTCGTTTTCGTTTTCAAATTCACTCATAGTTATTTTTTCTCCTTTTTGTTATATATCGGACTGAATTGCTTCGGAAGCGTAAAGGTAAATTCCGCGGTTTCAACGCTGTCGCTTTTCGCGAAAACTCTTCCGCCGTGCATTTCAATCATTAATTTTACTATATAAAGACCAAGGCCCGCGCCCTTTGAATCAAGGCTTCGGCTTTTATCCACCTTGTAAAAACGCTCAAATATGTGAGTGAGCTCGTCATCTTTGATGCCTTCGCCGCTGTTTTTGATCGTTACCTCAACGGAAGAGGGATGCTCCGTCAGAGCGACCTCGATATATCCGTTTTCATTGGTGAATTTAACGGCATTGTCAAAAAGATTATAGACCGCCTGGTAGATCATATCGGGATCGGCAACGATCTGAACGGGATTCAAATTGTCAAGCCCGCGTATCTCGATGTTCTTTTCGGAGATCTTTTGCTCAAAGGTCAAAAGAATGTGGATGATCTGATCCGAAAGCTCGTAGCTTGACGGTTTCATTTCAATATCGCCGCTCTCGATTTTGCTCATATTCAGCATTGAAACAACGAGGCGGGAGAGGCGGCGCACCTCCGTGCTCACGATATTAAGATAATAATTTTGTTTATCCTTGGGGATCGTGCCGTCAAGCATTCCGTCTATGAAGCCGGCGATCGAGGTCATCGGCGTTTTCAGCTCGTGGGAAACGTTTGAAACGAAGCTTCGCCTCGAGCCCTCCAGAACGTCAAGCGCCTCCGCCATATCGTTAAAGGCGATCGCAAGATCCGCAAGCTCGTCATTTCCCTTGACCTTGATCCTGTAAGAGAAATCGCCGACCGCAAACTGCTTCGTTGCCTTACTCATCTGCTGAAGCGGCTTAACCATGCTTTTTGTTAGATAGTATATACAGATAAAGGCAAGAATAAGGCAGAAAAATGCAGAGGATAAAAATATTCTGAAAATATCGAGCGTAACGGTTTGAAGTCCGGTGCTTGTAAGGGCAAAAACAGATCCGATGATATGACCGTCCGATATGATCGGTCGCGCAACCACGAAATACTGCATATTGAAAAGTCTCGTTTTTTCAACGTACTTTTCTTCCTCGTAAACACGGGATAGGATATTCGTGTTTATGCGGTAGCCGTCGTGTTCAGGGCAGGGATCAAGCGTCATGGAAAACAGGGGCGTGTCCGCGCGTTCTCCGCAAAAGATGATATTGCCGTCCACGTCACAGACGAAAATATCCGCGTCTATCGATTGGGATATCGTGGAAATGGTCTCGCATATGATCGCTTTTTCCCAGCTGTATTTTTTATTCATATCCTGAAGCGTTATCATACCCTCAACCGTCTCTTTTATCGATCCGGTGTTATCAATAAGAAGCTCGGTCTGTGTGTTATCCGTGTAATTATTCATCAGGATAAACATTGAAGTTCCGAGGACCGTCAGCATTATGAAAAACACCAGCGCGAAGGTGAGAAAGTTTTTCGTGAAGATATTCGTTCGTATCAGGATGTAATCCGATATCCGCCGCTTTGCGGATCTAACTTTATCGATTACAACCATGGGCGTTATTCCTTGGTTTCAAATTTGTATCCAACACCCCAAACGGTTTTTAAAGTCCATTTGTCGGAAACGCCCTCCAGCTTTTCACGAAGCCTTTTAACGTGAACGTCTACCGTTCTGGAATCTCCGTAATAATCAAAGCCCCAGACCTCGTCCAGCAGCTGATCGCGGGTGTAAACTCTGTTGGGATTTGAAGCAAAGTGGTAAATGAGCTCAAGCTCTTTCGGCGGAGTGTCCACCGCAACGCCCTTTACTTTAAGCTCGTAGTTTACGAGATTGATCTCAAGGCCGTCATAAACAACAGTCTTTTTTTCAGTGACGGCTTCGCTGTCGTCCTTAGTTCTGCGAAGTACTGCCTTGATGCGCGCAACAACTTCTTTTGCGTCAAAGGGCTTGGTAACGTAATCGTCCGCCCCCAGCTCAAGCCCCAGCACCTTGTCGAAGGTCTCGCCCTTGGCGCTGAGCATAATGATCGGCGCGGAGGAGATTTTGCGTATCTCGCGGCAAACCTGCCAGCCGTCCATTTTCGGAAGCATTATATCAAGCAAAACAAGATCGGGCGATTTTGAATGAAAGGTATCCACTGCCGTCTGGCCGTCGTTGGCGGTGTAGACCGTGTAGCTTTCGTTTTCAAGATAGAGCTTCAGCAGCTCGCAGATATGAAGATCGTCGTCAACAACAAGAATTTTATTGCTCATAGGTTATTTTCTCCTTTTTTGCCGTGGTTCAACGCTCAATGATATATAATTACCACTATTTTGTTATATTTTTTCGGTGATTTATTGAACATTCAATTAATTTTGTGAATATTCTTTTAACTGATTTTTACCATTCTTTCCCGCGCATCCTTGCGCTTTCTACGAAATCGATAAACTGCCTTGCGCAGCGCGGTGATCTTCCGCCCTTGCGCGAAGCCCATTGCTCCGCAACCAAGTGGAGCTTGTCTTTATCAACGTCAAGGCCTCTGTCCGCCGCGATTTTGTCAACGATATCAAGAAAGCCCTTTTTATCGGGATTGATAAAGGTTATGCAAAGACCGAAGCGGTCTGAAAGGCTCAGCTGCTCCTGCATGATATCGTTTCTGTTGATATCGTTTTCACGGTCGGAAAAGCTTTCTTTGATAAGATGCCGCCTGTTTGAAGTGGCGTAAATGATCGTGTTGGGCTTTCTTCCCGAAAGGCTTCCCTCCAGTGCCGCCTTGAGCTTTCCGAAGGAATCATCGTGGGAATCAAAGCAAAGATCATCGATGAAAATAATAAACTTCATCGGGCATTCCGCAAGCTGCTCACGAATTAGATTGAGATCGGGAATATCGTCCTTTGATATCTCTATCATTCGAAGCCCTTGAGAGGCGTATTCATTTAAAACGGCGTGAACGGTGGAACTTTTGCCGGTGCCCCTGTCTCCGTAAAGGAGAACGTTGTTTGAGGGATAGCCGTTAACAAAGCTCTCCGTATTATCGATCACCTTTTGGCGCTGAGTTTCGTAGTTTTTAAGATCGCTCAGCAAAATGGGATCAGTCCCCGCGATGGGGCAAAGGGCGTGATCTCGCCAGATAAAGGCGGTGTATTTTGAATAGGCGCCGTATCCGTTTTGCCTGTGGTATTGGGTAAGCTCGTCTATTTGATCTTTCCAATTTCTTTTAAGAGGAAGCGCCGCCGCGCCGGTTTCCCAGGCGGGGAGCGTTTTCAAAACGTTTTTGAGATCTTCGTTTTCAACAGAAGTGTAAATATCTTCGGGGCGGATAAAGGCGATAGCCTCCAGCTTTTCAAGATCACTCTTAACTCCGTTGAGGACAGCGGCAGGCAGCTTGTCCACAGCTCCGCTTGCCGCCGCTTTTGTAAAAGCGTTGTCGTCCGTCAGTATCAGCCTTGAAACGTACTCGGCAAAGGATTTGTGGCTCGTAACCTTTCTGAAAAATTCGCTCTGCTTTTCAAGCACCGTTTCATCATTTATGCTCTGTAAAAGATCAAGCAGGGATGAGATAACGTCATCCTTTTTAAGATCGTATACACAAAGCGCCTCAAGATAGAATCTCAGCTCCTGAGCTTTATTCAATGCTATCACTTCTTTGTTAATAAATCTATATAATCATAGGGTTGAGAAAACCGACTTGGGTTTGGCTCTCTCAACCCTTATATTTTACTACTATTTCTGGGATTTTACAAGGGTAATGGGCAAAAACGTCTTGACGAAATAATAAGGAAGTAATATAATATCAAGATGATACATATGTTAAAAACGCATATGCGGATATTAATACTTACGGAGGAAAACAAAATGTCACAGGCAAAGATTTATTATCAGTCGGACTGTAACCTTGATTATCTCGCCGATCAGACGATCGCCATCATCGGCTACGGTTCACAGGGCCATGCCCACGCACTCAATTTAAAGGAATCAGGCTGCAAGGTTATCATCGGTTTGTATGAGGGCAGCAAGTCTTGGGCAAAGGCAGAGGCTCAGGGCTTTGAGGTTTACACCACTGCTGAGGCTGCCAAGAAAGCAGATATCATCATGATCCTTATCAACGATGAGCTTCAGGCGGACGTTTATAAGAAAGAGATCGAGCCCAACCTTGAGGACGGCAATATGCTTATGTTCGCCCACGGCTTCAATATCCATTTCGGTACGATCAAGCCCCCCAAGTTCGTTGATGTAACGATGATCGCTCCTAAGGGCCCCGGTCATACCGTTCGTTCAGAGTATCAGGCAGGCAAGGGTGTTCCCTGCCTTGTAGCAGTTGAGCAGGACGCTACCGGTCACGCTCTTGATAAGGCGCTTGCTTACGCGCTCGGGATCGGCGGCGCTCGCGCAGGCGTTCTTGAGACCAACTTCAGAACTGAGACTGAGACCGACCTTTTCGGTGAGCAGGCTGTTCTTTGCGGCGGCGTATGCGCTCTTATGCAGGCCGGTTTTGAGACCCTTTGCGAGGCAGGCTACGATCCCAGAAACGCTTACTTTGAGTGTATCCACGAGATGAAGCTGATCGTTGATCTTATCTATCAGTCAGGCTTCGCCGGAATGAGATATTCAATCTCCAACACCGCTGAATACGGCGATTACGTAACCGGTCCGAAGATCATCACCGAGGACACAAAGAAGGCTATGAAGAAGATCCTTTCCGATATTCAGGATGGTACTTTTGCCAAGGAGTTCCTGCTTGATATGAGCCCCGCAGGTCGCCAGGTTCACTTCAAGGCTATGAGAAAGCTTGCCGCTGAGCATCCCGCTGAGGCTATCGGTGAGGAAGTTCGCAAGCTCTACAGCTGGAACAACGAAGAGGATAAGCTTATCAATAACTAATTGAATTGTGCTTAAACGATTTGAGCGGATACGTGGTATCCGCTCTTTTTGCTTGCTATGTGTAAAAAAACAGATTTTTTACAGCTCTACGGTTTTTGTAGAAACTGCATCTCGGAACGCTTTATCATGTTCAACGAAAATCATCGTGGGCGAATACTCTTTTATGAGATCCTCGATCTGCATTCTGGAATAGACGTCAATAAAGTTGAGAGGCTCATCCCAAACGTACAGGTGCGCCTGCTCGCAAAGGCTTTTTGCAATCAGCACCTTTTTCTTTTGCCCGCCTGAAAAATCCCTCATATCTTTTTCAAACTGCACCTGTTCAAAGCCCAGCTTTCGCAAAAGCGCTTTAAACAGGCTTTCCTCTAAGTGGCTTTTTTCGGCAAAGTCCGTAAGCCTTCCTTTCAGATTGGAGGTGTCCTGAGGCACGTAGGAAATGATAAGCCCCGAGCCAACGGAAACCGTTCCCGTATGCTCTATGTTTTCACCTATGAGCAGCTTCAGCAAACTGCTTTTGCCGCTGCCGTTTCTGCCGTCAAGCACCACGCGGTCACCGCGTTTGATCGTGAATGAGGTCGGAGCGCAAACAGTATTCCCATCATAGCTGACAGAAACGTCGGAAAAGGTGGCAAGAGTATCGGCGTAATAGGATTGGGGAAAGAATTTCAGGCTTTCGGCGGTCTCAACGTTTTTCAGCAGTCCCGATTTTTCCTCGATAGCCCTGTTCTGTCTTGCTTCGATGGATTTTGAGCGTTTCATCATTTTGGCGGCTCTATGGCTTATGTAGCCTTTAGCAGCACCCGCGCCGATTTTGGACGCCTCCAGCTTATCAGACCACACCGCCGTGCGCCGTGCCGCCTGCTTTAGTCTGCCGATATCCCGTTGCAACCGCTCGTTTTGCGCCAGCTCGAATTCCTGCCGGCGTTCGAAGTTTTCCATATAAGAGGAAAAATTCCCGGTCTGTACCTCAATATTTGCTCTGTTTATGGACAGAACGTGATCGATACAGCCGTCTAAAAAGCGGCGGTCGTGCGAAACTAAAATAAAGCCTTTTTTCTTTTTCAGATAGGCGGATACCATTTCCCTTGCCTGAATATCCAGATGGTTGGTGGGCTCGTCTATCAGCAAAAAATGCCCCTCGTTCAGGAAAAGCGCGGCAAGCAAAACCTTCGTCTGCTCGCCGTTTGAAAGCGTGTCAAAGGGTCGCCAAAGCACGTCGCTGTTCACCTCAAGATAGGAAAGCTCCCTCATCAGTTCCCATTCCTCCGCAAGCGGGCAGATCTCCTGCAAAATATCCTCGGTGAATCTGCTCTTATCCTCAACGGAGTAGGGGAAGTAGTCAAACTGAACGGAGGCTGAAATCTTTCCCCTGTATTCATATTTTCCCAACAGGAGATTGAGAAAGGTGGTTTTCCCTCTGCCGTTTCTGCCGATGAAGCCCAGCTTCCAATCGGTATCTATCTGAAAATTCACGTTTTCAAAAATGTTATCGTAGCTTGACGGGTAGGCGAACGTGAGGTTTTCAACTTTGATCATAGACATAATTTATCTTTCCTTTCAAAACAAAAAAATTAGAGCCGCAAGAAAGCAATTCCTGCGGCTCTAAATAGCATAATTATACCACTACGCAAACGCGAGTAGTGCACTATATATGAGTGAACAGATTGAGAACTTTCTTGCAATGGGCGCAATAACCCCGTAAAAATACGGCGCTACCGCTTATTCCGATATTATTTGCAAGAAAAGCTGCTCATCTTTTCACCTCTTTCTTTTTATTGCAGATACAGTATAGCATAGCCTCATAGAATAATCAAGTACGCTTAATTGAAAAACTGATGGATAATCAATATGAAAAGAAAAACAGGAAAGCGGTTTGCCTTCCTGTTTCACTTTTTTATCTTGTTATTGATTTTCCTGTAGCATCAAAATTGCTTGTGTACGACTTTCCGTCCTTACTGATACAACGAACAGTGAAGGTGTATTTCGTTCCTTTCTTACCGCCCTTCCAAGTGAAGTTCGTTGAGGTGGTATCGGTGAGCTTTTGCCAACTTCCGTTACCAGTTTTATAGAATACTCTGTATTTTGCCGCGCCTGTTACCTTGCCCCACTTGATTGTGATTCCCGTTGAATTTTTGGTCAAAGACGAAATTTTCGGAGCGGAAAGGAACGTGATACTCTTTCCCTTGCTGTCATAGGCGCTTGTATATGACTTTCCGTCATTAGTGATACAGCGAACGGTGAATGTATATTTCGTACCGCTCTTGGCGCCTTTCCAGGTGTAGCTTGTGGAAGTGGTGTCTGTGAGCTTCTTCCAACCGCTGTTTCCTGTTTTATAAAATACTCTGTACTTAGCCGCACCTGCTACCTTGCCCCAAGCTATTTTGACGCCTGTGGCGGTATTGGATACTGATGAAAGCTTTGGAGCGGCAACATAAGTTATGCTCTTACCGGTGCTGTCAAAATTGCTTGTGTAGGTTTTACCGTCAGAGCTTATGCAACGAACTGTAAAAGTATACTTCGTACCACTCTTTGCACCCTTCCAAGTGTAACTTGTGGCGGAGGTATCAGTGATCTTCGTCCAGCCTCCATTACCGGTTTTGTAGAATATTCTATATTTTGCTGCTCCCGCTGACTTAGCCCAAGTGATCTGTACGCCTGCGTCGGTATTGGATACTGATGAAAGCTTTGGAGCGGCGATGTAGGTTATGCTCTTGCCTGCACTATCATAATTGCTTGTATATGATTTGCCGTCACTGCTTACGCAACGAACGGTGAAGCTGTACTTAGTTCCGCTCTTTGCGCCTGTCCAAGTATAGCTCGTGGAGGTGGTATCACCCGCTTTCGTCCAACTGCCGTTGCCAGTCTTATAGAATACTCTGTAATTCTCTGCACCTATTACCTTGCCCCAAGATATTTCAACTCCTGTTGCGGTATTCGTTACTGACGAAAGTTTCGGTGCGGCGATATAGGTTATAGTCTTTCCTTTGCTATCGTAATTACTTGTATATTTTTTTCCGTCTTTATCTACGCATCGAACGGTGAATGTGTATTTTGTTCCGCTCTTCGCGCCTGTCCAGATATAGCTTGTAGAAGAGGTATCTGTGATCTGCTTCCATCCGCTAACATCAGTTTTGTATAATAATCTGTATTTTTCCGCTCCTGCCATAGCGTTCCAATTGATTTTTATACCCGTTGCGGTAGCGGTAACTGATGAGACCGTAGGGGGCGGTAATAGTTTAGAATCATAATCATAGAATACCGTTGCATTCTCCAAAGGCTCATTTCCATCATAGATTTCAATTTTCTCCCATTGTGCTTCACTGCCTAAGTAATAAACAGTTTTTAAACTGTCACAGTCGACAAACACAGCCCCGTCTATGAATGTTACACTTTTAGGTATTGTAATACTTTCCAGATTTGCGCAATTAGCAAATGCAGTGTAATTTATACTCGTTACGCCATCGGGTATAGTAATGCTTGATAAACTCGTGCAGTAGCGAAATGTTCCTTCGCCTATTATTTCTGCCTTGTTTGATAGAGTGACAGTTTTTAGGCTCGAACAATCCCAAAATATGTTTTCGCCCATTTTTGTTACACTATTCGGTATAACAATACTTTTTAAGCTTGGACACCAAGCAAATGCCCAGTTACCTATCCTCGTTACGCTGTCAGGTATAGTGATATCCGTTAACGCTGAACATGCGGTAAATGTGCTGCCGGGTATACTCTTTATGTTGTTTGATAAGACAATACTCTTTAAGCTCGTGCAATCGAAAAATACACTTTCTTTTAAGTCCGTTACGCTATTCGGCAAAGTAATGCTCTTTAAATTACTGCAACCTGAAAATGCTGCTATACCTATGCTCGTTACACTATCCGGTATAGTTATGTTCGTTAAAGCTGAGCAATTATAAAACGTCTCGTCATTTATTGAGTTAAGGTTGTTTGGTATCGTTACAGTTGTTAAAGCAGTGCAATTATAAAACACACGTTTACCCATTCGGATTACGCTATTTGGTATAGTGACTTTTTTTAGATTAGTGCAACCGTAAAAAGCCTCAAGCCAAATAGACGTTATACCGTTTGGTATAGTAACCGTTGATAAACTTAAACAATTGGCAAACGCTCGATCACTTATGCCTCTTACGGTATGACCGTCAATTGTTGACGGAACAGTCAGATTAGTTTCGTTTCCGTTGTACTGCGAAATCGACACGGTACCGTCTTCATACAAATAGTAAACATAATCTCCGCTGGTGTAGGTATCGGCAAAAGCCGTTACTCCGGCGAATGGCAGGGATGATAAAAGAATCATAACTGCCAAAACGATTGACAGGAACTGTTTGTTGGGCTTTCTTTCTTTATCCATAAAAATTCCTCCTTTCTTGCATTGTAGCATAACAAATGTTAAATTGCAAGATAAGATAAAATACAAGATAATAAGCAATCATATAAATGGCAAAATAATATTTTGTAAATAATCCGTGTATATTATACGAATTCCGTTTGATAGAATATATATGAGGTGATGATCTTGCTCAGAGTAAGTAAACCGGAATATTCAAATAAAACCTTTCGTATGCCTAACGAGCTTATTGCACAGCTTGAAAAACTGTCGCAGGATAAGGGCGTTTCGTTAAATCAGCTGGTTATCCAGTGTTGCAAATATACGCTTGACAATCTTGAGAAATAATTATTTTGCAAATGAAAAAACGCACCCGTTTGGGTGCGCTTTTGCTTTAATAATACTTATTTACTGATTCTGTAAACCTTAACGCCGTGCTTTTCAATGGAAGCGGAGATTATATTCGCAGAATAGGTCTCGTTGCTCCAAAGCTCGTGAACGTTGTAGTGAGACTGATTCGCGTTGAAATCAAGATAGCTGTCACTTCCGAGATCGTTGATATCAAAGGAAATTCCCTTTGGTTTTGAGCGGGTGTTGAACAGGCAGAGGGCAACGTCTCCGTTTGCAAGGGGACGGGCAAGAACGTCTATGCCGCCAACTTTACGTATTCTCTTTGCGGGCTTGCCCAAAGTATCCTGATCTATGGCGATGAGGTCCTTGTTGGTAACTATCTTAAGAACAGGATCATCTGCAACAGGTTTCGCATCGTCATCAACGAATTTCCTGATGTCGTTTCCTAAGATAAGGGGGGATGCCATCATACACCAGAGTGAGAAATGCGCCTTGTTTTCCTCTGCGGTGAGCTTGCCGTTTCCAACCTCAAGCATATCGGGATCATTCCATGCGCCGGGCTTAGCGTATTTATAAAGGCCTATATTGCGGCAGTAGATAAAATATATGCTCTTCCAGAAGGGCAAAATATCGTGAGTGGTACGCCACAGATTTCCTGCTTTTGCGCCCCAGTGCCACGGAAGCGAAGTACCCCATTCGCAGATAGAGAACACGATTGGCTTTTCAGCTCTGCCGTTTTCAATGGCGGCTTCCTTTGCCGCTCTTTTAAGGGCATTGCCCATGCGGGAATACTGAGTATAGGAGCTGTCCGCAAGGGTGCGGATCGGGTTTTTAAGCTCTATCGTGTTGTTTCCGGTGCGGAGATTAACTACAAGCTGAGCCCTGCCCGTAGGAGTGAAGCCCTTCGTTTTCGGGAAGAATACCTCATGAAGCTCACCGTTAACGATAACCTGTAAATACTGTTCGTGGAGCAGATTCATATTCTTGTAGAAAATCAGGGTGATAACGTAATCGCCGCTGAGATCAACGGTGGCGTTAAACGTTGCCGTTCCCGCGCCGTGGTTGAGAAGACCGATGCCCTGTTTGCTGGGAAGTTTGTTGATCTTAACAACCCTTGCTCTGCCACTGAATTTTGCGTCATTCGGGCGCAGCGTAATTTCCGCCGTTTTGCCCGGCTTGCTTATTTCAAGCGCTTCGATAACGGGAGCGTCGCCGCTTATCTTTTTGAAATGGCAGAAATCGTATTTGAAATACTCACAGCCCCAGGAAGCAATAGTTCTTGCGTCAAGAAGCTCGTTGCCCAGGCTTGCGGGCAGATCCTCGCAGGTGAGCGTTCCGTTTGAGGAATAAAGACCTGCCTTAAGACCCATGAAATTGATCTTGCTGATGGTGTTGGCAATGCCTGAGGGGAATTTTCCGAGATCGCCCTGCATCCTGCCGTTTTCATCGCGCATGGAGCTCTGCCAGCAATCGTCCATATTGATGTACTTATAGCCCGCGTCGAGAAGCCCCGAAAGCTTCATAGCGGCGGCGGTGCTTAAAATAAGCTCCTCGCTGATATTGTTTCTAAAGGTGTTCCAGCTGCTCCAGCCCATGGGCGGAGTTGCCGCCGCGCCGTTATTATAGTCGTTATCCTTTTCGATATCGATGGTGACCTTGGTGGGCATTGCCATTTTCTCAAGGGCGCAGATCGGGCATTTGCCGTTTCTCCTGTAGTTTATAAACCAGCAGACAAAAACGACCAGCGCGATCAGCAGCAAAACAAGCAGTGTAATTAAAAATCCCATAATTATCCTTTCTTTTTTTCATTCTCAATATGTTAATGTTCGTATTAAAAAACTGTGTTGCCGACGATCGTTGAAAGAAGCGTAATTATCAAACCGGCAATGAAAACGCCGATGGATATTACGATGAATGACTTCTTTCTGTCAAGATGAAGCAGGGAAGCTAAAAGCGCTCCCGTCCAGCCGCCGGTGCCGGGGAGGGGGATCGCCACGAAGAAAAGAAGCCCCCAGATGCCGTACTTATCGATCTTATCCTTTTTCTTGAGGGTTTTTTCCTCAAGCCAAAAGACGATGTTCTTCATTACAGGCACTTTTTTAAGAATCTCAAAAATCCAGTTTATCAGCAGAAGGATAAAGGGGATAGGCAAAATGTTACCTATAAAGCTGATAATGAAGGCTTCAAATACATTCATCTGAAGCAATACGATGCCGGTGAACATTCCGAGCCTGCATTCAAGAATGGGGCAAAGGGAAATCAGGAAAACAACGAGCCAGTCCGGTATTCCATGGGCAGAAAGAAATTCCTGAATAATGCGGCAGATGTCCTGCATAAAGTTCTCTCCTTTGGCTTTGCAGATCAAAAGTAAATTTGACGCTCAGCCTAAATGAAATTGTTTTGGTTTAAAAATTCGTGGGCAGAGGTGATTATGTTTTTGTCGTTATCAAACTTCAGCAGGCTAAGCGCCCTGTCGTAAGAAAGCCAAATGTAGTCCTCGATCTCTTCCGTTTGGATCGAGGTGTGCGTATCCTGAGTTGTGCCCACGAAGATAGAAACGTTCTTTTCAATCTTGTTTTGAATTTTGTATTTTGAAACGCATTCAAAGCCGTCCAGCAGCTTAACGCGGATACCGGTTTCCTCCAGCACCTCGCGCACCGCCGTTTCTTTTTTCGTTTCTCCCTGCTCAATATGACCTTTGGGAAAGCCCCAATGGGAGGAACGTCTGTTTTTTATAAGCAGATATTTGATCTCGCCCTTGATATCTCTGTAGACAACTGCGCCGCAGCTGCTTTCGTAAAGGCATTCGATCCTGTAGCTTGGAAAATCCTTTTCCAAATCAATATATTCACGGATATCGTTGATAATGAATCGTGTGCTTTTCGGGGCAACGATCCAAATGTATTTTCCGTTCTTTTTATCGCTGAGCACAGCTATAACTCGTCCGTCAAAATTACTTACGGGATGGTGAATCCCCATTATGAAAGCGCCTTGGTTTTCAGTGTTGTAAACAGTTCCGTAATTCAGCGGATAAGTATAGCCCGTTACGCTGTCTGTTGAGCCGATGGGTCTAACAACCCTAACTCTTACGTATTTTCCGAGCATTTTTCCACCACCGAGCAAGAGTATATACGATGCTATTATACACTATAATTGTTTATTATACAAGCATAATTTGGCAAACTTGTCTTTCGTTGGAGAAAACTGGCGCAAAAAAGCCCTTCGCCAATTGTAAAGCGAAAGGCCTTTACATGTTATTTTATTCACCGTAAATAAAATTTTTCAATTCTTCTTTGTTTTTATCAACGTTAAGGACTATAACGTCAGCACCTGATCTTCTGGCGTAATTCCACGTGCCTTCAAAAGGGCAGGAGGCCTGCTTGAATCCGCCTGAAATACAGCCGATAGCCTTGAAACCTAAAGCCATAAGCTCGGACTTGGTCAAATCGGTTTCAATATACGGCGCGGCATTCGCGAGCGTGGTGAAGGCTGTGATCGGGCCGGCACGCAGAGCCTTTTTGATGATCGCTTCCATAACGGTGCGCTGGCGCTGAGTCCTTCCCCAGTCAGTGCCTATCTTTCTGATACGGCAATATGCAAGCGCCTGCTCGCCGGTGAGTTTGTTTTTTCCGGCTTCCAGCACGACTCCGCCGTAGGTTCCCTTGTGCTTGGTGACTTCGTTTGCCTCCGCCTCGGTGACTTCTATCTCAACGCCGCCGATGCTGTCCACCATAACGGTGAAAAGCTCAAAGTCGGTAACAACGTAGCCGTCAATATCTATTCCGAAATTGTATTCGATGGTGTCTACCACCGCACTGTAACCGCCGAATTTGCAGGAGGCGTTCAGCTTTGAGCTTCTGTCTATGCATGGGATATATACCCAACTGTCTCTTAAAAACGAAGTCATCTTGATGCAGTTGTTTACCGAGTCTACAGAAATCAGAAGCATTGTATCGGAACGGCTTGTATTTCCGCTTTCATCTGCTCTTGCGTCAACGCCGATCAGCAGGATGTTTTTAACCTCCGCCGATGCGTAAAGCTCGCTTGTATTTACGTAGGAATTTGGAATTTTTTCATCGTATCCGATCTTGCCCAAAATCGAAAATCCCGCAACGGAAATGAGCATAACGAGCGCCAGCAAAATGGAAAGCAGAGCAATTATCGGGGAAAATTTGTTTTTCTTCTTTTTCTTTTTGGGAGCGGGTCTGCTTCTTCGCGGTTGATCTGGATTGTAATTCCTCTCGGAATTTCTTCCGCTGAAAACGTCGTTGAAAGAATAGTCCGTATCCGAAGCGAAGCTGTCGTAATGATCAGCGTCGTCAAAATCGCCGTTGTAGGTTTCGGGATCGTAATTGTCGTAGTCGTTTTCATTATATACATCACGGCCCGGAGTGCGTTTGTTGAAAACGAAATCATATCCGTTCGTGCCGTAATAGTTTTCCTCAGGCGGAACAGTTCTGTCCCTATCGTCACGATTTCGACCGTTTTTGCCGAAATTTTTATCATTGTAATCCATTTTAACACCTCTTGGGGCATATTTTTGGGCGGAATTTTAATATACTATATATTACCCGTGTTTTCAACGGCAAAGTTTTAAAATTTACTTATTATTTACTTTTGTAAAATAAATTGTTGACACCCATTATTTTAGAGTTTAGAATAGATTAAGCGAGTTGATCGGGCAGTTGCGCGCTCTTGAGATTTATCTTTAGGGCGTGAGGAAAGTCCGAGCAGCGCAGAGCAGGATAACGGCTAACGGCCGCCGAGGGTGACCTTAGGGAAAGTGCAACAGAAATAAAC
>JAFLRY010000049.1 GCA_022511205.1 Eubacterium sp. | reverse complement strand
GCGTTACTCTCTTTCGTGTTGCGCAAGAGAGTAACCAGAGAAAGCAACTTAAGGGAAGTGACCGCAAAGCGCTCAAGTCCCCTTAAGAATCCCCTTTCATTTTTGCGGCACGCGCACGGCGCGCACTATGCCGCAGGGTGGTTCATTCTATATGTGAAAATTTTGTCAAATTTTCATTGCTTTATTATATAATTTTATGTATAATAATTTAAATAACATATGTATAATTATAAATTGGTGATGATTATGAACGAAACAACTATAATAGCCGTTGCGGGCAAGGGCGGGGTGGGAAAAACCTCACTTTCCGCAACGATCGTTCGTTGTCTTGTGGAGAAGTATCCGGATAAAAAGATACTTGCCGTAGACGCCGATCCCGCAGTAGGTCTTTCCACCGCGCTGGGTATTGACGTTAAAATGACGATAGACGATATCCGTAAGGAAATAATTGCCTCTGTTGACGAGGGAGACACCCGCGGAGTTGTTGAGCTTCTCGGAGAAGCAAAGTATCGCATTTTTGACGCGCTCGTTGAAACGGACGGTTACTCTTTTATCGCCGTTGGCAGGCCCGAGGCGGCAGGCTGTTACTGCAAAATAAACGCCTATCTCAAAGAGGTCATTTCGATCCTCTCCGCCGAGTTTGATTACGTGGTGATAGACGGTGAAGCAGGCATCGAACAGATAAACCGCAGAGTTATGGAAAAGGTTTCTCATTTGCTGCTTATTACCGATCCCAGCAAAAAGGGATGCCAGGTTATTAAAACGATCAAGGGCGTTGCCGACGAGCTTGTTATGTATGAGAAAATCGGCGCTATCGTCAACCGTATGAATGATGAATCTCTAAAAGAATATCTTGATCTCAGCGGAATAGAAGTATTAAGCTGTATCCCCGATGATAAAAACCTGTCTATCTTTGATATTCAGGGTGAAAATATATTCAATCTCCCGAGCGATTCAAACGTTGTTAAGGGCGTAAGAGAGGCTCTTGAAAAAATAGAGGTGCTGTGATGAAAGATTTAAAGCATTTGATTTATTTTGAAAATCTCCTGCAGGAGGCAAATAACGACCTTGTTCAGCAGGCGGTCTCCGAAGGCAACAGGGCCGTTGCCTATACCTGCTACCATATTCCCGAGGTGTTGCTTAACGTTGGCAACTGCTTTTCAGTTCGCTTAAGAGCGCCGAGAACAGGCTCGATGGATATTGCCACTTATTATTTGAGCTCATTCCTTTGCGGATACTCAAAAGCACTTTTGGAGCGTGGTATAGAGGGCGGTTACAATTTTCTCTCCGCTTTTATCGGTTCGGAATCCTGTTCGGAGATGAACAGGTGCTATGAGCATTTTAAGCTTCTCAATCTCGTTGAAAACGATAAGTTCTTCGTCTCCGTTGCCGATATACCGTTTAAAATCGAACCCCACACCGTGAAGCATTATAAAAATCAAATGCGCCTCAAGGTGCTGGATAAGCTCAGCGAGGTCTACGGCGTTGATACGAGTGACGATGCTCTGCGCAAGGCGGTTGAGGAACACAATGAGGTGTGCCGACTTATAACCGAGATAGGGGAGTACCGCAAAGAGGAAAACCCAAGGATTACGGGCTATGAATTCCACGTTATCAATCTCGTTACATACTGCTGTCCGAAATATCTTATTATTGATAAGCTCCGCGAAACTGCCGAGGAGCTGAAAACAAGAGTTCCCGACGAGAAGAAGGCCTACAGAGCAAAGGTCGTAGTGGTCGGCTCGGAGATGGATGATCCCGATTTCACGAAGCTGATCGAGGAATCCGGCGCCCTCGTTGTGGCGGACAGATACTGCTTCGGCTCGCTTCCCGGCAGAGAGGAGATCCATCTCACCGATGACGGAGACGTGCTGGGGCAGATCATTCTCCACTATATGAAAACCTGCCAGTGTCCCCGCTATATGAGCAAGGAAAAGGTTTTAGGCAGGCGTGAATATGTTAAACAACTCGTTGAGGATTACCACGCGGACGGCGTTATCTACGAACAGCTTAAGTTCTGCGAATTCTGGGGCTATGAGAGGGCCCTTGCCTCCCACGTTATGACAAACGAGTTCGGTATTCCGTCTGTCACCGTTGACAGGCAGTATACCGCAAGCGCTTCCGGACAGCTTCGAACGAGAGTTCAGGCCTTCGTTGAGAGCCTTGAAATTAAGAATATTCAAAGGTCAAAGGAGGGAAAATAGCGTGAAAATCACGCTATTTCAAGATTGTATTGCCCTCAAAATTTGCCGATGGCATAATTTTGAGATGGCTGAAATTCACATCACGCCTTGTCCGGCTACAGCAGGGAATATCGTGATTAAAAAAATATTTGTAGCCGGAAAGGCTATGTGAATTTATGGCAAATCAGCCGAAAAACCTCGGTAAGCTTCACCGCAACAAAACGGGTATTTTAAAGCACCGTGAATGGCGTGGCTTTAAGGATACTATGTTCGATTACTGGCGCTGGCTTATCATTTGGAAGGATATAATCAAAATGGCGCTCAGAGCGCCCATCTCAACCGTAAAGGGCTTGTGGCACTATCGCTGGATGGCAAGCTATCTCTCCGTTCCCGCGTGGATAGACCGCCATATAGAAGGTGCAAGAGGTACTCATCTTCGCATAGCGCGTTTGCATTTTGACGCTATGATAAAGCACTCCACCGATATGATACATATGCTCTTTAAACACGATAAGCATTTTCACCCCAACGATAAGTTTTCCGACAAGGTCGTTTGTATGGACGAACTTTTCTCATTTGAGCTAATGGCAGGCTTCCCGAATCTTTACGGCGTTCCCGTGCAGACAATGCCGATTTTCCTTTCCTCAATGGTGGATCAGCATATCGCCGCTCCGTATCTTGATATAACGGAGAGCTACGGCGTTCCGTCTGACGTTTGCCCTCTGCCATCGGCTGAGGCGGGCGTTGCGATAAACGATGATTATCCGATGTTCGGCAAATGCTTCCTTTCCTGCAATATGCCCTGCGACGGCTCCATAATGAACTCGTCGTATATCGACAGGCGCTTCAATCTTCCCACCCACGTTGTAAACGTGCCTTTGAGATATACGGAGGAAGAGGTGCAGGAATACGCCGTTGACGAGGTCAAATCCTGCATTAAATTCATAGAGGAGCAGATGGGCGAGAAGTTTGATTGGGACGCGTATTTCTCCGCTATGAAGACCTATAATAAGCAGCTTGAATACGAAATGCAGAAATGGGATATCAACAAAACCGATTATCCTCAGATGACGGGCGCAACCTTCTGGCTTTACAGACTTTTCTATTTCCATCTTTCCGGCGGATTTGATAAGCGCTTCCTTAAGACCGATGAAAAGGTCAACAAGCTTATGATGAAGGGCTTTGAGAAAAAGGAAAAGGTCTCCAAGGAAATGCGCCACAGGGCTATCGTATGGTCCTGCCCCGCCAACTACTACACGAGCCTTGCCAACTGGCTTGAAAACTGCTGGGGCGTTAACGTGGTTATGGATATGGAAACGATGATCTCCTACATCATGTACGATACGGAAAACAAGGATAATTCCCTTGCTACCTACGCAAAAACCCTGCAGAGAACCACCATGAGAAAGCACACCAAGGGCGGTTATCAGAACGTTGTTGATGAGCTTTGGAGGATCGTTGATGAGTTCAACGCCGATATGGTAATTATGTACAACCAGATATCCTGCAAGGGTATGGACGGTCTCAACGGTATATTCGACGATCAGGCAAGAGAGCGAAATGTCAGCTTCATCTGGGTCGATCAGGATCTTATGGATCCCAGAACCGTTTCAAGGCGCGATATGCGTGAGAAGATCAATAAATATATGTTTACAGTATTACAGGAAGAGCCCGTTGATCCCACACTCGTTGATTTTGACGATACGATGGCTTGGTAATGACAGATAAGGAGAAAAAACTATGAAATATTTTGGCGGTTGTGATGTAGGCTCTACCTACGCAAAATGTGTTATTCTTGATGAAAACGGCAAGCTCGTTGCCGATTCTAACGTCAGAAGCAAGATCAATCCCGTAAAGAGCGCCGAGCTGGCGCTGGAGGAGGCACTCAGCAAGGTTGACGAGATCAACTCTGCCGAGGAGCTCAGCTATCTTATCGGTACGGGCTACGGAAGAAATAAAGTTCCCTTTGCCGATGAAAACATATCCGAAATAAGCTGCCACGCGATGGGTGTTCACGTAACGAATCCGAGCGTTAAGGCAATTATCGATATCGGCGGTCAGGACGTTAAGGGCATTGCCATTGACGAGGACGGCACGGTTAAGAATTTCGCTATGAACGATAAATGCGCCGCGGGTACGGGCAGATTTTTCGAGGCTATGGCAAACGCCTTTGAAATGTCTCTTCCCGAATTCTGCAAGCTCTCGCTTCAGGCTAAAAACACGATCCCGATCACTGCACAGTGCACCGTTTTCGCTGAATCAGAGGTTATCTCTCTTGTTGGTGAAGGCAAGCCTATGGACGAGATCGCGGCGGGCATTCAGCTTGCCGTTGCCAAGCGTTGCTTCGTTATGGCGAAAAAGGCGGGCGCTACGGACAGCATTACGCTTACCGGCGGTTGCGCGAAAAACGAAGGACTTAAAAAGGCTATCGAAAAGGTGTTGAAAATCAAGGTTGTTGATCTTGATATCGATCCTCAGCTTATGGGCGCGCTGGGCGCTGCCGAATACGCGAGACAGAAAGGGATGGCGTAAATGTTAAAGGCTTTGATAATCATTCTTATCGTTATTGTTGCGCTTTTCGCCGTAACCTTCTGTATCTATTTCTTCAATCTCGATATGAAGCTGATACGCATTGTCTACGATAAGCTCGGCAAGCATTACGATAATATCGAAAAGGACAGAAAGCTATAATGGTTCTTTTTGACGGACTTATTAAGCAAGTTAACGATATTCTGCCCAAAGAGGGAAAACGCTTTTCCTACGAGAAGTCTCCGCTGAAAAAGGGAGACAGGAACTCCATACTCCTTTTAAAAGATACCGCCTTTGAGCTCGGGGGCAGTCAGAAGCCCTGCGTCAGCACGCTGGCGGTATCAAGCGATATGCGCTTTGATAACTGCGTTCACCTTTACGGCAAAGACCTTTTTGAAATAAAAGAGGACTGCGCCTTCGGCAAGATCGTTTTTCTGGAAATAGAGGATATAGACGAGGAAACGGCATTTGATAAGATCAAGGAGCTGGAGCTGGTCAGATATAATTTCTGCCCGGAGGGCTTTATGACGAGAGCCTCCGCCCTCAGTATGAGGGAACAGCTCCGTGTAAGCAAAAAAGCGGTCAAAAGCAAGGTATCCTTTGCCGATTTAGGCAATGCGCTTATTGAGGAGTATCTTAAAAATCCGATAGTCAAGAGTGTTCAGGTGATTTTCATTACGGAGTTTGATGATTTTCACGCCCTTTTAATGCTGGCGGATAAAATCAAAAGCACGCTTTCGGCGCTGAATCATATTCTCGATAACGTTATTTTTGATTGCTCAACCTGTAATCTCAAACCCATTTGCGATGAGGTTGAGGGCATGAAAGAGCTTCATATGAAAAAGGCGAAAAAATAAGTTTTAAGTTGATCAACATTCTTTTCTTAAATATTGATTTGATGGGGGTGGTTTTGTGTACGAGAAGATACACTCTGCCGGCAAGCTAAAACGCGACTGGCGCCTTTGGCTGGCGATCACGGCTTGTGCGCTGATTCTTGTTATATGTATTTTGCCCATAATATTCTCGGCCAATTACCAGCGGCAGTACCACTTGTTTCAGGAGTCCTTGGCTGATAGTACCCTCTACTCCCGTCAAAACAACAGTCTCACTATGGAGCGTGACGGAGAGATCATTTCTTTGGATACGGACGGAGGATATCACAAGCTCCTGCTCAATCTTGTGACGGCAGGTGCGGGACGTACAGGAGAGCCTCCGGAGGAAACAGCAGAAATAATCTTCACCTTCGGCAACGGCGCTTCCCTTGAGCTTTGGGGAGTGGAACTGGTGGGCTATGTGGATACTGACGCTGAATACGGCTTGTTCCTGCGCTACACATATCCCGATGGCAAAATCTACGCTTACGATACCGCCGAAATCAACATGGATAAGGCGCTTACATTGCTGGAAAGCGATTAACTCCGCATTTGTTAGTTTAGATTAGGTTAATTCCACTGATGAGGTGCTGAATAAATCAGCTTTACATAAAAATAAAAAAGGAAGAATTGTTATACAATTTAAAACAATTCTGCCAGCGGCGCGGTGCGCGTTGTGCGCGCGCCGAAAAAAGAAAGGGGATTTTCAAGGGGACTATTGAGCGTTAGCGAAATCTCCCCTTGAATTGCTTTCTCTGGTTACTCTCTTGCGCAACACGAAAGAGAGTAACGCCCTCCACGGCAGTGGAAAATAAAAATATATTTTTGTTATATTTTTTAAAAACTATATATAGTATGGTGAGTGAAAGCTCACCTCAAAAAATTCTGTAATTTTCAATTGTGCAAAATTACAGAATTTTTTATTTATTTTTCGTTAAAATATCACGAAAAATATTTGAAAATATTTTTCCAAAAAATGCTTGACAAGGCTATTTATATATTATATAATATCCCAGCGTGCGGAAAAGCATTATTATATATTATATATAAAGCTTAATTCAGCACAACCAGATATGCGATGATGCCGGAGGTGGCGTTTAGCGTGTGCCGCGCTAAACGGGAATTTCGGCGGAGTATGTCCGATTTTAAACCGGGCGAAATCATACCAAGTATCCAAACTGCCTTCAGATGGCTTGCGTACGTCTGCGGGTATATGCGCGGATAAGCCTTGCCCGAATGGAGTTTTTCATTCGGTTATTAAAAAAGAGGCCTTGAAACGCACGGGTGCGTGTTTGAATCTTGGTGGAAACCGCTCCAATATTTAACAGGAGGAAAAACAAATGGCAGCAAGCAAAGTAAAGATCCGCATCAGACTTAAGGGCTACGATCACACTCTCGTAGATCAGGCAGCGGAGAAAATCGTTGAAACTGCGAAGAACACCGGCGCTCAGGTAAGCGGTCCTATCCCGCTTCCCACCGAGAAGGAAGTTGTTACGATCCTTCGCGCTGTTCACAAGTATAAGGACAGCCGTGAGCAGTTTGAACAGAGAACACACAAAAGACTCATTGACATTCTCAGACCTTCAAACAAAACCGTTGAAGCTCTGACTAGTCTTGAGCTCCCGGCAGGCGTAGAAATCGAAATCAAATTATAAGCTGCTTGTCGAGGTCAAGTTGGGAAACCAACCAATAACCAAGGAGGAAAAATATGAAAAAAGGTCTAATCGGTAAGAAAATCGGCATGACCCAGATCTTTACTGAAGACGGTAAGGTTATCCCCGTAACAGTAGTAGAAGCAGGTCCGTGCGTAGTTACCCAGAAGAAGACGATGGAAAACGACGGCTACGAGGCAGTTCAGGTAGGCTTCGGCGATGTTAAGATCAACAAGGTCAACAAGCCTATGAAGGGCCACTTCGCTAAGAACGACGTTGCTCCTAAGAAAACACTCAAGGAATTCCGTCTTGAGGATTGCTCCGTACTTAACGTAGGCGACATCATCAAGGCAGACACCTTCGCTGAAGGCGACATCGTAGACGTTAAGGGTACCTCAAAGGGCCACGGAACGGCAGGCGCCATCAAGCGTTGGAATTTCTCAAGACTGCGTGAATCTCACGGTACAGGTCCGGTAGCGCGTCATCAGGGTTCACTCGGCGCGTGCTCAAGTCCTTCCAGAGTATTCAAGGGCAGAAAAATGGCAGGCCACTACGGCCACGAAAACGTAACGGTTCAGAATCTCACGATCGCTAAGGTTGACGTTGAAAACAACCTCATCGCGATCAAGGGCGCTATCCCCGGTCCTAAGGGCGGGATCGTAGTGATCGCTGACGCTGTTAAAGCTTAACGAAAGGAGAGATAAAAATGGCACAGGTTCAGGTTTATAACCAGGAAGGTCGCAAGACCTCAAAAATGGAACTTGCGGATTCTGTTTTCGGCATCGAGCCCAACAAATACGCAATGCATCTCGCCGTAGTCAGCTACCTTGCTGCACAGCGCCAGGGCACTCAGTCAACTCTCACTCGTTCTGAAGTATCAGGCGGCGGCGCAAAGCCCTGGAGACAGAAGGGAACAGGTCGTGCCCGTCAGGGTTCAACCAGAAGCCCTCAGTGGACACACGGCGGAATCGCTCTCGGTCCTAAGCCGAGAAAGTACAAGGTAAGCGTAAACAAGAAGGTAAAGAGACTTGCTATGAAATCAGCTCTTTCCAGCAAGGTTGCAGAGTCTGAGATGATGATCCTCAACAAGATCGAG
This sequence comes from Eubacterium sp., assembly GCA_022511205.1. Lineage (GTDB taxonomy): Bacteria > Bacillota > Clostridia > Oscillospirales > Acutalibacteraceae > Eubacterium_R. Next base: position 1,351 of record JAFLRY010000049.1, on the reverse strand, counting down.
CTTGAGGAGATCAAGACGAAGGCAATGGCTGAGATCTTCACAAGCCTCAAGACCGGCAAAAAGGTTCTTCTTGTTCTTGCCGAAAACAACGATGTAATTTACAAGAGCGCCAGAAACATTGAAGGCGTAAAGGTAGTTACCGTAAACACACTTTGCGTTTATGACATTCTCAACTGCAACAATCTTGTAGTTCTCAAGGATGCCGCAAAGAAGATCGAGGAGGTATACGCATAATGAAAGCTGCTCAGGACATTATTCTTAAGCCTATCATCACTGAGGAATCAATGGCAGGTCTTATGTTAAAGAAATATACCTTCAAGGTTGCGAAGGATGCAAACAAGATCGAAATCGCGAAGGCTGTAGAAACCGTATTCCCCGGAACGAAGGTTCTCAAGGTAAACACGATGAACGTTCGCGGTCATGAGCGCCGTCAGGGTATTCACAGCGGATACACGCCCTCATGGAAGAAAGCGATCGTAACCCTCACCGAGGATTCAAAAGAGATCGAATTCTTCAACGATATGATGTAAACCCACCACTATATATAATTAGTATAGCAAAATTGAGAATATTTCGGATGATGAGGTATGATGAGTGCCATCTCATCGCAAAGTTATCCGGAAAGGAGAAATAATAATGGCAATTAAAAATTATAAGCCGACTACTCCGTCAAGAAGAAATATGTCGGTAACAGATTATTCTTCCCTCTCAAAGGTTGCTCCTGAAAGATCTTTGCTTGCACCGCTCAGCAAGAAATCAGGCCGTAACTCTTACGGAAGAATCACCGTTCGCCACCGCGGCGGCGGAAACAGAAGAAAGTACCGTATCATCGATTTCAAGAGACAGAAGTTCGATATCCCCGCAGAAGTAAAGACGATCGAGTACGATCCCAACCGTTCGGCTCACATCGCTCTTATCCAGTATGAAGACGGCGTTAAGAGCTACATCATCGCTCCCGAAGGACTTAAGATCGGCAGCAAGGTCGTAGCAGGCCCCAATGCTGATATCATCGCGGGCAACGCTCTTCCTCTTAAGAACATCCCCGTAGGTACGGTTATCCACAACGTAGAGCTCTATCCCGGCAGAGGCGCTCAGCTCGCCCGTTCAGCCGGTAACAGCGCTCAGCTTATGGCTCTTGAAGGTCCTTACGCGCTCCTCAGACTTCCGTCCGGCGAGCTTCGTAACGTATCTGCCGACTGTATGGCAACCATCGGTGTTGTAGGTAATACCGATCACGCCAACGTTAAGATCGGTAAGGCAGGCCGCAAGCGCAACATGGGCTGGAGACCTACAGTTCGCGGTTCTGTTATGAACCCGAATGACCACCCCCACGGTGGTGGTGAAGGTAAGT
>JAFLRY010000048.1 GCA_022511205.1 Eubacterium sp. | reverse complement strand
TTATTAATAGAGTTATTAATTTACTTTGATCATTTTTGTCTTTTCTAATTTGGTGCCCTGATTCTACATAAGATGTATTTGTTTTTGTGCTTGTATCATCATTATTAAGAACATCAATTATTTCCATATCACTTAGATATTTAACATTAGAATCAGAACCAGTTGGTGTCCATCTTGTTGTGGAATCTGATTCAGCATAAACTGTTACACTAAATGTAGAAAAAATCATACAAGCGCATAATAATAATGCAAGAAAACAAGTAAATTTATTTTTTGCGTTCAAGTTTAGTACCTCCATAAATTAGATTGATGTTTTTGGGGATAATCTTTTACAATAAACAGGGTGGAAACACTTTAGTATTCAGTTTTAAGTTTATCATTTTTTTAAGATGGATTCAAGTAGAATATATTTTGTTTTTCGTGGAATTTATGATGTAATATTAAATAACGAATTTATAAGGAGGTCTTTTATGGAAAACAAAAGAAAGCCTTCTACTTTTTCTTATAAACAAATAGACCGGGGGTTCAACTCCCCTCTGCAAATTTGCGTTTTCATCTTTTTTGCAGCCAATAGACATCTATTGCCGATAAAGAATTTATAAAGAAAAAAGCCTTGAAACATCAAGGCTTTTTCGCATTTTCGCAAACTATTCAAGAGTTTTAAAGATTTCGCTCCATACCGTTTCATCCTGTTCGGTCATTTTTATCCAATCAAACTTATCTATAAATTCCTTTTTGGCTTGGATTGTTGAAAGTTCTCCTTTTTTGGTTTTATTCGCCAATTCCGCCAAATATTCATTCAGGTATATAACAGCCTCGCGGGTGTAATTTGGGTTATGCAGTTTTCCGTCCACAAGAAGGAAGCGGATATTTTCCTTATTAGACAACGCGTTTTTAAGCAGATCAAAATGACATTCCTTTTTAACCATTTTATCGTCTTGGGACTGAATGATAAGTATTTTTGCATTTGAGTCTCTCAACGCGGTCACCGCGTCAAGCCCCACATAATCGGGGTTTTCCTGCGTTTCAAGCCTCATTATGGCTTCGCGGTAATATTTCAGTATACCGCCAAAGTATTGATCGACCATTGCCTTGACGGATATAGGCCCGGAAATGGCAATAGCGTGGGTAATATCAGAATGCAAGGCGCAGATATTCTGAACGGCATACGCGCCCCAGCTATGGCCTATGACCGAAATCTTCATATTTTTGTATTCTTCTTCATTTTTCAATGCGGTTACGGCGGAATCGAGATCGGCAAGAGAGGTGGCAAAGCCGAAAACGGAATCCCCCTCCGACTCCATACATCCCGTATGGTCGTAGGAGAACACTTTATAGCCTTTCTTCGCGATAAGCTCTATTTCCCGCATATAGGATCGATGGCCGCCGCCCATACCATGGTCAAAAATCACCAAACGATCGGGAACGGGATTTTCGTAGAAGTAAAAACAGCCCCGGAGTTTGTTGCCCCTTTTTGTTTTAAAGCAGAAAGGGAGCTTATTCAATCCGTCAAAATCCTCCGCCGAAAAATAAAAAGCGGTGCCTTCATCGTCATATCTCTTGAACATACGGTTTTTATAGACATTCAGAATTTGTTTCTCAAAAAGCATTTCTTTTTCCTCCTGTTATTCTCTAAAGGGAATTTTATAACTGATATTTATATTTGTCAACGGGTTTTACTTTGAAAAAACACCTCGATGAAATAATGGTAAATCTATAATATATCTTTAGCTACACCCGAAGTCGTTGGTTTGAGCGCACTCTTCTTCATACTTTATGATGTTTTGTTTTATTACTTGTACTGCCCGAGCGCTATATGATACAATATATATTGAATTTAACAGTTCACCTGTATCTCTCACGGTAGGAGGCATCGAATATGGCAACAGAATATGAAAAACTCCCTGCCGCGCTTCTGCCTTGGTATCGGGAAAACGCGCGGGAGCTTCCATGGCGACGGGATCGGGAGCCATACCACATCTGGATCTCAGAAATCATGCTCCAGCAGACGCGAGTCCAAACTGTATGTGACTACTACAGCCGTTTTTTGACCGCGCTTCCGCGTATTCAGGATCTTGCGCGTGTGAGTGAAGATCAGCTTTTTAAGTTATGGGAGGGGCTTGGCTATTACAGCCGGGCGAAAAACTTACAAAAGGCCGCCCAACTGATCTGCGAAAGCTATGACGGCCGTTTTCCCAATGACTATGCGGCCATACGCGCGCTGCCCGGCATAGGACCTTATACTGCAGGCGCCATTGCTTCCATCTGCTTTGATCTGCCCACGCCGGCAGTGGATGGGAATGTGCTGCGCGTGGCAGCACGGATCACCAACGACACCACGCCGATTGATTTGCCCGAGATGAAAGCCTCCGTTTCCGAGAGACTTGCTGCGATTTACCCTAAAAACGCTTGTGGCGATTTCACTCAGGCTTTAATGGAACTGGGTGCTACAGTCTGTACGCCTCGCTCCCCAAAATGCCCCCTCTGTCCCGCATCCGATTTCTGCCGCGCCAAAGCGGTCGGAACTGCCGCCACACTCCCTGTACGCTTGCCCAAGCGGGAAAAGCGTGTGGAGGAAAAGACGGTTTTTCTCTTTTCATTTGAAGACAAGCTGGCGCTGAACCGTCGGATAGAGCCGGGTCTTCTCTCCGGACTGTGGCAGCTTCCCAATGTGCCGGGTTTGCTGGATACCCAAGCTGCTTTAGAAACAGCCGCCTCTTTCGGTCTCCGCCCCCGAGAGCTTGTGCGGGAGCTGCACCGTAACCATATTTTTACGCATATCCGTTGGGAAATGACCTGTTATGAGATCCTTTGTGATGCCGCGCCGGAGAATTTCACCTGGGCGACCGTTTCTGATATCAGCACGCATTACGCCCTTCCCACCGCCTTCCGTCAATTTTTGACATCTGAAAACATCTGAAGCAAAGTCTTTGCAGTAGCAAAAAAGAGGTTATCATACGATAACCTCTTTTTATTTTCCGATTTCAGCACACGTGATTGTTCTATGTTTTTCTCTTTTCGTTGTTCATAATTTTAATTTTTAAGATAAGCAAAAAAAGCATAAGAAAATCAAAGATAATTTGGCTCCAGAAAAATGATTGCTCAATTGCCGGCAAATTCATGATTCGGACTGCGATTAACATAGGTATATCAATAACTAAGTATATCACATCAACTACAAATACAATTTCTTTCCACGGTTTTACTTTACGTGGTTCTAAAAGTAAAGAAAAATACGTTAGAATAAAGAAGCAAAAACATATAAAAGCAAGAGGAGTTGCCAGTAATTCACCTATAGGATCATGTTCACTTAGCCACGCAAAAAAGTCCATCAAAGCACTGGTAAAAATAGGGATATCACGTTCTAAAAATTTTAATGAAAATGCACGAATAACGAGAGCAACACAAATAGCATTATTCATCCACCAAGTTATTAAACCTATTGGCTCATTTTTATCTGATACATATCCGCTTTTTAATTTTATCCATCTATAGTATATTGTGAACACCTCCGCTTATATTTCCATGTCATAAAATACAACACAGGGCACGGTTCAATGTATTAATACCCTGTGTTATATAATGATTAGTAATGAACGGCATTCGTTGTTATTAATCTAACTCCCCAATCGGCGTATGATTTTATAAGCTCCGGGTCATCAACAGCCCAAATTGCCGGCTGAAGTCCCGCGTTTAATATCATATCCACCTTTTCTTTTGACTTGTTATTATCATCATTACCGTCAAAATCTATTCCGCAGTTTTCAATGCTTTTGGCAAAATCAATTGCTTCCTCTGTGATTTCATTTATTATGAAGAAAAGCGGTGCGTCGGTTACTTTGCGCAAGGCGGTGATCGCTTCCTTCTTGAAGGAAATATACATTGCGTCAACGCCGTGCTTTTTTACCATATCAATGATTTCGCCGTAATGCTCGGTATTGTTCTTGCCCTTAAGCTCAATAACGGCTTTCATATTATACCGGGCGCATATTTTGAGATAATCCTCAACCTTCGGAATCTTTAAGTTCGGATAATCCTTGTAATTAGAGCCGTTATCAATATTAAATTTCAAAAGGGAATTGTAATCTGATTTTTCAACGGGACGGCATTTATTCGTCATTCGGTATGAGTAGAAATCATGATGAACGATCCAAACGCCGTCCTTCGTTCTATGTATATCATTTTCAGCGCCCCAAAAGCCGGCTTTGCCTGCTGCTTCAAATGCGGGCAAAGTGTTTTCAGGAGCAACTGCCCTGAAACCTCTGTGGGCAATTAAGTTTACCTTTGATCTGTAATCCTCAGGCAGCTTCGTTGCGGTGTAATCCTTGGCTCTGCAATAATTCTTTAAAAAAAGCAATGGTTTGATAAGCAACAAAGTTATGGGCAAAAAAACGGTTGCCAATAGCACAATACCGATAAACTCAATTACGGAAAGCTTTCTTGTTCCCTTTATATTATAGATGTTCATTTTGTTTTACTCCAAATAACTTATTGTTCTGCAGCGGCTTCTTCGCTTTCGCTTATTGCGGCCTGATTTTTTTCTCTGACGTATTTATATACAGGCGCAAGCTTTTCTTTGGTAAGCGGATACGCGAATTTATATAGTACGAATATGAGGGTATATACTATCGCCGGGATCAAGGTGCAAATTGTGAGTATTCCCTCGCTGACGCCCTCAACGTATCCCGCGTTTGCCATTTTGGTTGCATCGTAGCCGATTTTACCAAGCAGCGTCAACCCGCCGTAATCGGCAATCGTTTGGCCAAGCTTTCGGCAGAAAGTGTAAACGGCATATAACGCGCTCTCCGTTTTTATACCGGTTTTGTATTCCTGATAATCTATTACGTCCGTAATTACTGCCCAGTTTGTTATGGAAACAAAGGAATAGCCGAAGCCGATAACAAATAACAGAACCATAAATATCCAGGACTGATCTCTTGCGGGCTTTAAAACAAAAATCAGAATTGCCGCCACTGCCGCGAAAAATGAGCCGATACCGCTGATTTCCTTTTTGCCGTATTTTTTAGAAAGCTTTGGCATAAACGGAATCATTATTGCCATAGGCAGATATTGCGCAACAGTTCCCAAAACGGAAAGGTTTGTATCGCAAAAATAATTTTTATAAAGATATTGATTAAGTGATGCAAACTGAAGCTGGCCGCTTATCAGAATACCCGCTAACGCAACCGCGATAAAGGGTCTGCTTTTGAACATAGATATATACGTGCTTTTCAGATCAAATTTGGGATCAGCGTCCGACGGTACTCTTTCCTTTGTTGAGTTATAGCAGGCAATATAGAATATTACGGAGCAAACTGCCATTGCAAGCGCAAAGAGCATCATTCCTCTGTCATTTACCACGTCATACGTTCCGCCCTGGCCGTCATCCATTTTTGTGTAAATAATAAACGGAGCAATAAGAAGCGGAGCCGCGCCGCCGATACCGCCGCCTATCGATCTGAAGGTGGAGAGCAGCGTTCTTCCGTCCGGATCGTCAGTAATAACTGACGCAAGGGAGCCGAAAGGAACATTGATACCGGTGTAAAGCATACCGAAAGCGATATACGTTACATATGCAAATATCATTATGATCAAATCATTTTGCGTTATTTTGCTGATATTCAAAAAGCATAACAGCTCTGATATTGCAAGCGGAAGAGCTATCCATTTTAAGTATGAACGGTATTTCCCGTTCTTGTCCGGCGGTCTTTTGGCAACGAGCGCACCCCATATAGGATCGTTTACGGCATCCCAAAACCTTGTGAAAAGGAATAACCGCGCAACCCTTTCCGGCGCGATTTTTAATACGTCCGTATAAAAAATCTTAAGAAATGATGATACGTAGGTTAAAACGAACAAGTTGCCCGAATCACCAAGCATATAGCCTATTGCTTCTTTAATACCTATTTTATTTGGGTGTTGATTCTTTTTGTTTTCTTCCATAATTGTTCACACTTTCTTTTAGATAGGGCCTTTATTATTCAATGTGTTTTTGATGATTTTCAGCGTGGGCCAACGCCTTGGCCGAGTTTCATCGCAAAAGTGCATCGGCTTTCTTGCTCCGCTTTTCCAGACTGCCGGCAATTCGGAGCAGTTGGGGTTGCCCGTTTGTGTAAAGGCAACAATGCTCTTTACCATTTGGTTTGATATTTCAAAATCAGTTTTTTCATACGGCCTCCAGCCATTCTGAAGCGTCGAAAAAGCATATGGCAGATCGCTTGCGTGCCATGGGCCTATATCATCTCCCGGCAAATCATGGGCGAAATTGTATAAGTAGCACGGATTCTTATGCTTTTTGCATTTCGAAGCAAATTTTCGTGCCAAAACTTCAAGCGCGGCAGGTGCCATATCAGCTGTTGTAATGCCAACGATATACGGTATATCGGGAATGGTGTTCATATTGAAACTGTTTTCTGTAACGATTACACCATCCTGTGTCGGCAGGGAGTAAAGAATATTTTTGAATTTCTCACTATAAACGTCAAACCAAGCATAGAATAAGGTTTTTTCATCTACCCGCCGCAGCTCTTCCATATTCTTTACTTTAGCATTGGAAACGACTCTTTCCCAGAAGTCAACTGTTTTTTCAGGTTTTAACGGCTTCGCCACGGCTCTTTGAATTGCGGTACCGCTCGATAAAAACGCGCCTGTAAACCAGCCTTCACACAGTGGATTTGATAGCTGAATATCAACGCTCATAGCGCCTGCGCTTTGCCCCATAATCATTATTTTTTCGCTGTTTCCGCCAAAGGCTTCAATATTTTCTTTTACCCATTTAATAGCGGTATATTGATCGCGCAATCCATAGTTGCCCACAATTCCGTTTTCGTCCGCCAAATCGGGATGTGAACAAAATCCAAATGGGCCGAGACGGTAATTCATGGCAACGAAAATAATATTGTTTTTTGCGTATTCCGCGCCGCTGATATGACCCTCGTCAGCACTGCCGCCTGTGAAAGAGCCGCCGTGAATGAAAACCAAAACAGGGCAGTTTTCTGCATTTTTCGGCGCCCAGACATTAAGAAAAAGGCAATCCTCGCTATATTCAAAGGTCATTCCTCTTCTGAATTCCTTATGATAAAAAGGATTGCATTCAGAATCGTCCTCAAAGCTTCTTCGCTGAAACGAACATGCGCCAAATTCTGTGGCATCATAAACTCCCTGCCAGCTTGTTATTTGCTCCGGGTATTTCCATCGACCGGCAGTTGCGTATTTTATGCCTCTGAACTCATTGTGATCATCAAAGGATAATCCCTTGATCTTTCCGCAATTGGTATTTATTTCAACAGTATTGCTCATCATTTCACCCCTTTAATGAAATATTACCAAATTAACAGAGTAATGTAAAGAATAAATTATAAAATATAACTAAAATCAGTAGGCGGGTCTATCCCATTCAGCTACAATACAGAAAAAAGAGGCTATCATTACGATAACCTCTTTTAATTATTGCCGATTTAAAGTTGTGATCACTTGATAGTGATGCTGTTATTCAGCACGCCCGTGCTGTATAGAAACAGCACGTCCTGATCAGTGAAATCCACAAAATTGCCGAGCATATTGGGCGACATATAACGGATATCCACCAAAGTGATTTTGGCGTAGCCCTCCGCAAGGAGCGGAGCGATACTGCTTCCAAAGGAATCCCTGAAAATGATAAGCTCCTTTTCCGTAGTCGCGTTCGGGTTTTCTATCGTAAGTAACGATTTAGAACCGGACAAAAACATTTCATAGGGATCGTTTCCCTGCGTTTTTTCAAGCTCGTAAACGGGAATATACTTCCCTGTTTCAAAATCATATACCTTACATTGATTTAAAACACCGTTATCAAGATAATACAGATCGTCAGACGGCAAAGGCAGACCCGACTGCCCGTAATAAACGCCGTAGAAAGGCGTATCCGCCTTGTTTTCGGTATATTCTGCCGAAAGGGTAACTCCCATCTCAGCAGCAAGATGCTGAGCGACGTCCGTTATTTTTTCCTGGCGCCAGTGCGTATCTGTGCTGTAATAATCAGACAGCTCCAAAAGCTGGGTGATACATATATACTGGGCGAAATCCGTATACTCTCTCAAATCGGAGATGAGCTTTTCATAATCGATCGAAGGATATCCGTTTGCCTCCGCCATAAAATAATTCTTATCGGGTATCACGGAAAGATAAACCTTCATATCCTTATCCGCCATATAGGTATCGTATACGAACCGAAAACGATCCGCCGCGTATTTGATTGACTCCGTATTCAGAGGATAATCAAGCTTGGAGGCGAAGCCGTCCTTGATATAAATATCATTGTTATCCTTTTGGCCGAAAACGTAGAACGCAGTAACAGCCTTGACCGTTCGGAAGCGATCACGCAGAGGAAACTGATCCAGCGTATACTTTTCAAAATCTGTCATAAAGGTTCCTGAAAGGACTGTCTCCCCGCTTATGGCAGGAAACGCGGCAAGAGGTCTGCGTTCGCTAACGGATTCCGCGTCGGTGGGCTTCAGAATGCCCCAAAGCAAGAATCCGCACAGGAAAACGGCAGTCATAACAACGATTGAAATATTTTTTAATTTTAACGACATACCGCACCTCCTAAAATCTGAAATACAAGAATGGGTTAAAGGAGCCGTCTATCAGGAAAGCGGTGCACACAATTAAAAGCACCATCAGCGCCACAGGCTCCGCTATGCTGAAAGCGGTATGCGTGCGCTTATTTTTCTCAGCGGCATCAGCAATTTTTTTCGGAAGAGGCGTAGCGCCTATGATCGCAATAATTAAAATGATCAGATAGCTTCTCAGGTAATACACGGTTTCCAAAGTAACGATCGGGATATCCTGACCACCAAACATCGCGGCAATATAGGAGAAAGCATCCGTTATGCTTGAAGCGTCAAAAATCACGAAGCTGATCATTACGAGAAACAAAACGTATACGTGGTTTATAACCTTAAGCTTTTTCAGCGGCTCCAACAGCCAAAGCTTTTCAATCACGAGCAGCACCGCAAACATAAGTCCCCAGAGAACGAAGTTCCACGCCGCGCCATGCCATAAACCCGTTGCCATCCAAACCACGAATATGTTGAAAAACCACCTTGGTTTGCTGACACGGTTGCCTCCCAAAGGGATATAGACGTAGTCCCTGAACCATGAGCCGAGGGACATATGCCACCTTCTCCAAAACTCGGTAATGCTTCCCGAAATATAGGGGTGATCGAAATTTTCCATAAATTTGAATCCAAACAAGCGCCCCAAACCGATCGCCATATCGCTGTAGCCCGAAAAATCGAAATAAATGTGAAGCATATACGCTACGGCATACAGCCAGAAATACAAAACGGATTTTTCATCGGACGCTTTGAAAACGGAAACCAGCTCGCCGAGTATGTTGGCGATCAGTATTTTTTTAGAGAGACCGATAATAAATCTGCGAATACCGAGCGCCGCGTCGCTGAAGCTGTGCGTTCTGTTTTCCAGCTGCTTTGCGATATCCGAATATCGAACGATCGGACCTGCGATCAGCTGAGGAAACATTGCTATGTATGCCGCAAGATTAATGTAGTTTTTCTGCGCGGGCACGTCTCCACGGTAAACGTCCACCGTATAGCTTAAAATCTGGAAGGTATAAAAGCTGATACCTATAGGCAGCGCGATTTTAAGCAAGGGAACGGACATTCCCGTCAGCGTGTTGAAATTCTCTATGAAGAAATCAGCATACTTACAATATCCGAGAAGCCCGAGGCTTAAAAGCACGGAGGCGGTCAAAAAGACTTTTGACCGCCTCTTACCACGGTGTTTTTCAATCAGGATACCAAAGATATATCCCTGTGTAATTGAGAAGAGCATAAAAACGAGATATCTCGGCTCGCCCCAACCGTAGAAAAACAGACTGGATAGAAGTAAAACACTGTTCTTCAAACATTTCGGAACTG
>JAFLRY010000047.1 GCA_022511205.1 Eubacterium sp. | reverse complement strand
TGATCGTTTTCTTGGTATCGTTCTTTTGCGACTCAAAAGAATGATACGCCCCGCCACGGCAGTGGCAAATCTAAAAACATAATAATTTAGCCCGCTGCGTCAGCGGCAAAAAATAATTAAACAAAAAAGATACCGCGCCGATAGGCGCAAAATATTCCTCCTCCGTGGCTACGGGTAATAAAAAAGGGCACAGAACGCGCCCTTTTTGTTATGTATTAAATTTTCTCAATTACGCAAAAAGCGCGAAAATCATTCCGGGAATGATAGCCTTGATAAGAGCAACGATGCCCCAGATTATAAGACCGATAACGCCGAAAACGATTGCCAGCAGAAGCAATACCGCAAGAATAATTATGCAAAGCACAAGCGGACCTTTTTTGCTCGCTTTAACGGGATCGTTAAATACGGGTGCTTCTTCAACAGGAGCGGGATTCTCGTCGTCGTAGATCGGCTCGATCTTAAGGGTTGCCTCCGCGTCGCAGGGACCGGGATTCCAGAGAAGCGGCTCAACGAGGCTTCTAACGCTCTCTGCGCCTTTGATGAATTTGCCGATGGGCAGGTGGATCGTCTTAAGGAATGAATCAACGATGTTGAGCAGGCCGCAAGTAAGCTTGTATTCTCTCGTATCGGGGCCGTAGGGCGAATCTCCGCAGTAGAGGTTCTGAATAAGCTCCAGCAGGAAATCAACCACCTTGTGGTCGGCGATATCGGCGATGTCAGCCTTCTTAAGTCCGCTCTCCTTCTTACAAAGCTTCCATACCTTCTTAAAGGTTAGCTTGTCAAGGAATTTGCCCACGGGCTTCAGTATCCAGCCCAGCTTCTTGACCTTTTCGCCGGGAATAGAGAACGCGTCTGACATTTCGGAAAGGCGGTTGATATCGTATCCCATTGCCCAGAGAACTTCGCGGATCATTCCGAAGAAGAAGTTTCTCATGTATTCGTCAAAGGGCTTTCCGCCGGTGTCAAGACCGGGAACGTCCTTGATAAGAATGGTCTCGGTTTTGATCTCCCCGTTTGCGGGATCAAAAATAACATTTCTCATGGCGGGCGGGCAACCGATCATCGCGCCTACGGAAATATCGTAGAACTTGTTGCCCTTTTTGGTAGTGATAACGGAGATATCGTGAACATGGGTGTGACCGGTGAGCATGCAGTGAAGCCCCGCGTCAGCGAAGATTTCACGGGTGATCTCGTGATTTCTCTGCATATTTCCGCCGCCGATTATTTTATAGAAAGGAGACGGTGAGATCATCGGGTGGTGGGTCATTGCGATAACGTACTGATCGTTTTTCTTGGCGTCCTCAAGCTGCTCCATGATCCATTCCATGCATTCATCGCTGTAGCCTGAGCCGCCGCCCTCCTGCTTATCGTTGGTGTCATCATTCAGCGCGAAAAGTCTGTAGCCCGGAGCCAGCTGAACAACGTAGCAAAGGGATTTTTCAAAGGTGGCGATGGCCTCGTTGGGGCCGAACTCATAGTACATATCCCAAAGATCGTGGCGGTTTTCAACGGCGGGAACTTTGATCTTCTGATCTCCGTCATAGCCGTCAGCAACGCCGCCCCAACGGAAATCGTGGGTTGCGGTGATCACGTAAACTCTCTTGCCGCGCTTCTTTAAATCGCGGAGCATTTCGATGAATTCCTTGTGGGATTCGATCTCGCCGTCACGGGTGGTATCGCCCGCAAGAAGAACGATATCGGTTGAGGTATCCTCGCAGAGCATATCGAAGCCCGCCTTGATTACAAGATCGGAATCCTTGATAACCTTCTGGCTCTTTGATTCTGCCTTTTCGTAAGCGGCGCCCTCCGTGCCGCACTTTCTGGAATAATAATGAGTGTCCGCTATAAACTGAACCTTGAGCGGCTCATTATTGCTTCCGCTTATTCTGTTTGCCATAATTTTTCCCCCTCTAAGATATATGGTCTTAAATCTTTTTTATTATAAGTTCTCCCGACTTTACACTGCCGTCAAGAGTAAATTCCAATGTGGAGTTGTTTCTCAGATCAAAGCCGAGCTTTTCTCCGTTCAAATACGCCTCATATGTGTTTTCATCACTAAGGCAAACGGCGATGGCGTATTTCTCGTTTTCGCCGTTGTAGTTGAATTTGATACGCGCGCCGTCTGGATTGATCTCTTGCTCGTCGATCCAGAGATCGAAGCCTGAGGTCACCGTGCCGGGGCGGTAATATGCGTTTGCCCAAACGCATATGGGTGAGGACAGACCGCCGAAATTGTGGAACCAGCCGCCGCGCTGGGTGGTGATCCCGAAGCACTCAAAGGTGTTGTAGGAAAAATCTGTTTCGTTTTTCCAGATGTTGAGCGCGCGGTTGGCGATCTCAAAGGCGAAATCGGTCTCGCCCAGATCAAACATCGCTTTCCAGGTGTACCACTGGTGCGCCATCCAGACGTTGCCGTTCCAGTAGCCGTCATCCATAAAATAGGAAGCGCTCATATCAACGGCGGAAATGCCGCTTTCGCTCCACATTTCATTAGGGTTCTTAATATGAGCAAGCAGCCTTTCGCGTCTATCCTTCGGCGCCGCTCCCGCGATAAGGGGATAAACGCCGTCCATACCCTTGTTGAGGTTTTCACCGTTTTCGTTTCTGAGAAAGCCCGTTACGTTTTTATCATCGTCGTAAACAGTGTATGAGTAATATCCAATCTCATCGTCCCAGCAAAGCTCGTTGAGCGCGCCTGAGAAGCGAGCGATATCCTCGGTGAGCGTTTTTACGTTCTCGCTCTTGCCCATAGCCTGAGCAACGGAGCGCATAATTTTTGCGGCGAGGATAACGTGGCTCGTTGATAAGCAGGGGCAGATTTTGTGTTGCATCTGCTTATCTATCATATAAACCTGTGCGGGATAATCGTCCATTCCCGAGCAGGAATACCAGTAATCGTAGGTGGTGAGAAGACCGTTTTGGAACTTCGCCGTGGTCGATCCCGCTGTCTTTCCCGCAATATAATTATAATACCTTAAAAGCTTTTCGTAAAGAGAATAAAGATAATTTTTGTTTTCAGATTTCTTGAAAAGCTCGTGATACTGGGCAAACTGTGTGGGCACGAGGCTTCCGTGAAGCAAAAATGCGTAGTCCTTATTGCTGTCATCAGAGAGATAGGTTTCAAGAATATAGAGCGATTTTTCAACGTTGTATTCAAGAACGCCGATGCCGATAATGCCGCTGTCCCAGGTATAGAAGCTGTCCCACCGCTTGCCGGGGGTAAAATGCACCACGTTTTCGCCGTGCTTGTAAAGGGGATAAACGCAGTTGGTGAGCATCGTTGATTTCATGATCTCAGTCGAAAGGGCGTATTTTTTGCCCGCCTCATTAAACTCAGATATCGTTTCGGATTTTTTCGCGGCGCTGACGATTTTTTCGTATTCCTCGGTAGTCAGCGGATCAAGCTTTTCTTTAGAGATAACAACAAATTCCGTGTGCTCTGAATTTGGCTCGATAAATATTGATTTTACAAGGGCGTTGTGGAAAAAGCCCTCATCGCTCTTTTTCTCGGAAAAGCTTCCTGAGAAAGTTTCACGAAGTCTGTCGTAGGTATGGTCGCCGTTTGAGAGCCTATTTGAAAGCGCGTCCTCAAGGCATCCCGATTCGATCACGCGCTGGCGCGTTCTCGGATTGTGGGTAAGAATATAGTAGGTGTTGCCGATTTCGGAATAGGTGAGGGCGATGCGCTTGCCGCTACCGATATCCTCGGTTATAATTTCGGGAACAACGTTTCGCTTTTCAAGTGTTACGGCAATTTTATTTTCATCTCCGCGCTCGGTAACGGTGAAGAAATCAAATTCAATGCCGCCCTTGCCGAGACTTTCAAGAAGTAAACCGCTTTTGGAAGCTTCAATATCAAAGGTTGCAAAAGTCAACTCATCGCTTTTCGGGAAAACTATTTTGTTTCCGTTCAGCGTGAATTCAGCGGCTTCATCGCAAACCGTTCTGTATCGAACGGTCAGCACGGGAGAGGTAAAATCAGCCGTGTCGGCGGAGTAGAAAACGCGGTCGCCCCGCTCGCAGCCAAAGGGCTTCAAGCCCAGCGTGGGGACGTGGGCGTTATCGCATCTGTCGCCAAGCCCGAAGCCGCCCACGAAGCGGTGATCCGCAAACTGACCCTTGTGCATTCCGTCCGTGTTCTCATTATCCCATGGGCGGGGCTTCGCGTAGATGTAATCGGTGTAATCGTTGGCGTCGATGAAAAGGCATTTCTCGGGGAGCGATACCTTGCAGTAATACACGCTGGGATACTCCAAAGCGGAGAAGGCGTTGAGCAGGCAGTTCTGCTTCAGATCGGTGTTGTTAACGAATTTGCATTTCATCAGATACGCCTCATCGCTCATCCTTGAAAAGGAAACGTCGGCGTAGATCTGATCCTTCCAGAGAAGCTCGTAACGGTAGGCGTAATATGAATAATCGCCGTTGCAGTGCCAAAGGTGATAGTTGCTTGGGAACGTAACGTTCGGCACGGGAACAGAGGAGTTCCACAGGGTGGGGTGGATTATAAAATCGAATCTCGCTCCCGTTTCGGGCTGTGAATCAATGATCCTCGAGATCCCCATATATTTTTTTGAATAAGGTCCCCAAAGGGGTACTGCGCGGTTTTTATCAGTCATTTTTTATTCCTTTTAGCGGTAAATTTATTATTCTAATTATGATTTATTCAGTCCTTTTTGTCAATAGAAACAAAGGCTTTAAATTCTGTCTTTAAACTGTTTCGAAACTATGTTAGAATAAGACTGTCAAAGAAACAGAAAGAAATTTTAAAGTTGAGAAAAGGTGGAGCTTATGAATAAAGAATTGGAGCTGATCGGTTTTTGCGGGGTGGATTGCAGCGTGTGTGTAGATTTTACAAGCGGCGTCTGCCTCGGTTGCAGGGTAAGCGCCCATACTACGGCGGAGGACTGCCCGACCGTTACCTGTTGCGAGGATAAAAATATTGATTTTTGCAGCGGTTGCGAACAGTTTCCCTGCGAGGGAATGCGGGAGTTTTTCACCGAATCGGAAAGCCACAAGGCGGCATATGATCGTTTGAAGAATTTGCGCATATAAAACGAAGCAACCGCTTTATAATTGCTTTGCAATATAACTAATACAAATTTGGGAGAATAAATTATGCTGATAGAGACCGAAAGATTGATTATCAGAGATTTCAAATCAGATGACGCAAACGATTTGCACGAAATTCTCAGCGATGATGAAACGATGAAAAACTGCGAACCGGCATATAATTTTGAAAAGACACAGAAATTTTTAGAGGAGTTTTGCATTGCAAAGCAGGGCGCTTTTGCCGCGGCGCTCAAAGACAGCGGCAAAGTTATCGGCTATATCCTCTTCAATTCGTGGGGCGATGATATTTATGAGATGGGCTGGATATTCAATAAAAAATATTGGCGGCAAGGATACGCGTATGAGGCTTGCTCCGAACTTATGGCCTACGGCTTTCGTGAAATGAACGTTCACAAGGTGGTTGCCGAAACGATAGACGCGGAGAAATCCGTTCGCTTAATGGAAAAGCTTGGAATGAAACGCGAGGGTATTCAAAGAAACCAAGCGAAAGACCGCTTCGGGAATTGGGCAGACCTTTATTTCTACGGGAAACTGCGGAGCGACAACCAAAAGGAAGCTTTATCGCAATAATGAGCACCCTGCAATGCCGAATGCGTTGCAGGGCGCGGTGGTCGAAGGTTATGGTAACGGGCAGGATCTTTCTTACCTCTATCTTATCGTTTCCCTTTTCGTCGGTTACTACCACCGGGCGCTTCTGAACAGCATTGATACCGAACGCTGAAGCCTGACGTTGATCAACGCCAGGCTTCGTAAGGTTTTAAGCTTTTATTCTGCGCGACATCTTTGCAGCCTCGAACTAAAAAAAGTTGCACTTAGATTGACAATTCTCTTATCCTTTAAGAAGTCTGGCGGTGATGACTGTGCCAACATTTTCTTCGCTTTCGAGCCTGAGCGTTCCGCCGAGATATTCAACGGTGTGCTTAACTATTGCAAGTCCAAGCCCCGTGCCGCCCGTTGCCTTGGAGCGGGATTTATCCACCCTGAAAAACCTCTCAAAAATTCGGCTTTGGTATTTTTCGGGAATGCCTATTCCCGTGTCCTTAACGGTGAGCGCATAGCCGTCGCCGTCTTCCTTAACGGAAACCTCCACCGAGCCGTTTTCAACATTATATCTTATGGCGTTGTCAACGAGGTTGTAGACCAGCTCCTCAAGGAGCGATTTGCTTCCTTTGACGAAGGCGGTATCGCCGTCTACGGTAATGGAGATGTTTCTCTTTTTAGCCTGAACGGAAAGCGCGTCCGCGCAGTCCTTTGCCACGGCGGTTATATCCGCGGAGTCGATGATAGGCTTGAAATCGTATTCCTCCAGTTGGGAAAGCTGAATGATATCGTGAGTAAGGTTTATAAGTCGCTGGGATTCCTTATAGATTATCGAGCCGATCTTCTCCGCGTCCCTTTCATCGGCAAGACCGTTTTGCAGTATCTCGCCGTAGCCTGAAATGGCAGTGAGGGGCGTTTTCAGCTCGTGGGAAAGATTCGCTGTAAACTGCTTTGTAAGGTGTTCCAGTCTGTCTTTTTCGTCAAACTGGCGTTTGATCTTATCGGTAAAGGGCTGAAGCTCCTCATAGGGGCAAGTCAGATCGTGGGGATCATCGCCCATTTTTTCTATGGGTTTAACGATCTTTTTCGCGGCGCCGTAGGCGGAAAGCAGGGCGATAACTGTTATCAGGATAATCAGCAGCACCAGCAGATAGCCGTAGCGACCGAGTATTCGCATAACTACGTCTCCGCCGTTTTCCTCGTAATCTATGAGAACGACTGCGGAGAGCAGTATCAGCGTCATAAAAGAAGAGCCGAAGGCAACGGCAAGCATTCTTGAAAAAATTTTATTTGTCATTCCTACTCACCCAATTTGTATCCTACGTTGCGTATGGTTTCTATGAGCGCTCCGCTCTCTCCCAGCTTTTTTCTCAGCGTGAGGATATGGCTGTCCACCGTTCTGGAATCGCTTTCGTTATCGTAGCCCCAAACGGTGTTCAGCAGTTGACCCCTCGTAACGGCGATGCCCCTGTTTAATATGAGATATTTGAGTATTTCATATTCCTTATAGGTGAGCTCAACCTCGCTGTCGAAGGAATAGACCTTGTGCTTTTTATCGTCGATCGAAATGGATTCGTATTTATAAAATTTCCTGTCGTCCTTATCCTGGGTTCTGCGCAGGAGCGCCTTGATTCGGGAGAGGAATATCATAACGGAAAAGGGCTTTGCCACGTAATCGTCCGCCCCGCACTCAAGCCCTCTGACGTAATCCATTTCGGAATCCTTGGCAGTTACCATAACGATGGGCATATTGCTGTATTTAGGATTGCTTCTGAGGCTTTTTGTAACAGTTAATCCGTCCTCATAGGGAAGCATAACGTCGATAACAACGAGATCGGGCTTTCTTTTTTCAAGGGCGGAATAAAAGCTTTTCGGCTCGCCGAAGCTCGCCACCTCATAGCCGCTGCCTGTGAGGGCGTAGGCCTCCAGTTCTCTTACGCTTTCATCGTCCTCAAGAACGTAAATCAGTGCCATAGTAATCCTCCGACTTTAAGACTGAGGATAGAACGCGCGCCGCTTCGATCCGTCAATCTGAACTTATATTCCTATTATTTCAGTTTAGCGAATATTTTTCAAGATAGGAATCAAGTTTTTCTATAAAGTTTTCATCGGATTCTTTAATATCGCGGCTGTAGGTATGGATATTATAGTCGCCAATCTCAAGCTCTATCATGGAGAGCGCGAGATCGGAGCAGTGATCGGCAATGTGTTCAATGGCGCTTACGATATCGAGATAGGGCAGTCCCTGCTCAACTGAGCATTCGCCCTCTTCGATCCTTTCCATATGGCGGCGGCGAAGCTCCTTTTTAAGCTTGTCTATAACCTCCTCAAGGGGGCTTACCTTGCGGAGCTTTTCCCTGTCGTCCAGCTTGAAGCCTTCAATGGTGGTGCTGACAATTTTCTTTGCCGCGGCGATCATAACGGAAAGCTCGTATTTTGCCTTGTCTGAAAGGATAGTGTTTCGTTTGTTCATCGAAACCCTTGCCTTAAGGATTTCCTCGCTGTAGTCGCTTATCTTCTCAAAATTTTCAATGGCATGGTGGAGGATAAAGACTTTTTTACTGTTTTCATCCGAAAGGTTCATAGAGCCGAGCCTTACAAGATATGTTTCAAGCTGCTCCTCGTATTTATCCGCTTTTCTCTCGTTTTTAGTAATAAGCTCAGCTTTTTCGTCCGTATAGTTTTTGATGATCGACAGAGCGCATGCAGCTGTTTCGTCAACAAGATCAGCCATCTGAACGGTAACCTCGCGGCACTTTTCAATGGCGTAAGTGGGGCTTACGGTAAATCTCTCATCAATAAGAGGCGGGGCCTTTTTGCCATCGTTTTCATCTTCTCCGCGAACGGATTTAACCGCCAGATATACAAGCTGCCTTGTGAACGGGAAGAACATTATCGTGGTGAGGATCTTGAATACGGAGTTGATTATCGCTATCTGAATGGAGGATACTTCTTCGCCCATAAAGCCAAAACCGCCGATCGCGGCGTTGATCCCGTAAAAGAGTACGCCCGTTATGATAACGCCGATAACGTTGAAGTAAAGATAGATAAGGGAGGTTCGCTTGGCATTTTTGCTTGCGCCTACCGCTGAAATCAGTACGGGAACGCAGGCGCCGATGTTCTGACCAAGCAGAAGCGGGAACACCGATGAAAAGCCAATGCTTCCCGAAATGGCAAGCGCCTGAATGATGCCGACCGCCGCGCTGGAGGACTGAACGACTGCCGCCAGCAGAGTGCCGGCTATTATGCCTACGATGGGATTACTGAAAGAAACCATAAGAGACGTGAAGTTTTCATCGGAGGAAAGACCGGACATCGCGTCGCTCATAAGGGTCATACCCATCATCAAAACGGAGAAGCCCATTAAAATGCCGCCGAGATTTTTCTTTTTCTCGTTTTTCGCCAGCATAAGCACGAAAACGCTGATTATCGCCAACACGGGGGCGAAAGAGGAGGGCTTTATCAGCTTAACGAACAGGCTGGTGCCGTTTATTTCCGTTAAAGATAATACCCAGCCCGTTACCGTGGTGCCAATATTAGCGCCCATAATAACGCCTACCGCGCGGGAAAGCTGCATTATTCCCGAGTTTACGAAGCCAACCACCATAACCGTGGTGGCGGAGGAGGATTGAATAACGGCGGTTACCACCGCGCCAAGCAAAATGCCTTTGTACGTTCTGTCCGTCATCTTTTCAAGAATGACTTCAAGCTTACCGCCTGAAAGCTTTTCAAGCTGTTCGCCCATAAAGCGCATGCCGTAAAGAAACAGCGCAACGCCGCCCAAAAGTGAGATTATTGAAAAAATATCCATTTTAACACCTCGTTTACTATTCTTGAGTTCAAAGATTAATTATCGTTTTCGAAATCAAAGCTTATCAGTGTGTCATTAAAAATATCATAACGCGAGCAGAGTGCTCCAAGCCCTTCTTTTATTTCCTCATGAGAGAAATCGTGGGCGTTGAGAAATTCTTCGCTCTTGCCGTTTAATGTTTGATAAAATTTGACAGCGTCATTCAGAAGCTCAATATCGTTTTCTTTTTCGTCCGCAAGGGCGAATATAAGATTTTCCGCTTCACATATTTCGTTTTTATCGAGTAATTCGCCGATAGCGGAAAGCTTTGTGTTTTCCTCTTCAGTCACCGTATTCGTTCTCGATCTCTTTGATAAAATCGCATTCAGTATGGCGGCAACGAGCATTTCGATCTGCCGCATAAGCCAATCCTCGTGAAAAAACATCAGGTTTCCTCCAAAAAATAAGCTTGTCAATACATTAAGACTTTTAATAGTTTATACGGTTATATTCAAAATGATATGGCGTTTATGTCAAATCTATGTCAAATTAATGAGGTGTTTTGCGCCTGACGGCGTGGGGCTTTTCAAATTGCTTTTGCCACTGGCGTGGCGGGCTAAATTGTTTTAATTTTTTATATTTGCCGCTGCCGCGGCGGGGCGTTACTCT
>JAFLRY010000046.1 GCA_022511205.1 Eubacterium sp. | reverse complement strand
GGTGTAACTCAGTTTGGCTAGAGTGCCTGCTTTGGGAGCAGGATGCCGCAGGTTCAAGTCCTGTCACCTCGACCAAAAAACGCACACAGCCGCTTTTGCGGGTGGTGCGTTTTTTATATATAATACAGGACTTGAAGACGTGGCTCCAAATTTTGCGTGCCGTTTAGCGGCCGGCGAAAATTTGGGAAAAACCTCCGGTGGAGGTTTTGATAGCAAGAGGAAAGCCCTGTCACCTCGACCACGGACAGCTCTTGTTCGAAAGGATTTGATCTATTTTTGTTAATGCTTAAAGCCATTAACAGAAAAGACGGCACTGAATTGTTTCAGTGCCGTCTTTTAACGTCATAAAATATTATTTTTCAACCGCGTAAAGGTATCTTTCCAGCGCTTCATCCCAATCTAAATATTCCACATCGCCGCGGTGATCGGGAAGGGCGAAGTTTTCTGCAAGATAATCGCCTAAATACTTGGATGCTTTTTTTGCTCCGGAATAATTCAGGTGATCCCCCATATCAATCGTATCGCTCTGCCAATCTATTCCCACTACATCATTAACGGTGTTCAGATCTATGTAAGGGATCCCATATGTATCGGCAAGCTGCTGAATGCCGTTGTGCTTCGCGTAGCTCCAGTATTTAGCGTTTGGAATATTAACGAGAACGAGCTGCGCGCCGTTTTCGCGGCAGTATTCCGCCATTGATTTCACGTATTCCTCGTTAAGAGGCAGAATCTCCATTATTTCGTCGGTAGGATTATCAAAGTTTGATTCCTCCACGGGAACTACGCCCGTGAAATGGCGGTAGCCCTTGAAATCATCGGTGATGTCGGTATTTAAAAAGCTCAGCGCCTCGAATCTGCCGACAGCCTTCCATCTGTTGTGAAATTTAAAAATCGAAAACAGCCCTTCAATGCGGTTTGTGATAGATATATTAAATCTCATTTTGCGGTAAATGGTGTATGCCTCAAGAACAACGATCTTTGGGTTTTGCTTTTCAAAGGCCTGTTTTAGCAGAACGTCGGAAAGAGACAGATACTGAGCGCTGGTGGCGCAGACGTAGGCTGTCATTCCATGATCCTTCCACAGTTGCATAGGCGAGACGGAGGCATAAGTACCGCTATCGCCCAAAACGAGAATGTCTATTGTATTTTCTTTTTCATCGAGTATTGCGTTTGCCGCGGCGCTTCTTATTCCAAAGTCCTCCTGATTGCCTAACGGCGCAAAGAGGTAAGAAGTCACCAAAAGAAAAATGGCAAGAATAAGTATAAACGCAACGCACGCTAAACTTCTTTTTGTTTTCTTTTTCAATCCTTCATCTCCTGATCAAACCGTCAAAGCGCCTTTTCAAGAGCTCCGACAAAGTTTAAATATCTATCCAATGCTTCATTCCATTGGGTGTAATCGCTGTCATTCCTACGGTCGGGAAGGGAATAACGCGCCTTAAGAAATTCTCCAAAGAAGCCTGAGATCTTTACAGCGCCAGAATAATTTAAATGGTCGCCTTTATCTCTTGTATCAGTATCCCAATCAATGGAAACTACGTCATTCATCAAGTTCAGATCAATGTATTCAACGCCGTATTCTTCAGAGAGCGCCTGAACTCCGTTGTGCTTTTCATAATTCCAGCACTTTCTGCTGGGAATGCTGACCATGATGAGTTCTGTGCCGGCTTCCCTGCACATATCGACGATCGACTTGAAATACTCCTCGTTAAAGTCCGGCATTTTTTTGATTTTTCCGGTTTTCTTCATATATTTTGAGGTTTTGCCGCTTTTGGCATTATTCTTGTATTTAAAGCCCTTGAAATCGTCCGTTTCCTTTACATTAAAATACCCCGAAAACAGCGTTTTGTCAATCTTTTTCCATTGGTCGTGATAGGTAAAAATAGGCAACAGCGATTCAAGACACGCGTCAAGACCCGCATCTGCTTTCTTTTTTCTATACAACGAGTTCGGCTCAAAAACGACTACCTTTGGCCTTTGTTTTTCAAGCGCTTCTCTCAAAAGCTCTTCGCAGGAGGACATTGGCTGAGCCGGTCCCGCGCAAACAAAGGACGTAAAGCCCTGCTTCCTCCAAATCTCCATTGGAGAAATGGCGGAGTAAGCAAGACTGTCTCCTAAAAAGAGCACGTCAATTGAATCATCAGGCTCGTTGAGCACTGAATTGACTATTGGCTTTTGCCCGTAACGGAGCGCTTTCCAATAGCTTTTAGGCGCGAAAATATATGAAAGCGTTATAAGAAGCATTGCAAGGATCAAAAGAAATGAAACACATATCAGGATCTGCTTGATACCGTTTTTTTGCTTCTCCATTTTTTCATCTCCGAATTAAAAATCCGCATAGATTGGAGGTACGGGGGCGTAGCCTGCGCCGTATGCTCCGAAAATTACGATAAACATTATGAGGGCGTAATAGAACGTCCATCTTACCGGCAGCGGGCGATCGGCGATCCATTTGCGCACGCAAATGCCGCGCTCGTTGAGAATGCTGATGATGAATACGATCAGCACGGCTACTCCAAGTATAACGAAATCAAGGCCGTCTATACCCATCTTCAAAAACGTTCCGTTGCCGAAGGAGCGGAAGGAGAAATCCGTAACGATCAGCTTGAACATAGCCATACCTGCTCTTAATCCGTTGGCGCGGAAAAAGAGCTCGCCGATGCAAACGAAAACGGTGGTTCTGAAGATCTGCATCGCTTTATATGGGGCTTTGCTGTTATCTATGTGCAGCTTTTCATTCGTTTTATTAGCAAGGGGAACGATCATATTTCCGCATAGGATCAAAACGAAATGATACATTCCGAAGAATATGTATTTCCAGCCCGCGCCGTGCCATAGACCATTGCTGAACCACACGCAGAAAAGCGCGATACTGCCAACGATCATTGGCCCGTAATAAGTGCCGAGCTTTTTGCGCATGTTACCGGTCATCTTTTTAAGAGGCTTGGACATGGAAACGGGATAGAAAATATAATCCTTAAACCAGGTGCCGAGGGTGATATGCCAGCGCTGCCAAAATTCCGATATCGTCTTTGAGAAAAACGGCCTTTTGAAGTTTTCGGAAATGGTTATTCCGAAAATCTCGCCGCAGCCGATAACGATATCCATCGTGCCTGAGAACTCCATATAGAGCTGGCAGGTGTAAAGGATAGCCGCAACGGCGGCAACGCCTCCGTCATATTTAGCATAGTCGTTAAAGGCGTTTTCAACGAAAAGATTGAGCCTGTCCGCAATAACAACCTTTTTCATTACGCCGTAAAGGATGCGCTGCATTCCAAAGGTAAGATTTTGGAAATGTATCTTTTCCCCGAGCCAAAGTGTTTCGGCAGTGTCTGAATAGCGGCAGATGGGGCCCTCCATGATCTGCGGGAAAAAGCTGATGAAAAGCGCAAGCCTGCCGAGGTTTTTATCCGCACTTATTTTTTCGCGATAAACGTCAACAACGTATGACGCGGCCTGCAAAGTATAAAATGAAATTCCTATGGGAGCAGCGAATTTGGGGATATCCAAGGTAAGCTGAATATTCAGCAGGGCAAAGATATCGTTGATATTCCCGGTGAAAAATTTCGTGTATTTCAGCACGGCAAGAAGCCCGATATTAAGAACGATCGCTAAAGCGACTGCGCCGCGCTGTTTTTTCAAAAACTGCGCTCGGATCGCCTTTTTCTGACTGCGCTCACATTCCTTAAGCAGTGCGTTTCGTTTCTGCTGTATATCGGAGATCCATAATCCTACACCGTAAACCGACATCGTGGTGACGATAAGATATACGATGAGCGCTCCGCTCATCAGCGCAAACAGCGTATAGCTTGCAAGCAGCAGCACATACGGCTTTGCCTTTTTCGACACAACACTATAAAGCCCCACGGTTATGGGCAGAAAAACCCCGAGGAACAGTAATGAACAATAGGATGATATTACCATTTTAGCCTTCCTCTTGGAGACGGAGGATCATATCATAAAGCGCCTGAGCGGAGTTGAAGTTATCGGGA
The DNA here is from genome assembly GCA_022511205.1 of Eubacterium sp. Classification (GTDB taxonomy): domain Bacteria; phylum Bacillota; class Clostridia; order Oscillospirales; family Acutalibacteraceae; genus Eubacterium_R. The sequence goes on along the minus strand of JAFLRY010000046.1, from coordinate 6,443 downwards.
ATGATCTCAACCGCGGGAACGGTGATGTCAAATTCCTCCTCGATCTCCGCAACGAGGGCGATAATAGCCATAGAATTGAGGATATGATCGTCAATAAGGGTGGTGCAGGTTTCGTAATCTGCTTCCGGCTGAATGTCCTCAAGAATTTCGATAAGTCTTTCCATAATCTTTAGTTCCTTTCGTATTTTGATAAATTAAATTCATATGTATCAATTGGTTCTCTGACGGAGGTTATGCTTCCGTCCTCGCCCAATAGAATGACCCTTGGCAGATCTCTGCTGAGAAATAGGGAGATACCCTCCGTGGGGCAGTAAGCGCCTGTGTTTTTAAACACCACGGTGTCGCCGATATGCAGATCCCTAACGGGGAGCTGCTTAACGAGAATATCGTTGGCGGTGCAAAGAGAGCCGCAGAGATTCCATTCCTTTTCTTCGCCGGTATCCCTGCTCGGAAGCACCTCAAGAAACGGCTTTTTCATCGCCATAAACTGGCCGAAGTAAACAAGCTGGTGCATTCCGCCGTCCATGATCGCGTAGTTTTGATCTTTGTTGGTCTTAGCGTCCACTACGCTCGTAAAATAGCTGCCGCAGCAGGCGGCGATGCTTCGCCCGATCTCCAGCGAAAGCTTTGCCTTGTATTTCATTGAGAGCAGTATCTCGAAAAAGCCCTTAAACAGCGCTTCTTCGTCCGTTTTTTCGCCTTCAAAGTAGCTTACGGGGAAGCCTGTTCCGAACTCCAATTCCTCAGATTTAAAGCCAAATTTTTCCTCAAGCTCAGCCATAAATTCATCGAGATGATCTATCTCGCGCTGGAATTTTTTGAGCGAGGTTTTCTGCGTTCCCGAGAAATACTGGATACCGATTATGGAAACGTATTCATCGCCTGAATGTTCCGCAATTATCCGCTCAACCTCGGCTTCGTCCATTCCAAATTGATTTCCGCTGGAAAGGCGAAGCAGCAGCTTGATCCTGCGCTTGTGCTTATGCGCCAAGCCTCTGAGTAAATCAAACTGAACGGTGGATTCCGCCGTGTAACAGCCGATTGGGATATTGGCTTCAAACAGCTCCTCAAAAACCTCCGGTGTTTTATATACGCCCGAGATAACGAGCTTTTCAGCGGGGATTCCCTGCTGAAGGCAGATGCTGAGCTCGCCGGGGGAGCAGACCTCAAATTTGTCTGCATGATCGCATATTTCGTTAACGATAAAGGTGTTTGCCTTAATGGCGTAGCATATGGCAACGCCTGCGGGCATACTGCTTCGAATATGATCTATTCTATCGCGAAGCGCTTTGATATCAAAAACGTAAAAGGGCGTTTTATACTTGGATAAAACCGCGTTCATCTGTTTTGCGTTCATCTTTGCTTACTTTTCACCCCGTTTATCAATGCTTTTCTGTCTATCTTGCCGTTTGGTGTTAAGGGCATAGCCTCAAGCTTTCTGAGGGCGTTCGGGATCATGTATTCCGGCAGGCGCTCCTTCAGCTTGAAATGAAGCTCCTTTTTCTCAAGTGATCCAATATAAAAGCCGTAAAGCTTGCTTTTGCTTTCATCGAAAATGCAGCAACAGCGTTCAATGCCGTTTGTATTATTTATCGCCTTTTCGATCTCCTCGATCTCAATGCGGTGGCCCATATGCTTTATCTGGAAATCCCTTCTGCCGCCGAACATTATATCGCCGTTTTCATCATATTTTCCGAAATCGCCGGTTCTGTAGATCAGCTCGGGATAATACGGATTGAGCGGATTTTGCACGAATGCCTTTGCCGTCTGCTCGGGGGCGTTGTAGTAGCCCAGCGCAAGCGCCGTGCCTCTAACGCATATTTCACCGGCAATATTCGGCTCGGTAATCTTCGTATTATCGTCGCTCAGCAGGAAAACGTCCTTGTTTGGGAATGCCTTTCCGATGGGAATGCCGTTTTCGTAGTCTCTGTTTCTGTCAATAACGTGATAAGTGCAGTTGCAGGTTATCTCCGTCGGGCCGTAGAGATTTACAAAGGTGGCGTTCGGCAGGTGATCCATCCATGCATTGAGGTGCTTAAGGGGCATAACCTCACCGCTGAAAAGGATCTTGTTCACTTTTTCCGGCGCTTTGTAATCAAGGCCGTGGAAGGTGGTTATCAGGCAGAGCGCCGAAACGGCCCATGTCATCGTGGTAACTTCGTGCTCACAAATAAAATCAAGCAGCGGAACGGGATTAGAAAACAGACGCTTCGGTATAATAACGAGCCTTGCGCCGGTTTTTATAGCCGAGTAGATATCTTTAACGGAAACGTCAAAATCAAAGGGCGCCTGATTTCCTATAACGTCTTCTTTCGTAATAGAAAATATTTCAGTGAAATTATTGATGAAATCAATAACGCTTCTGTGGGATACCAAAACACCCTTCGGCACACCGGTTGAACCGGAGGTAAAGTTCGCGTAAAGGGGATCGGTATCTGCCGCGCTTTCGCGGATCGCGCGAAGAAGCTCGCCGTTTACGGCGCAGGCTTTAAGATCATCTATCAGTAAGATCTTTTCTTCTCCGAAAACAGTTTTCGCGAGGTCAAGATGTTCGCAGTCGGTAATGATCGTTGAAGCGTTCAGCACAGAGCGGATTTGTTTCAGTCTTTCCTCCGGAAGCTGAGGATTCATCAGCGAGTAAAAGCCGCCCGCGTATACCGCGCCGAAAAATGCGCACAAAGTGTCGATACTTTTCTCCATAAACACTGCAACGGGAGCGTGGGGCTGAATTCTGCCCGCCAGCGCGCTTCCTATCCTGCGGCTCGTTTCCAAAAGAGAGCTGTAGGTGCAGCTGCCAAATTCGTCTTCGGCGGCGACTTCGCTTGCATATTTATCAGCTGATTGCTCTAAAAATTCCAAAACATTTCTCACAGCCTCAACCCCTTCATAAAAGCTATTTGCCTGATCGGCTTCGTTTGAGTATATGTTAAATCGCAATAGTAAAATCACAGACGGATAAAAATAAATATTTGGTAAAAATCTGCTCTTTAGAATGCCGTTAACAGGGTATCTTTCATTATAAATTTCAAAAAAATGTATGTCAAGAAAGAATGCATTTTTCAGCGAAAAAAGTAAAAATATTTATAAATTATTTATAAAGTCTAAACATATTAAAATCAACGCATAATTTTGCTTTTTCACTGTTCGTTCGATCATCTATGTTAGCAGAAAAAATGCCGAATGTCACCCTACAAAAAGTAGAAAAAATTCCATTTTTTATTTAGTCGGCTAAACTGTTCTGCTTGTGATAGTACAGTTTAAGTAAAAAATAGCAGATAACACAAAAAATGTCAATACATTTATGCGAAGTCTGTAGAAAAAAGAAGTAAAGAATTTAAAGATGTCAAACGTATTATCAATTTGTATTTTAAAGTATGAATCTTACAATCAGGTGACCGTAATATTACGATTTCGTAAGATTTTGATGAGCTGAACGACTGTTCCTTTGAAAGCGATTTTGATGACTGATAAACGGAAACAGCGCAAAAATCCCCGCTGAACGATTGTCAACGGGGATCAAGTATGAATTGCAATTTTTATTGCTCGAAAGCTTTTGATATATCTTTGATTTCCCGCCGATTTTTGAAAATGCTGTGGACAAGGAGCAGACCGCACCAGAGCAGGATCGATATAAAAATTATCAGCGGAAAATCTCTCGTCGCTGAATAAGTTACGAAGCTGAAGCCTAAAACCAGCAAATGGGCGATCGTGTAGGAAATGGGATAAAGCATTATGCGCTCGATCCATACTTTAATGTTTTCCTTTTTTCTGAAAATGACGCGCGCCGCCAGCAGAATTCCAAAGAGCGCAATTGCAATCATAAGGTAATATCCTAAAACGAGACGTGGCAGAGATATTATGCCTGAGCCTTCGAGCGGCTCGCCGTAAATGCAAACGTCATCTGCGCCGTTGTTCGAAGCGTAGTAGATCGTAAATGATGAAGGATCTTCTTCGAGGCGCAATGGATCTATCTGTTTTTTTTCTGTAGGTTTTGTAAATAATCTGTACCAAATAGAGGTATAGGCAGAGATGCAGTAATACTTATGCCCACTGTCGTCAGTCTCATAAAAACAATCAAGGTCGTACCCCTTCACTTCTCTGCTGAACGAAACTTCCACGTATTTGAGTTTACCCGTATGGAAGTTATGTGTTACCTCACCATCTGAATCAGTAATAATTGTAGACACGTTCGCGGTTCCGAATACGGTATCCTTTACATGCTCATCAGAATAGGGTATATATTCGGGCGCGGTCAAAAACGCGAATGCCGAAATGAGCAACGCGATAACGAGCAAAGCGGTTACGGCCACGGTCTGAATTCGTTTTGTTCTGATTTTTCTCCTAAGCTCCAATAAAGGCGCGGTGTTTATTCCCCCTTGAAGCGTGTCCGTTTCAATCGGTTTGGGTTCTTTTATGCGTTCGTATTCTTCCCGGCACGCATCGCAGGTTTTCAAGTGCTCCTCTACGAATTCAACCGTTTCAACACTTGCGATATTCTCCGCGTACAGCGGCAGAAGATCTTTGATTATTCCACATTCATTTTTCATCGTTGTTTTCCTCCAGTCTTGTTTTAATTAAGCTTTTTGCCCGGTGGTAGGTCACGCAAGCCCAGTTTTCAGTTTTGCCGAAGAGCTGACCGATCTGCCTGAAGCTGAGCTGAGCGAAAACTCTCCACATAAAAACCTCTTTATACGGCTCGGAAATATGGTGAAGAATATTCCGTATCCGCTCCGCTTCGTCCTGACTGACAAGCCGATCTTCAACAGATTCTGCCAAAGAGGGCATATTCAGCAGTTCGATATCATCAATGCTGTCGGCGTGTTTCGTCTTTTTCAGATACGAGTAATAGCAGTTTTTCGCTATCTGACAAAGCCACACGCGGATATCACAGTCGCCGCGAAAGCTGTCCAACGCGCGCATTGCTTTAAAAAACGTTTCGCCGGTGATCTCCTCTGCAATGTTCTCATCACCGGAAAGCCTGCGGATATAACGAAACACATCGTTAAAATATGCGCGGTAAATCTTTTCAAACTCCGTCACTCTACCACCTCCTTTCGCCTATAAGACTTTCGCATATCGATAATCTTACAAAATTTTTCAAAAAAATTCCCGCTGACGAAGGGTCAACGGGGATCGTTAGTGATTTAAATTTTATTGAGTAATGCTGACTATTCCCAGTATGAGGAAGGTAATGCAAACTGCCGCCATTAAGATGAAGAGAATGATTTTAGCTTTCTTGTTTTTCATTTCGAACACCTTGCCCGAGCCAACGGTTATCGCAACGGATATGGGCGAGAACACCGTAATGAGCACTGTGTACAGGGTAGTATCTATATTAATAAGATCCAACGTTCTGTTGGCAATGTCCGTCACAAATGGATCGCTGAGGAATACGAAATAGAGAAGGTTCCCCATAGAGTTTATTGAATCTGACAATGACAAAGCCGAAAGGATACCGTTAAAGATCCACAGCAAAAGCACCGTGCAAATAATTGAGATAATACGGATCTTCTTACTCTCAATTTTTGAGTAAAAGAAACCTGCAAGCACATAAATAAGTATTGCGATGAAAGCAAGAAATTCATTGCCGGCTCTGTTTAAAAGGAAAAAGCAGATTGAACCGATACCTAAAACAAGCACCTGAACGATGGGAAGAGTTAAGAAATTAAGCGTTTTTTTCATAATTTTTCTCCTGAATTTGTCATAATTTTTACGAGTTATAAGCTAATCACATTTTAATATTTATGAAACGCTCTGTCAATAGCTGAGCAAGCAAAAGGTTAAGGAATCAAATATATTGCTACTCATTCTTCGCCGTCTTTATTGAAGAAATAAGCATTATTCGAATACTGGAACAAGCAGAGCAAAGCGAATTGTATTCGGTTTCAGTGATATAATCTGTCTTGTATAAAAGATCCAGCCAATATCCGGTTTCGCTTGCTTCTTTGAGTGCGATTTGCAGCTTTGCTATAAAGTCTGCCTTACTGTGTGCATACTGCGCCTCATATATGTTGGCACCGATCGAAGTCCCGCTTCTTCCGATTTGATTAGAAATGATGCTCTCGCGTTTTTCTTTCAATGCCTTTACAAGACTTATAATTGATACGGCAAAATCAGTAGACTGTGTACGCAGCTTCGAATCGGACATCGGTACACCACGCTTTCTAAAAGTTAAGTTGCGGCTGCGCCGCGGTGAAGTTTGGTCTTACGACCGAGTGAAGCATTTCGCCTTTGGCGAAAAGTGAAGTTAAGTATTCCGCATTTGTGCCGAAGGCACATTTCACGCACGAAGTGCGCTTCGCATTCGAAGAATACTTCGCGTTCCGCTTGCGGAACACTTAGTTCAAAAAAGGAACATCTGTCAATAAGACAAATGTTCCTTTTTTGATGGTGACCCGGACGGGAATTGAACCCGTGTTACCGCCGTGAAAGGGCGGTGTCTT
>JAFLRY010000045.1 GCA_022511205.1 Eubacterium sp. | reverse complement strand
CGGCTAACGGCCGCCGAGGGTGACCTTAGGGAAAGTGCAACAGAAATAAACCGCCGCTTATGCGGTAAGGATGGAAAGGCGAGGTAAGAGCTCACCGAGCGGATGGAGACACCCGCTGCCATGTAAACCCTATCCGCTGCAACACAGAATGGGAGGCTGCTTGCTCGGCACATAATCCCGAAATGTGGCTGGAATACGTCAGCAATGGCGTATCAAGATAGATAATTGCCCACGACAGAACTCGGCTTACAGATCAACTCGCTGTATTTTAAAATATCGGAGGCATAAATATGCTGGTTAATATGCGTGATTTACTGGCAGACGCGCAAAAAGGCAATTACGCCGTCGGCTCTTTTTCCGTTGCCAATATGGAAATGGTGCTTGGCGTGCTTAAGGCGGCAAAGGAGCTGAAAGCTCCCGTAATTCTCCAGATCGCGGAGGTTAGGCTCAAGCAGTCGCCGCTGGAGGTCATCGGTCCGCTTATGGTTGCCGCGGCAAGGGCGGCGGAAACCCCCGTTGCCGTTCATTTCGACCACGGAAAAACGATTGAAAAGATATCTCAGGCGCTGGAGCTGGGCTTCACTTCCGTTATGTTTGACGGAAGCCACCTTTCTCTTGAGGAAAATATCGGGCAGACGAATCAGGTCATTGCCCTCGCCAAGAAATACGGCGCTGCGGTGGAGGCTGAGATCGGCTGCGTAGGCGGCTCTGAGGACGGAAGCGAGGATATCGCCATAAACTGCACCAAGCCCGCGGACACTGTTCGCTTTGCGGCGATGACCGGAGTGGACGCGCTCGCTATTGCCATTGGCAACGCCCACGGCAATTATAAGTCCACCCCAAAGCTTCGCTTCGATATTCTTGAAGAGTGCGAAAAAGCGGTGGACGTTCCCCTCGTGCTTCACGGCGGAACGGGGATCAGCCCCGATGACTTCGTTAAATGTTCAAAAACGGGAATTAAGAAAATAAATATTGCCACCGCAACCTTTGATATGGTTGAAAAAACGGTGCGCGAATGTTATAATAAAGACAGCATTAAAGGCTATTACGATCTGCAGGCTGCCGAGGTGGAGGGCGCATACGAAAACGCGAAGCGCCATATTCTGATCTTCGGCACGGATAACAAGGCATAATTTAGGAGGATCACCAATATGAAATACGTAGAATTTGACAACTCAAAGCCGCTGGATTTCATCCCGATCGGCAGAATTGCGATTGACTTTAACCCAACCGATATGTATATGCCCCTTTCGAAGTCCTCAAACTTCAACAAGTATGTGGGCGGCTCTCCCGCGAATATCGCGGTTGGTCTTGCCCGCCTTGGTTGCAAGGTAGGCTTCATCGGCTGTGTTTCAAACGACCAGTTCGGCGATTTCGTTACCGAGTATTTTGAAAACGAGGGGATAGACACCAGCCACGTTACCCGCGCGAAAAACGGCGAGTGCCTCGGCCTTACGTTTACCGAAATTCTTTCAAAGGAATCCTCTTCTATTCTGATGTACCGCGATAACGTTGCGGACTTCTGCCTTGCTCCCGAGGACGTGGACGAGGAATATATTGCTTCCGCTAAGGCGATCGTTATCAGCGGAACTGCGCTTGCGAAGAGCCCCAGCCGTGAGGCTTGCCTTAAGGCGATGATGCTTGCGAAGAAGAATAACGTTCGGATCATTTTTGATATAGACTACCGTGAATACACTTGGAAATCGAAAGATGAGATCGCGGTTTACTACAGCCTCGTTGCTCAGAATGCCGATATCATTATGGGCTCACGCGAGGAGTTCGATCTCACCGAGGGTATCGTTGGCGTTAAGTCCTCAGATCCCGAATCAGCCAAGTATTGGCAGTCCTTCGGCGCAACGATCTGCGTTATCAAGCACGGCAAGGAAGGCTCAACCGCTTATACGAACGACGGCAAATTCTATACCATCAAGCCTTTCCCGGCGGTTAAGCTTAAGGGCTTCGGCGGCGGCGATGGCTACGGCTCATCCTTCCTCTACAGCCTGCTTCAGGGCAAGGAGATCATTGATTGCCTTGAGTTCGGCTCCGCTTCCGCTTCTATCCTTATTTCCGCCCACAGCTGTTCAGACGCTATGCCCACCGCGGCTCAGGTTGAGCAGTTTATAAAAGAGAGCAAAGAGAAGTACGGCGAAATGGTAGCCCGCGCTTAAAATCGTGTCTTTTTCCGTTATGCCGCGTTATTGCCAAAATTCCTCTCGGTCACGTACTCCATGTACGCTCCCGTCGCAGGAATTTTGTCAAAGCCTTGCCTAACGAAAAAATCCAACGATTTTCAAAAAGTCATTGCAGTGTTAATCAATAAAGAGCAGTTCGTTTGAACTGCTCTTTGTGTTTTTAGTATTTATTAATGCCGGAAATTTAAGGACTCTTTTTGTTGCTTTTTGATACGTGATTTTAGCAAAACTTGACAAAAAGGGCTGAAATAGCGTATAATTCAAAAGCTTGGCAAAAAACATGGTAAATCGAAATCGCTGAAAAGTGCCGAAAAATCGGCGTTTTTGGTGGCGTAAATCTGATCTGTTTCGCCGAAAGGGAAAATTTATGAAGCTCAAAAAAAGGCTTGTAAGCCTGCTTTTAGCTGTTGTTTTGCTGGTGTGTATTATCCCTCATGTGGATATAACGGCAAACGCGGCAGTATCGGCTTATGAGGTGGTATCCTACGCAAGGAAGTATATAGGGTACCCATATAGGCATGGCGCGACCGGGCCAAACGCTTTCGATTGCTCCGGCTTCGTGCATTATGTATTTAAGCACTTCGGGATAGATCTCCCCACTGGTGCGGCCAATTATTTTAATAATCCTACTAAATACGGAACTGTTGTAGGGAAGGGCTCAGTTGCAAACGCGCAAATGGGCGATATCATTGCATGGTCAGGTCACGTGGCAATATACACGGAGGACGGATATTGCGTTGAGGCTCTGGGTACGAAATACGGAGTAATTGAAAGAATTAAGGTAGACCGCCATAGAAGCAACGGTAAGAATTATAAGGTTATTCGTCTATACGGTGTATCGGCGGTCTCAACTCCGAAAATAACGTCTGTATCCGGCAATAATTCCGGTGTTGAAATAAAATGGAGCAAGGCGTCGAACGCTGAAAAATACAGAGTGTTTCGCAAAAGCGCCGAAGGAGCATGGAAAAAGCTGACGGATACATCCTCCACAAGCTATGTTGATACGTCAGCAAAAACAGGAACAAAGTATGCGTATACCGTTCGTTGTATAAGCAAGGACGGCAATAGATATACAAGCGATTACGATGATGACGGCAAAAGTATAACGTATTTATCCGCCCCCGAGCTGAAGACCGTATCCGATACCTCATCGGGTATTGAGATCAAGTGGAACAAGGTTGCGGGCGCGGAAAAGTACCGGATTTTCTATAAAACAAGCTCGAAGGGCTGGACGAAAATAGCTGACACGGGCGATACGAACTATACTTGGACGGGCGCGAAGAGCGGAACAGAATACACGTTTACGGTCCGTTGCGTATCCGGTGACGGGAAAACGTATACCGGCGGATATGATACCAAAGGTACAAAAATCACATATTTTATAGGGCCTAAGCTGACTTCCGTATACGCTGACAACAGCGGAACGACCGTAAAGTGGGACAAGGTGCCCGGAGCGGAAAAATACAGAGTTTTCTATAAAACAGGAAACGGAAAGTGGACTAAAATAGCCGATACTTCCTCCACAAGCTATACGTGGACGGAAGCAAAGCCCGGCACGAAATACACCTTTACGGTTCGGTGCGTTAGCAAGGACGGAAAGAACTACACCAGCGACTATGATCCTATCGGAAAGAGCATTGCTGTTTCGGAAGCCCCGAAGCTTTCATCCTTGACGAATACCTCTGCTGGAATCAAGCTCGTATGGGAAAAGGCGAATGGCGCTGAAAAGTACAGAGCTTTTTATAAGACCGATTCCACCGGCTGGACCAGAATAGCGGACACGGCGTCTACGAGTTATACTTGGAACGGCGCAGACAGCGGCACGGAATACACGTTTACCGTTAGATGCATAAACAGTGACGGAGAAATATATACAAGCGGTTTTGACACGAAAGGCACGGATATTACTTATATAGCCGCTCCCACGTTGATTTCAATTTCATCTAACAATTACGGAACTACGATCAAATGGGATAAGGTCGAAGGCGCTGAAAACTATAAGGTTTTGCGAAGGTCTGCGGACGGAAGCTGGGAGAAGCTTGCGGATACGACCGCGGAAAGCTATACGGATAAGTCATCAAGATCCGGTTTGAATTATTACTACACCGTTCGCTGCGTAAGTGAGGACGGCAAGTCCTATATCAGCGGCTACAACAGCACCGGTATAATGGCGGTGGCTGATCCGAAAATTACTTCTGTTTCTAAAGAAGCAGATGGGGTAAGTATAAAATGGGGCAAGGTATCCGGCGCTGAAAAATACAGGGTTTTCCGCAAAACGGGAAGCGGCAACTGGGTAGTTATCGGAAATACGGATTCATTAAGCTTCGTTGATAAAACCGCAAAAAGCGGTACGACTTACACTTATACAGTCCGTTGCATAAGCAAAGACGAAAAAAGCTATACAAGCTTATTCGACGATACAGGCAAGAGCATAACGTATATTGCCGCTCCGAGGATCTCATCGTTATCCAACACCGCTACCGGTATTCAGATCAAATGGGGGAAAGTTACAGGCGCGGTTAAATACAGGGTATTCGGAAAAACCGCTTCGGGAGACTGGAAAATACTTGGCGATACTACCTCTGCAAGCTATATTTGGAAGGGAGCTAAGAGCGGAACGAAATACAGTTTTACCGTAAGGTGCATAAGCAAGGACGGTAAGTCTTATACGAGTACCTATTATCCCGCCGGGAAGAGCATAACGTACTTTGCCGCTCCGAAGATATCGTCTTTATCCAAGACCTCATCGGGAATTCAAATTAAATGGGACAAGGTAACGGGCGCTGAGAAGTACAGAGTTTTCGCAAAAACCGCTTCCGGTGACTGGAAGATACTCGGCGATACCACCTCAACGAGCTTTACCTGGAAAGGCGCCAAGAAGGGAACGAAATATACCTTTACGGTTCGTTGTATCAGCAAAGACTCAAAAAATTACAAAAGCGCATATGACGAAAAAGGAAAATCGATAAAATATTGATAAAATTTAAAGGGCTCCAAGCGGAGCCCTTTGATTTTTGCGGTATACCATTAACCGTTAAGTATTGCGAAATTCTTTTTGTTATCTCTGTAAAGATTCTGAAAAACCTTAAAGTTTCTGTCGTAAACGGCCTTATTTTCAGCGTTTGGCTTGTAGGTGTATTTGGCGGGGATAAGCTCCTTAACGTGTTCGAGAGAGGGGATCATTCCGAGGCCGACGGCAATGCAAGCCGCGGCGCCTACAGCGCCAACGTTCTGCGGACTGTCTACTACTTCGATCTCACGCTGTAAAACGTCTGAAAGGATCTGGCAGGTTACAGCGCCAAGCGCACCGCCGCCGCAGAAGCGGATGGATTTTGAAGTGGCAACCTTCTTTTCCTGCCTCTCAAGCATCCATCTCATATGGAAGCAGATGCCCTCAACAACGGCTCTTATCATATCGGTTTTGCCGGTTTCGATCTTGATATTGAAGAACATACCCGCCGCGTTGGGGTCTTCAAAGGGGCAACGGTTGCCGTGAAGCCACGGGGTGAAGATCGTGCCGTTTGAGCCCGCGGGGATCTTTTCGATAACGGATTCCATATAGTCATAAAGGTTGATATTAAGGCTTTCAAAGGATTCGGAGATGGTTTTATCCTGAAGATAAACGCCGATGCTGTCCAGCGCAAGGTGGTTTTTGACCCATTCAACGCATTTGTTGGAGGTTTCAAGCTCGCCGAAATAGTTGTATTTACCGGGATTCGCGCCTACAATCGCCGCCATCATCGCGCCGGCGTCTACCTCCTGCTTGTCAACTACCGTGCCTACCCAGCCGGAAGTGCCGCTGTAGATGTGGGTATCGGAAACGGATACCGCGCCCGCGCCTACGCCGATAAGCGAAGCGTCTCCGCCGCCGCCGAATACGGCAGTTCCCGCGGCAAGACCAAGCTCGGCAGCAGCCTTTTCGGTTACCTCGCCGACCTTTTCGGTACATTTCTTGATTTCGGGAAGATGCTTGATATCAACGCCAACCATATCGCATATTGGTTGGCACCAGCCCTCGTGACCGGGGCGGGTATCGTAAAGGAGCGTAGCAAAAGCGCTGTCCTCCGTCATAACGAATTCACCGCTGGCGCGGCAGATGAGATATTCCTTAACGTCGAGCCATTTGTAAACTTTTTCAAAAACCTCGGGCTCGTGAGCTTCCACCCACTTATATTTCCAGATGGGGTCTTTAACGGAGGAGCTTACAGCGCCGGTGTATTTGAGATATTTGAGCAGCTTCGTAAGCTCCGCTCCGGCGATCTGAACGCCGTGGGCAATGCCGTCCTTAAGCTCCTCTCTGGCGCGCTGATCCATATAGCTCATGGGGTGGCGAACGCAGCTGCCATCCTTATCAACGAGAACGAGACCCTGCATCTGCGAGCAGAAAGAAATGCCCTCTACCTGCTCTTTGCTTATGTAAGGCACTTTATCGAAAACCGCCTTGGTGGTAACGCACATTGCTTCCCACCATTCATCCGCATGCTGTTCGGCGCCGCCCTTGTAGCCCGTTTCATCGTCAACGTAAAGTCCGTAGCCAAAGGTTGCCGAGCCGAGAATTTTGATCTGGGAGCTTATCTCGATAAGGCAGGTCTTGATTCCCGTTGTGCCTACGTCATAGGTTATTACGTATTTGTTCATATTTTCATCCTCCGTTGAAATAATGCTTTTGTTATTTTTCGAAAGTAAACGCAGATTCTATGAATTTCAGAAGCTGGTTTACTATTTCATCCTCGTTGAGAAGCTCGGTGTCTATACCCGTGTATATTTTCAAACGTTCTTTATAATATTCACAGGTAAAGGAAAACTGAAGCGTAGTCAGCAGATTTGCAAGGAAAAAGGCGAAAAGGCGGGGATTCAGATCCTGCCTTACGTCTCCGCTCGCTAATGCTTGCGCTATGGCAGTTATATATATCCTGCTGGTGCGGCCCTCTATCTCCCTTGCAAGTGAGACCGCTCTCTTGCTGTCTTTTTCAGCGGTCAGCTCGTTATACAGCCTGATGTAGTTTTCATTTTTCCTTGAAAGATCGCAGGCGGCACGGATAAGCTTTTCCGCCTTGATCAATAATTTATCTCGGCTTTCCATAAGATCTTCAAGTGTATGCTCAAGGATCTCCATTCCCCTTGCAATGCAGGTGAGAAACAGATCCTCCTTAGTGGAAAAGTATTTATACATAAGCCCTATGCTTATTCCCGCGTTGCGGGCGATAATATTTATATTTGCGTTTTCATATCCCTTTGACGAGAATTCATTGGTAGCTATTTCAAGTATACGTTCTCTGCGCTCATCCGGTATTCTTTCAAAGGCCTCTTTGTGATGATCGTTAAACATTTTTTTAATTTTGTAGCCTTGCACAAATTAACATAGCATTTTTATGCAAGTAGTACAAATCCCTCTCTGTAACTTAGATTATAACGTAAGTATCTTATCATAATTTTTGCTTTACTGCAATATTTTCGTTGCGATTTTAGACAAAAAATATGAAAAAGGCATTTGACAAATCGTTGAAAAGTGATATACTTAAAGTGTAAATTTAGTGAGCAACCGCTCACACTGATATACTATTTTTAAGGAGGAAAAAACATGGATACGAGATTTGCGATTTCAGAGTATCCCGATGCAGGCATATTAACTGCACAGCTTGACGCTCTCATCAAAAAGCCGATCTATTCTATCAACAGAAAAGCCCTCAAGGAATATGAGGAGGAGTATTTCGCAAAGAAGTGCCAGAAATCAAAGGAGCAGATCGAGGAAGCAAGAAGCATTATTCCCGGCGGTGTTCAGCACAACCTTGCTTTTAACTATCCTTTCCCGATCGTTATGGTAAAGGCAAAGGGCAATAAGCTTTATGACGTAGACGGAAACGAGTATTACGATTTCCTTCAGGCAGGCGGCCCCACCATCATCGGCTCAAACGATGACGTAGTTAAGGAAAAGGTGAAGGAGCTTCTTGACGACTGCGGCCCCTCAACCGGTCTTTTCCATCCGTATGAATATAAGCTTGCAAAGAAGATCTCCGAATGCGTTCCCTCAGTTGAAATGTTCCGTATGCTCGGTTCGGGTACTGAGGCTTGCATGTGCGCGGTTCGTGTAGCTCGTCTTGCAACTGGTCATAAGAACATAATCAAGATGGGCGGCGCTTATCACGGCTGGTCAGATCAGCTTGCTTGGGGTATGCGTGTTCCCGGAACCCTCAACCTTCAGTCCCACGGCGTTCCGCTCTTCGTTTTCAAGCACACCCAGGAATTCTTCCCCAACGATCTCAAGTCGCTTGAGAAGAAGCTTATCATCAATCAGTTCCGCGGCGGCACGGCTGCAGTATTCATTGAGCCTATCGGCCCTGAATCCGCAACCCGTCCCGTTGATAAGGAATTCCCCAAGGGTGTTCAGGCTCTTTGCCGCAAGTACGGCGCTCTCCTTGTTTGCGACGAGGTTGTTTCCGGTTTCCGTATCGGTCTTTCAGGCGCTCAGGGTTATTACGGCATCGATCCCGATATCACGATCTTCGGTAAGATCATCGCCGGAGGTTATCCCGGCGCAGGCGGAATCGGCGGACATAGAGAAGTTATGAAATATCTTGGCGCAGGTCTTGATAAGGCTGAGGGCAAGAAGATCCACAAGGCAATGTGCGGCGGTACTATGGCTGCTACTCCTCTTTCCTGCTGCGCGGGTTACACCGTTATCTGCGAGATCGAAAAGAGAAATGCCTGCCAGGTTGCCGGTAAGATGGCAGACCGTCTTGTTAAGGGTATTAACGAATCCATCAAGAAATACGATCTTCCCTTCGTATGCTACAATATCGGCTCTGTTTGCCACCTTCATACTGTTGCTACGATGCACTTCAAGGTAGACTGGAAGAGACCGTGGACTATTCCCGCAACCCTTAAGGAAACGGGTATTCGTCAGGCTGAAATGCAGTTTATGGGCGCCGCTTATATGGCGGAGGGTCTCGTTACTCTTGCAGGCTCACGTCTTTACACCTCAAGCGCTTACACTGAGGAGGATATTGATGAATGTATCCGCCGCTTTGACAAGGTGCTTTCGAAGTGCGAAATGATCGAGGGCTAAACCAATGATTAGAGGGCGGTTTAAACACCGCCCTTATCTGCTATATATTAAAAAGTAAAGGGGCATTATTATGGCTTACGAAATTGAAAAAGCAAAAGAATTAGTAGTTGAGGCCGGCAAAAAGCTTGTTGAAACAGGTCTTATCGCCCGCACATGGGGCAACGTTTCCGCCCGTATTTCAGATACTCAGTTCGTTATCACTCCCTCCGGCAGAGCCTATGAGGATCTCACTCCCGAGGAGATCGTAACCGTTAATATCGAGGATTGCGAATATGAGGGTGATATCAAGCCGTCCTCCGAAAAGGGCGTTCACGCCGCGGCCTACAGGCATCATCCCGAGGTGGATTTTGTTATCCACACGCATCAGAGAGCGGCAACCATCGTCAGCATCACCGGTATGGAGATCAGAAATGTATATGAAGAGTTCAAGGGCGTTCTGGGTGACAGAGTTCCCACCGCGGAATACGCTATGTCCACCACGAATTCACTCCGCAAAAAAATGGAAACCTGCATTGCGGAAAATCTTGATTGCTGTGCTGTTTTGATGATGCATCACGGTGCGCTCTGCATGGGCAAGACCTATGAGGAGACCTTCGAGATCGCCGACGCTCTTGAAAAGTGCTGCGAAAGAGTTATTAAGGACAATTATCTCCGCCATTCCTGGGAGAAGGAATATTCCGATGATAACAAGAGAAACTATTATCTTAAGAAGGTTGACGCGGGAGAGATGCCGGAAGCGATCTGCGATCTCGGCTCATCCGTAAGAAACGAAAATACGTTCACCATCACTGTTGGCGGCGAATCGGTTGACGTTGATCTTGAATCAGGTCTCGGAATCAACGGCATTGCTCCCAAATGCGCTAAGATCCACAGAGAGATCTACCTTGCCGAGAATTGTACGATCATCAACCATATCACCACGCCGGACGTTATCGCCGTTTCCTGCACCGGCGAAACGATGATCCCGATGATCGACGATTTCGCTCAGATAGCAGGTCTTGACGTTAAGTGCGCTCCGTGGATCGACGGTGATACAGATAATTGCGCAAAAGATATCGCCAAAGCGCTCAAGGGCAGAAACGCAGTTTTGGTTCAGGGCAACGGCGCTCTTGTAACCGGCAACAGCGACGGCGATATTCAGGCGCTGGAGATCATCATGGATAAGGGATGTGCCGCGGTTGTTGACGTTAACATTTTCAACCGTCCGCACTATGTTCCCAAAATGGAGTGCTTCCTTATGAGAACCGTTTACCTTGCCAAGTATTCAAAGCAGATAAACAAAAAATAAAATTAAAAACATACAATCAAAGCGGTGAGCAAATTGCTCACCGCTTAATTTTTACCCATAGTATTTATTATATTTTGCCGCTGCCGCGGCGGGGTGTAATTTGTTTTAATAATAATATTTTTATTATTTCTGCTACCGCAGGGGTGTTACTCTCTTTCGGGTCGCGAAAGAGAGTAACCAGAGAAAGCGACTTAAGGGGAAGCACGGCAATTCCCCTTAAGAATCCCCTTCATTTTTCGGCGCGCGCACAACGCGCACCGCGCCGAGGGTACGGCTTTTAAATAATGCTGCCTGCGGCACTGTGCGCGCAAGGGCGCGTGCCGCAACAACAAAGGGGGTTTTTAGGGGGACTTGAGCGTCTTGCGCTCACTCCCCCTGAATTGTTTTCTCTGGACACTCTCTTTTGCAACACAAAAGAGAGTGTC
>JAFLRY010000044.1:9247-11087 GCA_022511205.1 Eubacterium sp. | reverse complement strand
ACTCAAAGTTCCAGATATCGTATGCAATGATGTAAACCCAAGTCATATCGGGCCAGAGCATATCGTCCTTCTTCTTTGAGGTGTAAATATTACACCAGCTGGTCATACAGAAGATGTTGATGATACCGGCAAGGCCGTTTGCGATATTCCACCAGCCGCCGTAAACCCAAACGCCCTCGCTGGAAAGCCACCAACGGCTTCCGGTTTCAGCAAGCGCGATAGAGCCCTTGATAGCGCTCTCGAAATCGCTGGCAACGGCAATAAGGATGTTGATCGCTACGATGATGAACGGGAAAAACTTAAACCAGTCCTTTTTGCCGATACCGGATTTGTATTTTATCATTAAAAAGCCGATACAGCCTGCCGCCGACGCGTAAAGCTTAGCGTAGTGGAACCAGCCGTTCATATGTACGTAGGTGGGATTGTTGAGCGCCCATTCAGCGCCCATAGCCGCGCCAACGTAAATTGCGATGAAGTAAACCGTTAAAGCGCCGAGGATACCAACGAAAAAGCCGTATCCGCCCAGCTTACTTCTTCTCTGGATCTCATTGGTCAGGATCAGTCCGCCAAACACTAATACCCAACCGAGGATCTGATAAATTGAATTGTCTCCATACACTTGGAAAAGCATGATAATAACCTCCTCAAATTACTTTTTTATGCTTTTGTTAATATTTTGACAATCCTACTATATCACTTATTCCTATTGCAAAACAATTCAAATTATGCTACAATTTATTCCGCAAAGGAATAAATCTTCGTTTTTGGCGGTAATACTATGGATACAGGTTATATCAAAGAATTTGTCATGCTGGCGGAATGCCTCAATTTCAGCGAAGCGGCAGAGCGCCTTTTCATCTCTCAATCTTCTCTTTCAAAGCATATTAAGGCCTTGGAGCGTGATTTGGGAGCGAAGCTATTCGTTCGCACTACAAGGAGTATACATCTTAGCGGAGTAGGGGATTTGTTTTTGCCTTATGCCCGAAAAATTGCCGATCTTTGTTCGGAATCGGCGATAGCAGTTGACGATTATACGAGCCGTTCCTCCACTTCACTGACGATCGCCGTAATGCAGAATCCTCAGTATTATGATTGCGCAAAATATATCACGGGCTTCCGTCAGGCATATCCGGATCTCAGTTTTTCTATGGTAGAGGCAGACGAATCAGGTCTTTATGATATGTTTCGAAAAAAACAGGTGAATATATTCCCTTCCTATGCTTCATTCAGCGGTTTGGAAGGCTATATGTTTATGCCGATGGTGGAAAGCTCCATCGTAGCTATATTCCGAAAAGACCACCCGTTTGCTGATTTAAAGCGGGTTAGCCTGAAGCAGTTGAGCGGAGAACGACTGTTGCTTCCAACGCGCGGCGGCTCTTTATCGAATCTGATACACGAGGCTTTCAGTAAGGAAGGCTTACCCCTCGAAATAGTATATGAGGGCAGTTCCATTGGTTGCGTTGACTTAGTTAAGGCGGGTATGGGCGTTTCGCTTCACGCAAAGGAATTTGCCTCGGTACTGTCACGCGATACGGACGTGTCCTGCGTGGAAATCGAACCGACCTTATCTTTCGTTTACGGTCTTGGTCACAGATCCCCCGCGGAGCTTTCCCATGCGGAGCAACTTTACCTATTCCATATGAAAAAATACGAACTGAGATAAAGGCTGTATGATCGCAAAAAGCAGGCTAAGCCTTGAAAAATCAAGGCTTTTAGACGGCGTAGCTTATTCTCGTCCCTCCGTTCAGATTAAAAAAAGCAAGCACAAAGGTGCTTGCTTTTTTTATGGCCTGCCCGAAGGGACTCTCCACTTGCTATCGAAAGCTCCCCCGGAGCTTTC
>JAFLRY010000044.1:0-9147 GCA_022511205.1 Eubacterium sp. | reverse complement strand
GGACTCTCCACTTGCTATCGAAAGCTCCCCCGGAGCTTTCTCCCAAATTTCCGCCAGCCGCTGTGCGGCACGCGAAATTCGGAGCCACGTTTCTCGTCCCTCCGTTCAGATTAAAAAGGCAAGCACAAAGGTGCCTGCTTTTTTTAATGGCCTGCCCGAAGGGACTCTCCACTTGCTATCGAAAGCTCCCCCTGAGCTTTCTCCCCAATTTCCGCCGGCCGCTGTGCGGCACGCGAAATTTGGAGCCACGTTTCTCGCCCCTCCGTTCAGATTAAAAAAGGCAAGCACAAAGGTGCTTGCTTTTTTTATGGTCTGCCCGAAGGGACTCGAACCCCCAATCTTTTGAATCGGAATAAGTGGTGAAAATGCTAATACACCGCATAACTAAGCCAAAAATTAAAATTGTTGATATACATTTTGATATACAATGTGCTGTTTTTTTGCTATTGTGGTAAAAGAACATTAAACAAAGCTCTCCGCCTGCTGCCACAGGTAAAGAGCGTTTCGGTTGAAGTTGAATTTTGTTGAAAGCCTTAAATATATACGCCTCACTCATTATACAGGAACAAAGCTAATAATGCAAGAGGTATTGACATTGACAAATGAGGATCTGATAAAGGAAATCAAAGCCGAGAAAAAGCCGAGAATAACAGCAAGCCCCGTACGAAGCACGAGTGAAGCACGAGAAACGGCAAAAGTTACAAACGAACAAAGAGAGAACAAAGAAAAAGCCGATAAAAGTCAATGCGCCTTGCGCACACAAATATTATAATATATAGAATAACAGCTGGCATATAGTCTAGCTGCTTATTTTTTATGCTTAGATTTGATTCTTTTCTTATTTTTATATAATTCTCTTATCTTTGCTACTATAAAAGGAAATAATACTTTTAAAATGAATAATGATACTAAATAAATCATCGTTATATCCATAAAAATCAAGAAAGCGTAACCTACAATAGACACAATGAATTTAGTTGTATCTGCATAATCAACATAAAGAATGTTGATTACTGATGATATTACAACAGAACCAATTATAAAGTAGGTTAACATTTTAGAAAAAATGTAATCAAAACTTTTACTGCTCAATATTTTTTTAGCTTCTTTTTTATCATATCCACTTAAATTTTCTTTTGAATACCCCAATATACTACTTAAGTATCTAAAACAGATTTTAATATTGTATTCAAATTGTTCCATATCATCTTTAATTTCATTAATATTTGAAAATGATTCAAGAATACTTTTAGGTATTAAAAAATAATGTTCAGAAAGAATCTCATCAATTTTGCTGTATTGAATACTTTTTCCATCACTTATATCATAAAATAAAATTTTATGTATAGGTGCAAATATTTGTTTGTATTGCTCTTCTAAAATTGATTTATCATTTTGATTTTTATTGTTAAGTTTTGATATTGCATACACAAGTATATTAGACATAAATGCAACAAAAATTGTGGTACCACTGGTAATTAATACTCGTAATGTTTCTTCGCTCATTTATATTTCCTTTTTTATATTCATTTCAATTATAGTTGATTTTTTGAATTGGATTTTCATTTTACCTGGAGGCTGTTTTTTTATAATGTTTCTGTTTTGTATGTGGTATAGCCCTCATAATAATAACTCGCATCAATACCTTTCATATAAACATCCCTATCTGTTATCTGATCTGTCAAAGCAGATTTTAAAAGCACTTTGATTTCAATATCTTTAATAGGGCTACGCTCCATAGCAAGCAAATAATCTTCTTTATCTATCCTGCTCCAGTCGACAACCTTCTGTAATTCCTTTTTTAATATACAGTCAAGCCATATCCGGGTGCTTCGTCCGTTACCCTCTCTGAATGGGTGTGCAACGTTCATTTCAACGTACTTTTCTACGATCTCGTCAAAAGTGGATTGCGGCATTTCGTCTATATTCTTTAACGCTGCCTCAAGATACATAACAGGAGCAAAGCGGAAATTGCCTTTAGCGATATTTACCTTGCGCATTTTGCCTGCAAAATCGTATATATCCGAAAATAAGTATTGATGAATTACGCATAAGCTCTTAAATGTTCCAACCTCAAAAGTATCAAGCAAGCCGCTTTCGAATAATTCGAGTGCTTTGGTCTTGCTTATCTTTTCCTCCACTCTTGCCAGCTCTGCGCTATCAGTAATGTTTAATTTGTTTTCTAAAATCATTTTATCACCTTATCTATTGTCCGTACTATCACTTTGTTTTTTATCCTTAATGCATTCTATTACATATTCCTTCAATAAAGTATTAGAAGTTTTGCCTTTCTCTGCGGCATATTCTTTAAATAATTCTGCGTCAGAACGATATACCTTACAGCCTAAAGTTATCATATTCTCTTTATCCCATTTACGATTTGCTTTTTTTTGAGCGTCACTTGGCATAAACATATCTCCTTTATAGTCTTTTACTATAATATCATTATAACATAAAGCAAAGCGGGTTAACAGTGTAAAAATGCACAAAAATATACTGTTAACTTTGTGAAGTCTGCCTATTGAAATATACTGTTAACCGTGTTATACTATAGTCAATGAATGAGGAACGAACGCAAGACAATGCGTTGGTGACGTCAAGGTCAATATACAATTGAGCCTGAGGTGGACGGCAATAGTCTTGAAAGATTACCTTGACCGTTCCTATTCAAAATAATTCTAAAAGGAGCGTACGAAATGAGTACAAAAGATTTACAGACAAAGGTAACGGAAAAAGAAAATATCGCAATAGAGTTTATGGAAAAGGCTTTGCAGCTTACGGAAAAGCAGTTTGAAACATTTTGCGATCGAATGCAAGATGAGTTTCAAAACGATAAGGACTATCCAACGATATTGAAAATTATCTGTTCTCTCGATAGGATACGATATATGGAAAAAAGACCTACAGAGCATTATAGCGAGGTATAACAGCTATGAAATTCAAATCTTTTGAAGAATCACTAAAGGTATATGAAGAAGCAACAGGAAATAAGATAATTGATCCCGAGCTGCTAAAAGCAATGCGTTTGCTTTATGAAGTGTGGCGAGAAAAAGGCTTTTTTCCAGCTGAAATTCGAAATTTAGCCCAAAAGTGATATACATTTGCATTTTTTAAACGCCTGTATACATAGCAGTTAAGCCAAAAATCAGCGGTCAAAAGTGATATACATTTTGATATACATTTGCCCGTATAAGTGCATATAATGGCGTATCAAATCGTATCATTAAAATCAAAGAAACAGCCCCAAAAATCGCATAAACAAGCGGAATTTGGGGCTATTGCTATGGCCTGCCCGAAGGGACTCGAACCCCCAATCTTTTGAATCGGAATCAAATGCATTAGCCATTGTGCTACGGGCAGAAATATTGAATTATGAACAAATTATCAAATTTAATTTTACTACTTAAACAGTATTGTTGTCAATTGATTTTTGTGGTATACTTAATTCAATATTTAATCATTAATAATACGGAGAAATATTTATGATTAATCTGATACCAAAACCGCAAAGCTTTAAAATTGAGAATGGAACGTTTAATTTGAGCGCGGATTGCAAGGTCTATACCGAGATAGAATTACCGCTTCTTACCGCTCCCGTCAGTGGTGGCGGCGAGATCAGAATAATTAAGGACGTCTCCCTCTCGAAAGAGGAGTATTACCTCAAGGTAAACGCAGACGGCGTGCTTATCAAAGCCTCCTGCGCAAACGGCGCTTACTACGCGCTCCAGTCCCTGCGTATGCTTGGCAGGTTTGACGAGGGCAAAAACGAAATTCCGTTCGTTGAGATCGCCGACAAGCCCAAGTACGAATGGCGCGGAATGCACCTTGATGAAAGCAGGCACTTCTTCGGTAAGGCATACGTTAAGAAGCTGATCGATGAATTATTCCGCCTGAAAATGAACGTTTTTCACTGGCATTTGACTGATGACAACGGCTGGCGGATCGAGATCAAAAAGTATCCCTTGCTCACCGAGATCGGCTCAGTACGTTCTTATACCCACATAAAAGGTTGGCACAGCGGCGAAAAAGACGAAACGCCCTACGGCGGTTTTTATACACAAGACGATATTAAAGAGATTGTTGAATACGCCGAAGAACGATGCGTTTCAATAGTGCCTGAAATCGACGCTCCCGCCCATTTCGCGGCGGCGCTGGCGGCTTATCCCCACCTCGCCTGCCGCGATCTTAAGCGTGAGGTGCAGGGGCATTTCGGCGGCGTGTTCCCCAAAATTCACGGAATGACGGATTGGAACAGACCCATCTGCCTCGGCAAAGAGGAGAACATTCAGTTCATTCTTGACGTTTACGACGAAGTATGCGAGCTGTTTCCCTTTGAATATTTCCATATCGGCGGCGACGAGTGCGACGTTACCGAATGGAAAACCTGCCCCGAATGCCAGCGCGTTATGAAAGAAAAAGGCTTCACCAACGAGCGCGAGCTACAGCTAATGCTCACCAACAGGCTTTGCGCTTATCTTAAATCAAAGGGCAAGCATATGATCGGCTGGAATGAGGTGCTCCGAGTTGACGGAATAGACAAATCCGCCGTTGCCCAGTATTGGGAGCCGGGCAGAGACGTAAACGTTGAAAAGTTTGCGGCAGCAGGCGGCAAGATAATTATGAGCAAGCATCAGTCATTTTATATCGACCACCCCTATGCGATCTATCCTATCAAAAATACTTATAATTTCGCTCCCGAAAACTATGGTGTGAGCAAGGATAACGTGCTGGGCGTTGAGGGCGAATTGTGGACGGAATGGATCGCCGAGCCTGAAAAGGCAGACTTTATGTACCACCCCCGAATGGAGGCGATCAGCGAGGTCGGCTGGACGGATATCGGCAACAGAAATTACGGCGAATTCGTGAAAAGATATAAAAATTATAAGAGCATTTATCCGCATTTGGGGATAACGTATGCGGTTGATAAGATCGCGATGCCGAAAAATCTTTTACGGCGCGCCAAATTAGCCGCGCTGTTCAGAGGCGGCGATCCCGATTACGAATTTAAGCTGAATCAAAAATTCTATGACAAAGGAGAAAGATAAGATGAAATTTAGCGATTTTCCGATTGCGGTAATTAAGGAAAACGTGGAATACACGGTTAAAGAGATCACAAACGTAATTAAAAAATACGGTCCGCGTGAATCGGCAAGCGACAATTGCTTTGCCGCTGAAAAGCACCTGAAAAAGGAACTGGATCAGTTCTGCGATGAAACGCGTTTTGAGGAATACGATATCGCGCCGAAAGCGTTTCTGCATTTCACTAAAACGATATCTGTTGCAATCATTTTGGTAGTTGTAGTAGGCCTTGCGCTAGCGCTCGCGGGCGTGCTTACCTATACTGTTGCGCACGTTATCGTTGCGGTAACTGCGGCTGTTTCACTGTTCATAACGGTTATGGAATTCCTGCTCTACAAGCAGTTTTGCGACGTGCTTTACAAAAAGAAAAAGGGCCATAATCTCGTTGCGGTGAGAAAGCCGAAGGGTGAAGTTAAAAAGAGATTCGTTATCAGCGGACATATTGACGCCGCCTATGAATGGCGCCACCTCTACTACGCCAAGGGCAAGTATCCGTTTTTCGGAATTACTGTGGCAGGCTCAGTGGGCACTGCGCTGATTTCCATTATCATCGCGATAATCAACGTTATAGCAAGCTTTACGGATATGGGCGCTTTCGGCGAGTTTATGCTGAATTACTCATATTATTTCCATATTTTAACTGCCGTTTTCCTCGCTACTCTTTATCCCTTTATTAATTTTAAACTGATCGCCCCCGGCGCAAATGATAATCTCACAGGCACATACGCCGCGGTGTGCGCTCTTCGTATGATGGATATGGCGGGCGTTGAGTTTGAAAACACAGAGCTTGTTGCGATGATAACAGACGGCGAGGAAGCGGGGCTTCGCGGCTCCAAGGCTTTCGCTAAGGATCATCTTGAGGAATATACGAGTGATGAGGTTGAGACCGCCGTTCTCTGCTGCGATACGCTGACGGATTATGATTTTATCAACGTTTACTCAAAGGATATGACGAACACAGTTAACAACGATAAGGAGTTTTCAGACCTCGTGCTTGACAGCGCCAAAGAGGTTGGAATAGAAAACGCAAAGCTTGCAAATCTATTCTTCGGCGCATCCGACGCGGCGGCTTTTTCTCAGGCGGGCATAAAGGCAACATGCCTTGCGGCTATGGATCCCACGCCTGCCGATTATTATCACAACAGGCGCGATAATTATGACAGGCTCGTTCCCAAATCGATTGAAGCCTGCTATAAAATCATCATCGCTTCAATTCTGAATTTTGACGAAAACGGCACGAAGAAAAACTGATAAAACGCAAAATGAAAAGGGATCGTATTTTTACGATCCTTTTTGATTTTGTAACCAAATCGGTTTTTGAATCGTTTTAAGGTTGAGAGAGTCAAATACAAAACCTACTTGGTTTCGGCTCTCTCAACCTAAGTGAGAGCGCTCTTAAAAATCTTTGTAAAGGGAAAGTGAGTATGAATAACGATGAAATAAAAAACGCCTTTGAAGCGAAGTATCAGCTCTACGGCGATATGCTTTATAAAATCGCGTTCGTATATCTGGGCAATCACCACGATGCTGAGGACGCGCTTCAGGAGGTCTTTATTAAGCTGTTATACGGCTCGCCCTCTTTCAAGGATATTGAACACGAAAAGGCGTGGCTGATAAGAGTAACGCAGAATAAATGCCTTGATATGCTGAGATCATCGGCAAAAAAGAACGTTTCAGCAGGTGATATCACGCTGGTCGACGGTGCAAGAACAGACAGCGATACACGGCTGGACGTTATCAAACAGGTGGCGGCATTGCCCGCAAAATATAAAACGGCGGTGCTTCTGTATTACTATTACGGCTGCTCGGTAGACGAGATATCGCGAACGCTTAAGATAAGCAGCTCGGCTGTTAAACAGCGTTTAAAGCGCGCACGCGAAGTTTTAAAAATCGAATTGGAGGATTACAGCTATGAAGCTTGAAGATTTTAAAAACTCAATTGATAATATAAAACCCGATCTCTATATGGAAACAAGACTGGCGCAAAAGGTTTATGAAGCCGCGCCGAAAAAGAGAAGCAAGAGAAAGCTTGCCGTTGCGGCGGTTTCGGGCTTCCTCAGCCTTGCGATACTGATAACAGCGCTTGGTTTCGGTGGCTTATGGCGAAGTCAAAACTTTTATGTCGGCAATGACGGTTCGTGTGTGCCGCCGAATGAGAATACGTTTATTTTGAGCGTATATGCAAGCGAAACTGATGAGCCGATATATACGCAGATCGATGATGATATGGTCACACTGCCCGATTACAAATTAAATGACGTGATCCCCGACATCGTTTCACCCGATTTAGACGGAGCGGAATATATAGAAACGGGCGATTTATCATTTGAGATAAAAGGTGAGAATATCGAATCGGTAAGAATTCAATGTGAAAAAAGTGAATTTCATATTATTGATTTTACCAAGTTTGAATATTTAAAAGCAAATGATGAATGGTATGATTTCGTTGTTCCGTATTCAGATGAATATGCGTGGAAGAGTAATAATGAATGCATTGATATAATGCTTAAGCATATTGAAAACGGCGATTACGATGAATATATCGTCGGCAAGGAAATAAAGAGCGCGGACGAATATGCCGGGGTAGAAATAATATATGATGAAAATGGAAACGAAATCGGAGTGGGACTTGTTAGTGTAGAAACCTATTCAAAATTCTCTCCGACTGTATCAACTGTTAGGGGAGAACGTAATTTTGTTAAGGATTATACTTTCATAAATCTATTTGAAGAAAAAGAATTCAGTTGCCATGCGACAGTAAGTCCCTTAGTTTGGTATGAAATTCTTTTTGAGGATATAAACACGCCATTTTCTCAACTGCCGCACGATACTATAAAGATAAATGTAACCTTTAACGACGGCACGGTAAAATACGGTAAATATGATCTTTCGCTCAATGATAACGGCGAACTCGTTATAAAGACCTTGGCATAAACAAAAAGACTCCCTTGCAAGAGGGAGCCTAAAAAATTATGAGAACAAAATGAGAGAAACGCCATTCAGCTTCGTTTAATAAGCAGAGAAGAGTGGGGAAGTGTAAGCCTTGAAAAAATTTATTATTTCTTTGCTTTGCATAGTTGCGGCTTTTGCCGTTGTTTTGACCTGTACCGCCGCAAGCGCGAAGCCGGAAACGTTTACCATTATTATAGAGCATATTGAAAGCTTTGTTGACGAGATGACAACGCAGATTTTCGGCGATTACGACAAAAAGGACGAGCTTTATATAGATAAAGAAACTGAAAGTATTACCGAGCCTAAAGATGAAAACGCACAGGGAATATGTTCCAAAATTGTTTACGGATATTCCGAAATGGGCCAGCCCCTTGAAGCGTTCATCATTAACGGCAGCGGCGCAAATAACAAGGTCTTTTTCATGGACTTTGCCATTCACGGCTTTGAGGACGAATACGCGAATGACGGCAAGGTTTTAGTGGATCTTGGTTACAGCTTGATTGAGTATTACTCAAAACATCCCGAATCGCTGGGTGATTATCAAATGGTGATAGTTCCCTGCGCGAATCCCGATGGAGTAATGTACGGCGTTAACGATTACCGAGCTGGGGATGAGAACGCCTTTGGCAGATGTACATATTCGGGGATCGATATCAACCGTGATTTTAAAGCGGGTCTCTTTAAGGCTGTTGAATCGCGGGCGCTGAAAAACCTTATGGATGAATACAAGCCAAGCATTTATATCAATTTTCACGGTTGGGAAAATTCAGTTTTAGGCGATCCGGAGCTTATAAGAATTCTTGTGCCGAGCCTTGCTCTGAGCAGAGGAAACCCCGATTGGTATAGGGTGGAGGACGGCTTTATAATGGGCTATGTAAAGGATCATTACGGCGCAAGATCAGCGTTGGTTGAATTTGAAAATTCATCATCAGTAAACGCTTTTCAGGTTATCTATGCGATAGACCGCGTTATTTCAGAAGTTTGACAATCCCTCATCAAAACAGTGTTTTACCGATCCCCCGAAAGGGGGAGTTTTTTAAAAAATATCTTTTGCCGCTGCTGCGGCGGGGCGTATCATTCTTTTGAGTCGCAAAAGAACGATACCAAGAAAACGAT
>JAFLRY010000043.1:4731-11153 GCA_022511205.1 Eubacterium sp. | reverse complement strand
CCCTTGATCGTTTTCTTGGTATCGTTCTTTTGCGACTCAAAAGAATGATACGCCCGGCCACGGCAGTGGCAAATATAAAAAATTAAAACAATTTAGCCTGCCGCGTCAGCGGCAAAAGCCATCTAAAAAAATCCTGCGCCGGCAGGCGCAAAAGGCTCCCCTGTGCCGCGATAGCGGCAAAAAACATTTTAAAAAGCTCCGCGCCGTCAGGCGCAAAAGGCTCCCCCGTGCCGCGCCAGCTGCAAATCTAATTATAATTCTTATTATTAAATATAATTTAATACAATCTTATTACTTGACTATGTTAAAACAAGTGCTATAATAGTTAGACGACTAACTTTTAGAGGGGAGGAATCCGAATGAGACCGACGCCCGTTCATCACGAGAAGGTGAAAGTTCCCGTGATAAAAAACATTCTGTATGCCATTAAAGTTTTATATAAGGCAAACAAAAGCTATATGATCTGGCATATGATCGATATGGGTGTTTACACGCTTTTTATAAACTTTTTTCAAACTGTTTTATTCCTCAGAGTACTGCTGAGCATAATTGAAGGCAATTCCGATTTTTCGTATTATCTTAAAACGCTCGCGCTGTTTTTTATTATTGGAATTGTTTACGAGTTTTTGTCCGTTTTCAGCGATTACAAATGCCTCGTGGGAGAAAAAAAGACGTTCAAAGCGCTCAATAATATGATTTTCGAAAAAGCGGCGCAGGTGGATATCAGTTGTTACGAAGACCCCGCGTTTTACGATAAATATCAGCGAGCCACCGAAATCATTTCAAACAGCTATTTCTTTTCCTTCGCTATTTCATTATCACAAATAATAGGAAATATGATCGCGTTCGTTTCTGTTATAGGAATAGTTATTTCTATCAATCCCGCTTATCTCATTTTCCTTGCCCCGATACTCTGCGTTTTTGCCTTTGAGATTCTGAAAAGCAAGGTTTTCTATAAGAGAAGCCTTGAGATGACAAAAAATAATCGAATGAAGGCATATACACAGCGAACCGTTTTCCTTAAGGATTTTTCAAAGGATATGCGCACCTCGAATATTTTTTTCGTTATGATCGAGAGGTTCAACAGAGCGATCCGCAACAATATTGAGATCGTAAAAAAATACGGCGTCAAGCTTTTCATTTTGAGTATGATAAGCTCAGTGTTCGGTGAGTTTATCCCGATCGTCGGCACTTACGGACTGGCGGGCTATCAGTTTATTTATACGGACGATCTTTCCATTTCGGGCTTTTCGGTGGTTTTATCCTCAATAAACGCTATTCGCTCCGCCACCATTACGATTGCGGACTGCTTCGCTTCTCTCTCCGAGATCGCGTTTTATTTCCATAATCTGCGCGAATTTTTTGATTATGAATCGAAGGTGGTTTCCGGCGAGCTTGAGCCCGGTGATTTCAAAAGCCTTGAGTTGAAAAACGTCAGTTTCAAATATCCCGGAGCTAAAAAATACTCTCTGCGCGGTGTAAATCTTAAAATAAACAAGGGGCAGACTGTTGCCGTAGTAGGCGTTAACGGCGCGGGAAAATCCACCCTTGTTAAGCTTCTGCTTCGTTTTTACGACCCGGACGAGGGCGAAATCCTTTATAACGGCGTGAATATCAAGGAGTATAACGCCAATAGCCTCAGGCTGAAATTCTCCACAGTTTTTCAGGATTATAAGACCTTCGCCCTTTCCGTTAACGAAAACGTTATGTGCAGAAACTGCACCGAAGAGGATAAGCAAATTGCCGAAAGAGCGCTTAAGCAGAGCGGCGTTTACGAAAAGATCGCTCAGCTGCCCAACGGCGCGGATACGGTTCTCACCCGTGAGTTTGACGAAAACGGCGCGGGGCTTTCGGGCGGGGAGGCGCAGAAAACTGCCGTTGCGAGAATGTTTGCGGGCAATTTTGATATCGCCATTCTTGATGAGCCTTCCTCTGCTCTTGATCCCATCGCAGAGTATAAAATGTATGAAAACCTTATTCTTGCCACGAAGGATAAGACGGTTATCTATATTTCCCACAGGCTTTCAAGCGCCGTGCTTTCGGATAATATCTTCGTTTTGGGTGAGGGTACAGTTATCGAAAGCGGCAGTCACGCCGAGCTGATGGCTAAAGACGGCGAATACGCCAAGATGTTCACGCTTCAGGCGTCAAGCTACAATAAGAGAGGGGAGGAAGACGGTTATGAAGAGATCGGCTAAAACCGAGCATTCTATCCTTTCAAACATTTTCTTTTTCCTCAGAATTATGTTTAAAATTTCCCCGATCCTCGTTATCGGCGAATGCTTCTGGGGAATACTTATGACCATTCCCACAAGGCTTATTTCAGTCGTGGGCGTTAAATACGTTATAGACACGGTTGAAAGCGGCGGCGATACACACAGAATAATCTATGCCGTTATTATAATAGCGGCTGTGCTTATCGTCAGCGAAACGATAAACTGGCTTTTTCGTGAGCTTATTTCGGGAATAGAGAGAGAAAAGCTCGTCAAAGGGCTCAACACGATGTTTTACAACAAGGCGAAAAGCCTTGATCTTGAAGCCTACGATGATCCTCATTTCTATAATAATTTCATTCTCTCCATTGAATCCTCAACGGGGCAGATCCAGCATATTCTCGGAATGGTGAGCAGATACATCGGCGAGCTGGTGTCATTGATCACGATCAGCTCCATCATCCTTACCATCGATCCCATTTGTCTTTTGATAATCCTTGCGGCAATCATTATATTTACTCCGCTGGGCAAGAAAATAGGTTCTCTGCAATCGGAAAGGCGAATTGAAAATAATAAATACCATAGGAGAGCGGATTATTTCGCGCGAGTTTTCTATCTTCAGGATTACGCTAAGGAAGTTCGGATGAACAACATCAAGCCGCTTCTGATCGAAAGATACAACGAAGCGGCGGACGACGTTATCAATAACCAAAGAAAATACGTTAAGAAGATAGATACCATTTATTTCTTCCAGGAGGGCGGACTGCAGATACTTGGCTTTATGTTTATTCTGCCCCTCTATCTCGGCTATTGCGTACTCCAAAAGCACACCCTTTCAACAGGTGATTTCGTTGCCACCTTTAACGGCGCTTTTGCCGTTGCCCAGGCGTTTTCATTCTTAACAATTTTTGTTGCAAGAAATTTTGCCGAGCAGGCGAAAATGATCGAAAAATTCAGAGAATTCCTGAAACACGAAAATAAGATTTATGACGGAAAGGGTACGGCGAACGGCTCAGCCGTTGAGGAAATAGAACTCAGAAACGTATCCTTTACATATCCGGGCAACGATGAACCCAGCGTTAAAAACGTGAATATTACGCTGAAGCCCTATGAAAAGATCGCGCTGGTGGGCTATAACGGTGCGGGAAAAACCACGCTTACCAATTTGCTTCTCAGACTTTACGATGTAACTGAGGGCGAAATACTTATCGGCGGCAGAAATATTAAAGACGAAACGATCGAATCCCACCGAAGCAGGTTTGCGGCGGTATTTCAGGATTTTCAGCTTTTCGCCGCAACCCTTGGGGAAAACGTTTCCCTTGATACCGCGCCCGATAAGGAAAGGGTAGAGAACGCCCTGCGCCACAGCGGCTTTACCAAGGAAATGGCGCACGGCACTCAGACGGAGCTTTTAAGGGAATTCGATGATGAGGGAGCAATGCTCTCCGGCGGCGAATCCCAAAAGGTTGCCGTATCCCGCGCGTTTTACAAGCATTGCCCCTACGTTATTATGGACGAACCCTCCGCCAATCTTGATCCAATCGCCGAGTATAATCTCAACAGGGCGATGATGGAGGCGGCGAAGGATAAGACCGTTATATTCATCTCCCACCGTCTTTCCACCACGGTGAATGCGGACAGGATATACGTTATGGAAAACGGCGCGATCGTTGAGAGCGGCACCCACGCCGAGCTTATGGCAATGAACGGAAAGTACGCGTATATGTTCAATCTTCAGGCGGAGAAATATCAAACCAACAATGCATAAACAAGGTGTCAAAATGGAAGATCACACAGAAAAAAATACGGAGCATTCAGGCTCGGCGGATCATCAGTTTATAAAAATGACGCAGACGCCGGTCAACAGGCTTGTGTGTTCCCTTGCGTTGCCCTCCGTTATCAGCATGCTGATAACGATGATCTACAATACGGCGGATACGTATTTCGTTTCTAAAATAGACTTATCCGCCAGCGGAGCTACGGGGATCGTTTTCAGCCTTATGGCGATCTTGCAGGCGTTCGGATTTATGTTCGGCCACGGCTCGGGAAGCTGTATAAGCAGGCATCTGGGCGCAAAGGACGTTGACACGGCGAGAAAATATTCCTCAACGGGCTTTTTCCTTGCGCTCGCTTCCGGCTTTATAATAATGGCGGTTGGGCTGATATTTTTAACGCCTTTTATGGAGCTTCTCGGCAGTACGCCAACGATTCTTCCCTACGCGAAAAAGTACGGCGCTTATATCCTCATAGCAGGTCCTGCGATGACAACGGGCTGCGTTATGAACAATATCCTGCGCTATGAGGGAATGGCTTCTCTCGCAATGTTCGGGCTCACCACGGGCGGAATACTCAATATGGTACTGGATCCGATCTTCATTTTTCAGCTGAATATGGGCATCTCCGGCGCGGGGCTTGCCACGGCGATCTCCCAGTACGTTAGCATGGGGCTTTTGTTTATAATGTTCGTTATCGGCAAAACCCAGAGCAAGATTTCTCTTAAGTACGTTACGCTGAAATTCGGCCTTATTAAGGAAATTATTTATACCGGCGCGCCGAGCCTTGCAAGACAGGGGCTCAACAGTATTTCAAATATGGTGCTGAACAATCAGGCGATGATATACGGCGACGCCTGCATAGCGGCTATGAGCGTTGTTGCGAAGGTGTCCAATCTTATGTTCAGCGTTTGCGTTGGCATCGGTCAGGGCTTTCAGCCTGTATCCGCCTTCAATTACGGCGCGAAAAAATATTCCCGCGTTAAATCGGGAATAAAATTCACTTGGATTTTCAGCTCCATCGTTATGGCGGTGCTTGCTTCGGCGTGTTTTATTCTGTCGCCGAGCATCGTGGCGCTTTTCAGAAAAGAAGCGGAGGTTATTGATATAGGCAACGCGGCGCTGAGGTTTATGTGCGTGGGCTTGCTGTTGCTTCCAACGGTCATGATAGCGAATATGACCTTTCAGAGCATCGGAAAAACGGGCAGAGCCTTCTTTCTCGCTTTAACGCAAAACGGACTTTTCTTTATTCCCTTGCTTTTGATCTTGCCGAAATTCCTCGATATAACGGGAATCGAGCTTTCCCAACCTCTTGCTTTTGTGCTGGCGGGCGTGATAGCCATTCCGTTTATCTCCGCGTTCTTAAAGAGTATGAGCGCCGCTTCGGAGACGCCTTTATCTGAATAATGAAACAATGAAAAAGAGACGGCGTACCGTCTCTTTTTGCTTGTGGTTTTCTATATTCTATCATAGGTTTCAAGGAAGCTGTGCAGCTCGCCGCCTTTTTTATATGCGGGGAAGGTTTCAAGGCAAACGGCGTGGATACTGTTGAAAATGCTTCTTTCAATAGTGGGATTATCTTTTTTTAGGCTCTTGATAAGCATTTTTATCTCCTGCCTTTTCGAATCGCCTATGCCGTTTTCGCTTGCTGCGTTGTTTTCGGTGAAGCGGCAGGCGCATTGCAAAAATTGCAGATCATTATATCTTCTCCACGCGATTATATCCTCTTCATTCACGCAGTAGAGCGGGCGGATGAGCTCCATTCCCTCGAAATTTTGGCTATGAAGCTTGGGCATCATTGCCTGAAGCTGTGAGCCGTAAAACATTCCCAAAAGCGTGGTTTCGATAACGTCACTGAAGTGATGCCCGAGAGCGATTTTATTACAGCCCATTTCCTTTGCCTTGTTGTAAAGGTGGCCGCGCCTCATTCTTGCGCAGAGATAGCAGGGGCTTTTGGAAACGCTTTCGGCAACCGCGAAAATATCCGATTCAAATACCGTAATAGGGATATGCAAAAGCTCCGCGTTGCTCTCGATCATTCGGCGGTTTGCTTCATTGTAGCCGGGGTCCATAACGAGAAATACAAGCTCAAACGGTACTTTGCTGATCCTTTGAAGCATTTGCATAAGCTTTGCCAGAAGCATTGAATCCTTGCCGCCGGATATGCAAACGGCGATTTTATCTCCCTCGTTTATCAGCTCGTAGCGCTGCACCGCTTCGATGAAGGGATTCCATATGGATTTTCTGTATTTTTTATTGATACTGCGCTCGATCAGCTGATAGGGCTCAAGCTCTCTTTTCATCTGAATAACTTCCCATGTTTTTAATGTGTGTTTATTATATCATAAGTGCGAGGCGGAATAAGTCGCCGAGCGCTATGATACAATGTTCTCCGAAATTGCCCAAATCTTTGATTTGGCTACAATTTCGTGAGGTT
>JAFLRY010000043.1:0-4631 GCA_022511205.1 Eubacterium sp. | reverse complement strand
ATGTTCTCCGAAATTGCCCAAATCTTTGATTTGGCTACAATTTCGTGAGGTTATTATAATCCTATTGCGCTGAATTGTCAAAATAAACAGAGCAGACGTTGTAAAAACTATTGATTTTATTTATGAATAAAGATAGTATTATATTTAAGTTTGATTTCTTGAAGGGAAAACGAAATGGCAGAATTAGCAGATAAATATACTACCGATCCTACGGGCTCGTGGATAACGAATATACCATATAGCGATTATATCCGCCCCTGCACGCCGGGCGGAAAATGCGTTGTGGCGAATATTTCTCCGTCTGCTTCAGGGGAGAGCAACAGTGAAGTGATCAACACTGAAATCGATAAGCTTTCCGTTTTTGGCGGCGGAACGCTGGTGATACCTGAGGGAGCGTATAAGATCACTTCTGTTGAACTCAAAAGCAACGTTACTCTTTTTATTTCCAAAGGGGCCAAGCTTGTTGCCTTAAGCTATGATGAAAAAGCGGACCTAAAGAAAAATGATACGCCCGATCATATCAGCGACGGCGTTATATTCGCGAATAACGCGGAAAACATCAGGATAACAGGCGGCGGGATCATCTGCGGAAGCGGCATCAGCTACACGGATGAGCCGAAAAATGAAGCGCCTCTTTACGCGCTCAAGGAGTTTAATACGTATAAAAGAGTTATCGAGGCTCGAAACAGGATACGCTTCGGAAAGCAAAACTGTAAAAGAAGCTACTTAATGCTTATCAAAAACTGCAAAAACGTAATTATCGATGATGTTGTTTTGAACGAAAGCGCCTTTTGGACGCTCGTTATCAACGGCTGTGAAAACGTTGATATAAACCATATAGTTATTGATAATCATATGCACGTTGCCAATACGGACGGAATTGATATCCTTTTCAGCAGAAACGTGAATATAGACACCTGCTTTATCGCCACCGCGGATGACGGCATATGCCTTAAGCCCGTCAACGGCGAAATAAAGGATGTTAACGTTTCAAACTGTATCGTTTCAAGCTGTGCCAACTGCTTTAAGATCGGCACTGAAACGGCGTTTGATATTTCGGATATCAGGGTGCGCAACTGTAAGTTTTTTATGCCGCAAAATATGACCTACGGCTATTCGGGAATTGCGGTGGAATCCGCCGACGGCAGCAACGTTTCAAACGTTGAAATCAGCGATATTTTTATGGACGGCATCAGTTCTCCGATTTTGGTATGGCTGGGGAAGCGCCTGCGCCACGGAAACTTTAAAATCGGAAGCGTTAAAAATATAAAAATAAGCAACGTAACGGCTGTTAATACGGAGCTTCCCTCTGCCGTAACCGGGTGCAGAGATGATGAAAAGATTTATCCCGTGGAGGGTGTCGTTCTTGAAAATATCAGCGCGGTTTATCGCGATACAAACGAGGCGCTGGATATTAATTACGACGTTCCCGAATGGTCTATGGATGATTATCCCGATATAGTTAGGATATCCCATATTTACAAAGAAAGCCACGAAAACAGCGATTACTGGGATCTGCCATGCTACGGAATATTCATCAGATACACGAAAGACGTTGATTATTCGGGCTATAGCTGTGAGCCGAGAAAATGCAATGAGAGAAGCTTTGAATACGTTAAAAACGAATGATAGGGGCGATCGGTGTGGAAACGATTTTACAAATTGGCGAAGGAAATTTTCTTCGGGCTTTTGCGGAAAATTATCTTCAGGAGGCGGTCGATAACGGCTACGGCGGCAAAGTCGTAATTTGCCAGCCGAGAACGAATACCGCGGTGATCAACGCGCTTAAAAAGCAGAATTGCGAGTATGATATTATAATCCGCGGCAGAGCCGGCGGAGAAATCGTCAATGAAAGAAAGCATATCAGTTGCGTTTCCCGCTGTATTGATACTGTCGGAGAGTACGGCGAGCTTCAGAAGCTGTTTTGTTCCGACGGGCTGAAAATAGTTATTTCAAACACCACAGAAGCCGGCATATGCTTTGACGAACTTGATAAAATGGAAAATTCGCCGAACGTCTCTTTTCCCGCAAAGGTTACGGCGCTTTTATATGAAAGGTTTTTAAGCAAAGCAAAGGGGCTTGTGTTTTTGCCTGTTGAGCTCATAGAGCAAAACGGCGATAAGCTTAGAGAATGTATAATTCAATACGCTAAGCTTTGGGAACTTGGCGGGGCCTTTATTGAATACGTTGAAAACGAATGTTCCTTTTGCAACACTTTGGTGGACAGGATCGTAACAGGACATATTGCCGATGACTACGACCCTTGCTCCACAGCCTGCGAGCCTTATGAAAGCTGGATAATTCAGGCGGACGAAAGAGCAAAAGCCGCTATTCCTTTCAGGGGCATTACTTATACTGACGATCTCGTTCCCTATAGGACCCGCAAGGTGCGCATACTCAACGGAGCGCACACCATGTCCGTTTTAGCGGCGCATATGGCGGGCTTTGATATCGTGCGTGATATGGTGAACGATGAGCTTTTCGGCAAATATATTCAGCAGGGGCTTGAGGAGATCAAATCCACCATTGATTTACCGAGGCAGGAATTGGACGAGTTTGCGGGAAGCGTTTTGGAGCGATTCAATAATCCGTTTATTGATCACAAGCTTCTTGATATTTCGCTGAATTCCGTTTCAAAATTCAAGGCAAGATGCCTTGATACGATAATAGATCATTATAATTTAAACGGCGCGCTGCCGAAAGTTCTGACCTTTTCCCTTGCCGCTCTCATTGCCTTTTATCTTAAAGCAGGCGATAGAGATTACGAGGTTAAGGATAGCAAAGAAGTGCTTGATTTCTTCGCCCAAAGGCCCGGTATACGGGATATTTTATCAAATGTATCTTTTTGGGGCAGGGATTTGACTGAGATAAACGGAATGCTTCAGGCGGTTGAAAACGGTTTTGAAAGCATTCGCGAAAACGGAATAGTGGATGCGGTTAAAGAGGTAATCAATGAGTAAATTTTTCAAAATACATAGTGACGATAACGTTGCCGTAGCGCTTGAGAATATCAAGGCGGGCTATGCTGAAAACGGAATAACTGCTCTTGATAACATTCCATTCGGGCATAAAATTCTGCTTGCCGATCTCAAAGCGGGCGAGAGCGTTATAAAATACGGCTACCCTATCGGGCATATCACCGTTGATACGCCTGCGGGAAGCCACGTTCATGAGCACAATTTAAAAACCGATCTCGCTTCCAAGCCCGAATATGAATTCAAGGGCGATAATGAATATCAGCCTGTTAAGTCAGATATAACGGTAAATGCCTATAAAAGGGCAGACGGAAGGATCGGTATAAGAAACGAGATATGGATAATCCCCACCGTCGGCTGTGTTAACAAAACGGCGCTTCAGCTTGAAAGGCTCGGGAGCGCGATGATCGGCGATGGGTGCGACGGCGTTTTTGCCTACACCCACCCCTACGGTTGCAGTCAGATGGAGGAGGATCAGGAAAACACGAGAAAAACCCTTGCCGCACTTATAAATCACCCCAACGCGGGCGGCGTTCTGGTGGTATCTCTCGGCTGTGAAAACACGAATATCGGAGTGCTGAAAAACTATCTCGGCGACATTGATGAAAAAAGAGTGAAATTTTTAGTTGCTCAGGAGGTTGATGACGAGCTTGAAGCAGGCGCGAAGCTTATCAAAGAGCTTTACGATACTATCAAGAATTGCAAGCGAGAGCCTGTGGGCATAGAAAACCTTATCGTGGGCTATAAATGCGGCGGGTCGGACGCGTTTTCGGGTATCACTGCCAACGTTTTATGCGGCAGGGTAAACGAAAAGCTTACTGCGGCGGGTGGTTCAACGATTTTGACTGAAGTTCCCGAAATGTTCGGCGCGGAGCATATTCTTATGGCGCGAAGCGAGAACAAAGAGGTTTTCGACAAGCAAATCAAAATGATAAACGGCTTCAAGGAATATTTTTATTCCAACGGCGTTGAGTGCTACGAGAATCCTTCGCCGGGGAATCACGACGGCGGAATTACCACGCTGGAGGAAAAATCACTCGGTTGTGTTCAAAAGGGCGGGAAAAGCGTTGTTACCGACGTGCTGGATCATGCTGAGCAGTGCAAAAAAAATGGGCTCAATCTGCTCATCGGGCCGGGCAACGATATGGTTTCTGTCACGAATCTCACCTGCGCCGGGGCGCATATGATATTATTCACCACCGGCAGGGGAACGTCGCTCGGCGCGCCTGTTCCGACGGTTAAGATATCGTCCAACACGCCGCTTTTTGAGAGAAAGAAAAGCTGGATAGATTTTAATGCCGGCGAAATGATAAACGGAGAATCTCCCGATGAGTTAAGCGGGGAATTGTTTGAACATATCATTTCCGTGGCAAACGGAGAAAAAACGAAAAACGAGCGAAACGCTTGCCGCGATATCGCGATATTTAAAAACGGAGTAACGTTGTAGTGCCCCTGCCAACTTCGTTGACGGCTCCCTTTGAACAAGGGAGTTTTTTTGCGCCTGCCGGCGCGGAGCTTTTTAAAATGTTTTTTGCCGCTATGCGGCGGGCAATTTTAATTATTCTTTATATCTTTTCCCGCTAAAGCGGAGGGTTAAATTATTTTATTAATCAGATTTGCCACTGCCGTGGCGGGGCGTATCATTCTTTTGAGTCG
>JAFLRY010000042.1 GCA_022511205.1 Eubacterium sp. | reverse complement strand
AGAGTAACGCCCCGCCGCGGCAGCGGCAAATATAAAAAATTAAAACAATTTAGCCTGCCACGCCAGTGGCAAAAACCATTTAATAAAAATATCCCGCGCCGATAGACGCAAAAGCAATTTAACCAAGAATAGGAATATCTATTTTTCTATCCTTAAAATAGTATTGATAATCTTTTTCTCCAATTTCTCGCTGAACCTTGCAAGGAACGCCGAAAGCAACGGAATTTGCGGGGATATCCTTAGTAACTACCGAGCCCGCGCCGATAACGGTATTGTCGCCGATAGTAACTCCCGGCAAAATGATCGCTCCCGCGCCGATCCAAACGTTGTTGCCGATATGCACCTCCGCGTTAAACTGATATCCCTATTCGCGAAGCTCGGGACAAATGGGATGCCCCGCCGTGGTAACTGTTACGTTTGGAGCGAACATAACGTTATCGCCAACGAAAATATGATCGTCATCAACGAGGGTCAGATTAAAATTCGCGTAAACGTGATTGCCGAAATGAACGTGCGCGCCCGCCCAATTGGCGTGAAACGGCGGCTCGATATAGCAGTCCTCTCCGATTTCGGCAAACATTTCCTTAAGGAGCTTCTCCCTTAAATCAAGCTGACTCGGTCTCGTCTCGTTAAAATCGTATAATTTTTCAAGAATTTTAAGCTGAACGCCCATTATATCTTCATTCTCGCAAAGATAGAGTAAGCCCGCATCCATTCTCTCTTTCTGTGTCATAAAAGCCTCCCGAATCGAAAATGTTTTTCTCTGTTTCAGTTTAAATAATATTGAAAGAAAATTCAAGTGTTGATTAAAAATAAGGAACAGTGTATAATTCCGTTGGTGATATAAATGAGAATGAGACGTAAGAAGAATCTTGACGAAAGGCTGGAGCAGGTCAGCGATTACCTTATTCAGTGGGACAGGCTCAACCCCGATTACCGCGAGCTTGAGGCAAGGGATAATCTGATCGATTTTTCTCTGCTTTTCGGAAATTCAAATAAAATCATGCTGGAGGTGGGCTGCGGCAAGGGCGGTTTTGCCTGCCAATACGCAAAGCTTCACCCGGATATCAACGTGCTGGCGGTTGAGAAAACGGCAAACGTTATCGTAACGGCCTGCGAAGCGGCGAAGGGGCAGGGACTCACCAATATAAAATTCCTCAACTGCGAGGCGGAGTATCTCCAAAGATATATTCCCGAAAAGTCCATAAGCGAGATAAATCTCAACTTCAGCTGCCCGTTTCCCAAAACGAAATACGCAAAGCACCGCCTTACCCACGAGAGATTTTTAAAAATATACGAAGCACTTATGGAGGACGGCGCGGCGATTTATCAAAAAACGGACAATATGCACTTTTTTGAATTTTCCATTGAGAGCTTTTCCCAATGCGGATTTAAGCTCTGCAACGTGAGCCTTGATCTGCACAACAGCGGCTTTGAGGGAAATATCGTAACGGAATACGAGCGCCTTTTCTCCGAAAAGGGTATGCCTATTTACCGCTTGGAGGCAAGGAAATAATATTGTAAAATTCTTTGGAGAATGAATATGTGCAACAGAAAAGAATCGGCGGATTATATTTTATACACCGCGGGTCTGCTTGACGAATTAAAAAAGTACGGCAACCCCCATATCGTCGGAAGCTACCGAATGGATATGATGGCGTGGAATGATCTGGATATAGATATTGAAAACAGCGCAATGCGCATTGACAAGCTATACCAATTGACCGATTGGATAATAAAAACATTCAAACCCGTTTGGTATGAAGCCAAAGAGGAAACAACTGCCGACGGAAAAACCGTTTGGTTTCACGGCTTTGAAACGAATATAACAGGTGAACTTTGGAACGTTGACCTGTGGTTTCTTGACGAAGATACGATAGAAGCGGCGGAAAAATACTGCGATGAAATTGCTGAAAAAGCGAGCGATACTCAAAAGAAACTAATCATTCAAATTAAACAAGAGCTTATCGTGCGCAAGCTGTACTCATTCGATAAATTCACTTCTATGGACGTTTATTCTGCCGTTATTGATAACGGCGTTACAAGCATTGATGAATTTCTAAAACAATACAATTGACATTCAAAAAAACAATGCTATAATCTATATATCAAAGGGCAGTTCGTAACCATCCTGCCTTGGGGATTTCAATAGACTTACCCAAATCAAAACTAAGGGAGACACAGGCATAGTGCCGTTGCGCCCTTTTGGGCGCTTTTTTTATTATGGAAAGATACAGTAAAATCACAGAGAAAAGGAAACGAGAAATCGTGCTTCTGCGCTCAAAGGGATGCGTTTATAAAAAATGCGCCTTTTGCGATTATCATCTTGATAAATGCGCAGACGATGCGGCAAACTTCGCCTTAAACCGCGAGGCACTTGAAAAAGTTACGGGTGAGTTCGGCGAATTGGAAATTATAAACAGCGGCTCCGTATTTGAGCTTGACAGCAACACCATTGAGCTTATCAAGCAAATCTGCCGTGAAAAGGGCATTTCAACGATTCATTTTGAAGCCCACTATCTATACGATAAAAAGATCCCCGCTCTGCGGCAGGAGTTTTCGGAATTCAATTTAAAAATGAAGCTGGGGCTGGAGACCTTTGATTATCAATTCCGTGAGGGCGTTCTTAAAAAAGGGATTCCCGAGCACCGTCCCGAGATCATCAGCAAAAACTTTGACGAGGCGAATTTTCTTTTCGGCATAGCGGGGCAGACCGTTTCCTCAATGGAGAAAGATATTCTGCTGGGGCTTGAACATTTTGAGCGCATATGCGTAAACATAATGTGCGAAAATTCAACGGATATCAAGCCCGATAAAAGCGTGATCGCTGATTTTATGCGGAGTATTTATCCGAAATATAAGGATGACGAGCGGATAGATATTCTCGTAAACAATACTGATTTTGGAGTGGGTGACTGATATGATTAACGAGCTTTTACTGATCGGCTCCGTTGTTTTCATCTTTGCAATGGCGCTGATCGCGTATAAATTTTTCGGCAAAACGGGGCTTTTTTGTATGTCCGCGGTGGCAACGATACTTGCGAATATCGAGGTACTTATCCTTATAAACGCCTTTGGAATGGAGCAAACGTTGGGCAACGTGCTTTTCGCCGTAACGTTTCTCATAACCGATATTTTATCGGAATGTGAGGGCAAAAAGGAAGCCAACAAGGCGGTATGGATGGGAATGTTTGCTTCCCTGTTTTTCCTGCTTTTGAGCCAGGGCTGGCTTTTGTACGTCCCCGCTGAGGGCGACTGGGCAATGCCCGCGATCGCACAAATTTTCTCCAACACTCCCCGAATGATGATCGCCTCCTTCTCCGTTTACGCCATAAGCCAGATGTTTGACGTGTGGCTCTACCATAAATGGTGGGAATTGACGGAGAAAAAATCGGGAAGCAAAAGAAAGTTTTTATGGCTTCGAAACAACGGCTCAACGCTTATCAGCCAGATTTTAAATACCCTGTTGTTTACGCTTTTCGCCTTTTACGGAACGTATGACGCGAAAACGCTGCTTTCAATATTCCTTTCAAGCTACGTGATCTTTATTTGCACTTCTCTGCTGGATACCCCCGCCGTTTATATCGCGCGCAGGATCAGCGACAAAAGAAAACAAAAGGCATAAAAAAACAAGGCGGATCTTCTCCGCCTTGCTTTATTTTTACAGTGATTAATTCTTTTCCAAAAGCTTCTTTTTATCCAAAATCGCCATAGCGATTATCACGATCGTGAAGCTGACGATTCCGCCAACGGTAACGTCACTGAGATAGTGCGCACCCATAACGAGACGTGTGAACGCCACCACGCTGGTGTAAATGCAGGGCACCCAGAAGCAAAGCTGCTTCTTGTTTTCCCACTTTTTGAACACAAAGGGAAGCAGCATTAAAAGATAGCTCATACCCGCGCCCGCGGTGTGTCCGCTGGGGAAGGACTTGTTGCCGTTTATGCCGTTTATCACGTACCAGGGCGTGAAAGCCTCCGTGCTTCCTGCCGCCAGCAGATCTCTGAAGCGAACGCGTCCCCAAAGGTATTTCATTCCCTCGATGAAGAAAATCTGAACCGCCATAACCGCAAGCCCCGTTATAGCAAGAATAAGAAGCGGCTTTTTGAGCCTTTTCGGAATTTTGATGACTGAACCGACAAGCAGCAGCGTGATACCGAAGCCGATACCCCACACAAGGCTGAATACCATTCGGTTTTCCTCAATGAAAAAGTATTTGCCCACATACGTTCCGAAATACGCCGAGCCGCCGAGACAAATCAAAGCGCCGATGATCTTCTGCCATTTCTTATCGGCAGTATACGCGATCACTGTACCCGCCAACGGAGCGAGAAGGCGCGCGGGCATTTCTCCCGTGTTGTAAAGCCAAACGCAAAACGGATTTGTAGGATTGTTTAGCCACTGATCGATCCTGAGATCAAAAAACGCGGCGCAAATCAACGCGATCACTGCCGCCGCATAAAATGCGGCGATGTTGTATTTGTAGTTTTTTACCATAATTACCCCTCCTGTTTAAATAGTAGCATATCTTTGAATATATTACAATATCAATCCATTCCTTAAATTGACATATGTTCAAATATATGTTACGCTTAGCTTGAGCAATTTACAGAAAGGCTTGTGAAATGATATGAAAA
Source organism: Eubacterium sp. (assembly GCA_022511205.1). Taxonomy (GTDB): domain Bacteria; phylum Bacillota; class Clostridia; order Oscillospirales; family Acutalibacteraceae; genus Eubacterium_R. Next base: position 6,962 of record JAFLRY010000042.1, on the reverse strand, counting down.
AAACGTACGGAATACTCGCGATAATTCTTTGCCTATGCATTGCGGTTTCTTTATTCGCCGCCTGCTCAAAGCCCGCGCAGTCAACGCCCGTCGATCCCGCCGATTTCAGAGTTACGGCATATATGGTTGGCGACAGATTCCTTGATAAAGACAGTATCGACTACTCCCATTTTTCCCAGGTGACTGATTTCATTCTGTTCGGCGTTGCGAACTTTGACGAGGAGGGCGCCGTCATTCTTTCCGATATTTTCGAAACCGCACTCGAAAATATCCGCTCACATATGAAAACGGACGGAAGCCAGCGCCTTTACCTCAATCTGCTTGGTCCGGGGAATCAAAGTGATTCAAGCGACTGGTACGACCAAATGGCGGATCAGGCGCAAAGGCACAACAACGCCTTTGAAAGCGGAGAGCTTGAATACAATATTAAAGCCGTTCTCACTGAATACGACTTTGACGGCGTGTTCTTCGACTACGAATTCCCCATTAAAAACAAATTTTGGAAGGTCTATAACAAGTTCATCGTTTCCCTTGATGAGGTTTTGGGCGATGATTTCAAGATCGGCGTTACCCTCGTGGACTGGGATGCGAAGCAGTCCAAGGAAGCTATGGCGGCAACTGATCTCGTTGAGCTTATGAGCTACGATAACTGGGATAAGGACAGATACCATTCCACTCTTGAGCTTGCGAAGCATGACGTTGAAACGCTGGTAAAAAAGGGCTACGATAAGGCGAAAATCGACCTTGGCGTTCCCTTTTACGCAAGACCCACCACGGGTGAAGCCTATTGGTATGAATACAAATCCTACTATGATAAGCTTGACGAAAACGGTCTTTACAATGACGCGGACAATACAGGGCTTACGTTCTCCTTTAACGACTACGATCTGATAAAAGCGAAAACAGACTATGCTCTTGAAGAGGGGCTGGGCGGCATAATGATGTGGCACTACACCTGTGACGCGCCCGCTGATAGCGAGCGTTCCCTTTTCAACGCCATTGAGGAGAGCATTGAGCAGGCAAAAACGGCAAAGTAATTTTTAAATAATAAACGAACTCCGGCAGTGCAAAACTGTCGGAGTTTTTCGTTAGACAAATTGGTTTAAATCTTCGTTATATTCATATCCCGCCGCTGAAAGTCTTTCGATTATATCGTTTTTATCCTCGTCCAGATCATCGAAAAGGGCGTCAAGACTTGAATAAAAATCGCGCAGCTTCATATTTACAACGCTTAAAAGAAGTATCGGATCCTTCGGCAAAGCCATATGAACACCTCCGTGAAGATAAATTTATCATAAACAACCTATTTTTTCAATAAATAAAAGAATAAAATATTGAATAATTGCGCATTTTATGGGATAATATAGTAATTAATTTATTGGAGATTATAGTTTATGAGTAACTTTCAGGAATTAGCGGAGCTTTTATTCCCTAATATAACGAAAACTCCCGAATACTATGAGGAGCTTTATCCCCAGAGAGATTTAAAAGAGGGAACGAGAGTAACGCGACTTGCGCCAAGCCCAACGGGTTTTCTCCACTTCGGTAATCTTTTTTCGGGTACGGTAGCCTACAGAACGGCAAAAACGACCGACGGCATCTTTTACGTTCGTATTGAGGACACCGACCAAAAGCGCAAGGTTGAGGGCGCTGTTGAAGCTATGCTTGAAAGCCTTTCCTTCTTCGGCATTACTCCCGACGAGGGCATTATGCCGGACGGCTCCCAGCAGGGCGCTTACGGTCCGTATATCCAGAGCGAAAGGAAAGACATATATCAGGCGTTCGCAAAATCCCTCGTAGCGCAGGGGCTTGCCTATCCCTGCTTCTGCTCCGCTGAGGAGCTGGACGAGATCCGCGCCGCTCAGGAAAACGAGGACATCAAAGGCTACTACGGCAAATACGCCAAATGCCGCGATCTCAGCTTTGACGAGATAAAAGCCAATATCGAAGCAGGCAAAACCTGGACTTTAAGGCTCAAATCCCCCGGAAGCGTTGATAAAAAGATCGTTTTTGAGGATATGATCAAGGGCAAGATCGAAATGGCGGAAAACGTTATAGACGTGGTTTTGCTGAAAACAGACGGCATTCCCACATATCATTTCGCCCACGCGATCGACGATCACCTGATGCGCACCACCCACGTTGTCCGCGGTGATGAATGGATCGCCAGCGTTCCGCTTCATCTTCAGCTTTTCCGCGTTCTTGGCTTCAAGCCCGTTAAATACGTTCATGTCGCCACCATTATGAAAGAGGAAAACGGCGGCAAGCGCAAGCTTTCAAAGAGAAAAGACCCTGAAGCCGCCGCCACCTACTATATCAGCGAGGGCTACCCCGCCGCTTCCGTCAACGAATACGTTATGACGCTGATGAACTCCAACTTCGAGGATTGGCGCAGAGCGAATAAGGACGCCGACCTCAGCGCCTTCCCCTTTAATTTCAAGAAAATGAGCATTTCAGGCGCCCTTTTCGATATGGTGAAGCTCACGGACGTTTCCAAAAATGTGATCAGCACGATGAAGGCGGACGAAGTTTTCGCTCTTTCGTATGAATGGGCGAAGAAATACAACCCCGCACTTGCGGCGCTTTATAAAAAAGACAAGGCTTACGCCACCGCAATGCTCAATATCGACCGCGAGAACAAGAAGCCGCGAAAGGATATCGCCAAGTGGAGCGATATTCCCGATTATTTCAGCTATATGTATGACGAGACCTTCACCCCCTGCTACGAACTCAGCGGCAACGCTACGCCCGAGCTGGCGGTGGACGTGCTGGAAAAATATATAGACACCGTTGATCTCAGCGATGATAAGGACACGTGGTTTGCGAGGATCAAGGATATGTGCGAGCCGCTGGGCTGCACGGCAAACGTTAAGGAATTTAAGCAGGATCCCGAAAAATTCAGAGGTCACGTGGGCGACGTTTCAACTGTTATCCGCGTAGCGCTCACAGGCAGAACGAACACCCCCGATCTTTATTCCATCACCGCTCTGCTTGGCGAAGACAGAGTTCAAGCAAGGCTCAGCGCCGCGTTAAAACACTACAAGGAGGAAGTATAATGGCACGAGAAATTACCGAGGAAATCAAGGAATCCCCATCAAATTTTATTCATGATTTTATCGACAAGGATCTTGAGGACGGCGTTTATTCCCGCGTCCAGACCCGTTTCCCTCCCGAGCCCAACGGCTATCTCCACATCGGTCACGCCAAGGCGATCTGCATAAACTTCGGCGCGAAGGAGAAGTATCACGGCATCTGCAACCTCCGCCTTGACGATACAAACCCCACTAAAGAGGATACGGAATACGTAGATGCTATCAAGGAGGACATCAACTGGCTGGGCTTCAATTGGAACGAGCTCTATTTTGCCTCCGATTATTTCGATTATATTTACGAATGCGCCATCAAGCTCATCAAAAAGGGCAAGGCATTCGTGTGCGATCTCACGCCCGAACAACAGCGTGAATACCGCGGAACCCTTACCGAACCGGGTAAGGAGAGTCCCTACCGCAACCGTTCAATAGAGGAAAACCTCGATCTCTTTGAGAGAATGACGAAGGGCGAATTCCCCGAGGGGTCAAGAGTACTTCGCGCCAAAATCGATATGGCAAGCCCCAATCTCAATATGCGCGATCCGATTATTTACCGCATTATGTACGCCCATCATCACAGAACGGGCGACAAGTGGTGCGTTTACCCCATGTACGATTTCGCCCATCCCCTTTCCGATGCCTGCGAAAACGTTACTCACTCCCTCTGTTCCCTTGAATTTGAAAACCACAGACCGCTCTATGATTGGGTTGTAAACGAGTGCGTTGACGGTGAAAAGCCGAGACAGATCGAGTTCGCGAGACTGAATCTCAACTATACCTTAACCTCTAAGCGCAAGTGCTTACAGCTTGTTAAGGACGGCATCGTTGACGGCTGGGACGATCCGCGAATGGCTACCCTCAGCGGTATGAGGCGCCGCGGCTACCCCGCGGAAGCGATACGCGATTTCTGCGAGCGCATCGGCGTTTCAAAGGCATACAGCGTTGTTGATTTCGCGCTGCTGGAAAGCTGCGTAAGAAATAACCTCAATATGAACTCCCCACGCGCCATGGCGGTGCTTGATCCCCTTAAGCTGGTTATTGATAATTACCCTGAGGGCAAAACCGAGGAGATCGAGGCGGAATATCACCCCGACCACCCGGAATATGGCACGCGTAAAATAACCTTCTCGAAAGAGCTTTATATTGAGAGAAACGACTTTATGGCGGAGCCGATCAAAAAGTATTTCCGCCTGTTCCCCGGCAATGAAGTGCGCCTTTTCAAGGCATATTTCGTTACCTGCACCGGCTACGATACAGATGAAAACGGAAACGTTACCTGTGTTCACTGCACCTACGATCCCGCAACCTTCGGCGGCGACAGCGCGGACGGCAGAAAAGTTAAGGGCACGATCCACTGGGTATCCGCTACGGACAACGTTAAAGCGGAGGTTCGCCTTTACGACAGGCTCTTCAACGTGCCTAACCCCAGCAATGAGGAGGGCGTAAGCTCCTTTGAGGACAATCTCAATCCCGATTCGCTGAAAATTATCGAGGCATACTGCGAAAAAAGCCTTGCTTCTGCCAAGCCCGGCGACCGCTTCCAGTTTATGAGAAACGGCTATTTCTGCGTTGATAAGGATTCCTTAGCGGAGAGGCTGGTATTTAACCGTACTGTGCCGCTTCGCGACAGCTTCAATGCCAAAAAGTAAAGATTTTTTATCTTAGGAGAACAAAATTGAGTACGAGAAAAGATATTAAAAATATAGCGATTATCGCCCACGTTGACCACGGCAAGACCACCCTTGTTGACGAGCTTCTTCGCCAGAGCGGAACCTTCCGTGAAAACGAAGCGGTCGATGAGCGCGTTATGGACAGCAACGATCTTGAAAAGGAGCGCGGAATCACGATCCTTTCCAAGAACACAGCTATTCACTATAAAGATACAAAAATAAATATTGTTGATACGCCGGGCCACGCTGATTTCGGCGGAGAGGTTGAGCGTATTCTGATGATGGTGGACGGCGTGCTTTTACTGGTTGACGCCTTTGAGGGCTGTATGCCGCAGACGAGATTCGTTCTGAAAAAGGCGCTGGGACTTCATAAAACCCCGCTGGTTGTTGTAAATAAAATCGACCGTGACGGCGCAAGACCCGATGAGGTAATTGACGAGGTGCTTGATCTTTTCATTGAGCTTGGCGCGGACGAAAGCCAGATAGATTTCCCCGTTATTTACGCATCTGCCAAGGACGGCTATTCAAGCCTTGATCCCACAGTACGCGAGGGCAATATGAAGCCCTTGCTGGATGCGATACTTGAAAGCATCCCCTCCCCCGAGGGCGATCCTGACGGCGCTACGCAGATCCTCTTTTCCTCCCTTGAATACGACGATTACGTGGGCAGGATCGGTATCGGCAGAGTAGAGCGCGGAACGGTTAAAACCAACGCACCCTACGTTTTGTGCAAGCAGGACGGAAGCCGCGAGAATATAAAAATCACGATGCTCTATCAGTTTGAGGGACTTAAGCGAGTACCCTGCACTGAGGCATCCGTCGGCGATCTCATCTGCGTTGCGGGTATTCCCGATTTGAACATCGGCGAAACGGCGTGCGATCCCAATTGCGTTGAGCCGCTGCCCTTCGTTAAAATCGACGAACCCACGATCAGTATGAATTTCATCGTCAACAACTCGCCCTTTGCGGGCAGAGAGGGCAAATACGTCACCAGCCGCAATATCCGTGAGCGCCTTTTCAAGGAGGTTGAGACGAACGTTTCCATGCGTGTTGAGGAAACGGATTCTATGGATACCTTCAAGGTAAGCGGCAGAGGAGAGCTTCACCTTTCAATACTTATCGAAACCATGCGCCGGGAGAATTACGAATTTCAGGTTTCCCGCCCAACGGTTATTATGAAGCGAGACGAAAAAACCGGGCAAATGCTTGAGCCCGTTGAGCTCGCCATAATTGAAGTTCCCGAGGAATACGTTGGCGCAGTTGTTGAAAAACTTTGCTCACGCAGGGGCGAAATCGAAACAATGGATACCCGCACGACGGGAATGACACATCTTGAAATCAAGATTCCCTCACGTGGACTTATCGGCTACCGCAGCGAATTCCTTACAGACACCAACGGCAACGGTATTATGAATCAGCTTTTCAGCGGCTACGAGCCCTACGCGGGCGATATCGCCACAAGAACGCGCGGCTCAATAGTAGTTCACGAAACGGGTACTACCACCGGCTATGGTCTTTGGAATACGCAGGATAGGGGAAGGCTTTTCGTTGGCCCGGGCGTTGACGTTTACGAGGGCATGATCGTTGGCGAATGCGCGAAGAATGAGGATATCATCTGCAACGTCTGCAAGAAAAAGCATGTTACGAATACCCGCGCCAGCGGCTCGGACGAAGCCTTGAAGCTTGTTCCCCCAACAACGCTCTCTCTTGAGCAGAGTATGGAATTTTTGGCGGACGATGAGCTACTTGAAATCACGCCTAAGTCGATCAGGCTTCGCAAGACTATACTTGACAAGCAATTAAGGCTTAAGGCGGAAAGCAGAAAGAAATAGCGTTGCCGTTTTCGCGGCAGGAATTTGATTTTCCGCTTCGCAGAAGCTTATATGATTTATTAATTAGAATTGCCGCTGCCGCGGCAGGGCGTTACTCTCTTTCGTGTCACGCAAGAGAGTAACCAGAGAAAGCGACTTAAGGGGAGATTTCGCTACGCTCAATAGTCCCCTTAAGAATCCTCTTTCTCTTGTCGGCGCGCGCACGTTGCGCACCGCGCCGAGGGTACGGCTTTTTAAATAATGCTACCTACGGCACTATGCGCATTGTGCGTGTGCCGCTATAACAAGGGGTTTTTAGGGGGATTTGAGCGTTTTACGCTCATTCCCCCTGAATCGTTTTCTTGGTATCGTTCTTTTGCGACTCAAAAGAA
>JAFLRY010000041.1 GCA_022511205.1 Eubacterium sp. | reverse complement strand
GTATCGTTCTTTTGCGACTCAAAAGAATGATACGCCCCGCCGCGGCAGCGGCAAAACTAAATAATAAATCATATTGACCTGCGCCGATAGGCGCAAAAAGAAACCTTTTTAATAAAAGCCCCGCACCGATTAGGCGTAAATAAATAAAAAGCTCAACACCGTTGCGGTGCCGAGCTTTTTATTTAAAACCCCTTAAAATTTTTAGCCTTAAGCGGCGATATGATATGCCGCTGAAGTATCCGTTGAAAGATTGTCAACATACCATGCGCTGCCGATCTTAACCTCGTTAACGGTGATCTCGGCGACTACAGTGCCGTCTGCGGTGGCAACCTGAACTGTTACTGCCGTAGCATCCTTGATATCATCAGCCTTTACGCCGTAGGTTGCAAGAACGTCAGCGTCAAGCGCTGCCTTGTATGCCGCAAGATCGGCAACAGTCTCAGAGCCCTTAACGGTACAAGTGAGTTTGTAATCGTCACCGAATTTTTCCTGATAAAGACCGGTCATATCCTTACCGGTTGTAACGCCTGAATTTTCATCGGTCACAGCCTTCGTGCCGGTTAAGGTGTTGCCGTAGGTAGCTACGTTTGACTCAAGAGCCGAGAACATAATACTGTCGGTAAGATAATCGTCTCCGAAGATACCTTTTCTCTGCTCAACGAGTATGGTGAAATAGAGCTTAAAGAAGGCGTTATAGTCATCCCAGCCCACGTTATTCAAAAGCTCAACGTAGTAGGGATACATTGTATCCGCAAGCTTACCCGCAAGTGAACCGTCGTCATTTATTGTTGCCTCAGACTTATGAGAATCTGCATTCAGGCCGTCAAGTCCCTTGGTGCTCATGCCGGGTTCATAATTGGTGTAGATAAGCGGATACATATAGTTTACGCGAATGAAATCGCCGTATTTGGAATCCTTGGAAACCATGGTGTATTTATAAGCATTGTAGCCGTCGCCCTTCTGAGCTACGGTGTCCGCAAAGTTTACGGCAACCTTTTCAGCGTCATAAGCGATATACTTGCCCTTGAACGTGAAAAGCGTTATCAGCACGAGAACTACTATAACTGATACGATAGTTACAGCGGCATAGAGTCCGTAATTGAATTCTTTCTTTTCTTTAGCCATTATCAATTACCTCCCTTATTATTCTGCTGCCGCGTCATCAGCGGCTTCCTCTGCTTCTGCGGCGGCCTTTGCTGCGCGGCGCTCCTGAAGAGCTTCAGCGATCATTTCCTTCTTCTTGCCAACGTTGTCGTAGAAGAGGATCGGAACAGCCTGGAAGAGAACGAATACTGCAGGAATGATCGTGTAGATCATAAGCAGACGGTTGAGCGTTGTATCGGTCTGAGCTGCGTAAGCAACGTTTACGTCGGTTGAAACCTGATACGCTGACCATTTGTAAAGAAGCCACGGGCCGAGACCCTTGGTAAGCGCGGAAGCAACCTTTGAGAAGAGGCCGTAGCCCGCGTAAGCGATACCGTCCTGGCGCTTGCCGGTCTTGTATTCGATTTCATCAACGCAGTCAGCAATCATGATGTTTGGCGTGGTATTGGTGTTACCGTGCTGAAGTCCGCAGAAGAAGTTGATGATAAGGAACGGAATGATGAGCGTTTTGTTGAAGCCGATAGCGCTGGATACGAGATAAAGGATAGCCAGCGAACTCGCGCCGTAAACGCAGAATAAAATGTAAGTTTTCTTTGTTGAGAACTTCTTAAGAACAAGGTTTACAAGCAGAGTACCAACCGCGGTACCGATACCCATGGGAAGCAGAAGACCGAGCTTTAAATCCTTTGAACCTAAGAGGTAGATAGCTATGTAGAGGGAAACGGTGCCGTAAACGCCGCGTCCTGATCCGCAGATCTTCGTGAGTGAAACCATAAGCAGGTTCTTGTTACCGAAAACTACCTTGAGAGCGTCTATAACGCTTACCTTCTCCTGAGTGAAGGGAACGCGCTCTCTGTTGTTTACGAAGAAGATCATAACGAAGAGGATAAGACCAACAGCGCAAACCGCAGTTGAAATCAAAAGGTCAAGTCCCTGACCCTCAGCATTCTGGAACTGCTGCTTGCCCATAAATGCTTTCATAAGAATGCCCACTACCATAATAACTACCATACCGCCGGACTGACCTACTGAACGCAGGAAGGAAGCGATGGAGATAGCGGTTGAACGCTCGCTTGAATTGGGGGAACAGAGAGATCCGAAGCAGTTTGCGGGGCTTTCAACCGCGCAGGATACAGCCGTGTACAAGCTGTAGATGATGAACATCCAGATGATAGCCATAAGCTGTGAATTCGTGTTGGGCGCAACGAAAACGAGAAGTGAAACGATAGCAAGCGGAATAACACCGAAGCCTACCCAGGGCTTAACCTTACCGAATTTCGTTCTCGTGCGGTCTACCATGTAGCCGATAACAAGCTCGCAAACAGCGCCTACGATACCTGCTACGAAGAAAACCATCGAAATAGCGCTTGACATCGCTGCCGTGTCAAAGCCTTTGCCTTTAAATGCGAAGTCTGCAAAGAAGGTGGCGGTATAGTCTGGCATCCAGCCCGTCATAAGGGCAACGCCGAAAAGACCGATACCGTATGTAATGATCTCTGAGAACTTCATGTACTTTGTTTGTTTCTCTTTAACCTCAGCCATAAAGAAACTCCTTTCGTGAATAATTCATTTAATTCTAACAAATTTTTTGATATATTGCAAGAAATTTAATTAAATTGTTATAAATATTTATTATAAATAAAAAGGAGTTGATTTCATTTCAACTCCCTATGATTTAAAGCGCAAATCACCCGTTTATCATCTTTTCAAGCTTGCCGCAATCATCGGCAAAGTGCCGCTGGCTCACTAAAAGCACCAGCTCGTCGCCGCTTTTCAGCAAGGTGTCACCCTTCGGGGTGATCGGGTTTTCATCGCGGTCAACGGAAACAATAACGCAATGCTTTCCCCAGTCGATCTCGGAGATCATCTTGCCGTTTACGGGGCTTCCCGTGGGAATAACGTAGGTTTTCAGCACCTTTTCCGCTTTTGCCGGCACGGTGGCATCATTGCCGAGACCGTTCAGTATCCTCTCCAGCAGGGAGGTGTATATGGGGGTAACGCCTATGAGATTCGCCGCGGCGTAGGATATGAGGCTCACCACAACGAGAGGAAGCAGATTGTTTATATTTCCCGTCATTTCAAACACGAGAATGATGCCGGTTATGGGCGAACGCACTATGGAGGCGAAAAGACCTGCCATGGAGATAACCACGAATTCCTCCCAGATGTCCGCTTTAAGCCCCAGCAGGCTGATCGAAGCGTCTCCGAAGATCGCGCCAACGTACGTGCCAAGAATCAGTAAGGGGAAGAATATACCGCCGGGCGCGCCCGAGCCGAAGCTTACCGTGCTGAAAATAAATTTTGCAAGGAGCAAAAACAGCATAACGGGGATCGTGGGGTGCTCCTCCAATAAAAACTCAACCATTGAGTGACCGCCGCCGAGTATTTGCGGAATATAAAATGATATTATCCCACTTATAAGAAATACGGTGCAGAGCTTGATCCATAGCGGGATCTTCTTCAACTTTTTAAATAAGTCCTGCCCGAATATCATAACGATATTATAGCCAGCACCCAGTACGCCAAGCAGCAGACCGAGTATGACCAAAAGCCAGTAATAGCGCAGGGGAACGTTTGCCGTTTCATAGCTGAATATGGTGCTTTGCCCGAAAAAGATTTTGGAAACGAAATCCGCCGTAACGCAGGCGACTATTCCCATACAGAGTATTGATTTATCAAAGGTGTGCTGCAGCTCCTCCAGCACGAACATGATACCCGCAAGGGGCGCGTTGAACGCGGCGGCAAGCCCTGCCCCGCCTCCGCAGCTTATCATTCTGAGCTTCGTCGTTTTGTCCGCCTTGGTGATCTCGGCAACGCCCTTTGCCGCCATGCCGCCAAGCTGGATACTGGGACCCTCTCTGCCAAGGGAAAGCCCGCCAAACACCGCCGCCGTACCGCCGATAAGCTTTGCCACGATCACGCGCCACCATTTCGGGGAAAGGTAGCCTCTGATCTCGCCGGCGATCTGGGGTATTCCCGATCCGCCGGACATAGGCTCCCATTTAACGATCAGCGAAACCAAAACGCCCAGCGCCGCTAAGGCAAGAAACCATAGCGCAGTTTTAACGGGGCTGCCTTTTACGAATTGGATAACGGCTTCCAAACCGCTTTCGGCGTTTGACAGCAGCCAGCGGTAGAGAACGGAAACAAGCCCCGCTACAATGCCGACTTCTATTCCTCTTATGATAAGGTATATACTTTCTTTTCTTTTGGCTTCAAGCTTTCTTAAAGTGCCTCTCTCTTTTTCTCTCATTAAATACACCTAAAATTAATATTACTAAATAATTATACTTATAGGCAGAAATTTGTCAAATCGTTATTTAATAAACGCAATTTCAGGCGGCAAACGAAAATTCCGCAAAAACCTTTGACAATTTATTAACAAAAGTATTGACATTTTGGGAAAAATGTGCTATAATCAAGCCAACATCGAGGGAGTAATTCCACAAGAAATTTGCGAACTTCTGTCACCAACCGAGGGAGAAAACCTCTGGCAAAGTTTTAATGAATGAGACTCATGTAAAGGCGCCTTTACATGAGTCTTTTTTGATAGAATTTTCCCAAAATGTAAAAATAAAAGAGGAGGTAATGAAATGATCTGGATATGGATAGCCGTTATAGTCGCCGCCATAGTGGTGGAGGTTGCAAGTATGCAGCTGCTTTCCATCTGGTTCGCTATCGGAGGTGTGGCCGCGCTGATCACGAGCTTTTTAACTCAAAATATCGTGATTCAGATAGTCGTTTTCGCCGTGGTTTCCGCGATCGCTTTGGCCCTGATATTCCCGGCTGTGAGAAGATCGCTGAAAAAAGAACACGTTAAAACGAACGCCGATCGCTACATCGGAAAGCTTGCGGTGGTAACGGAGAATATATCTAACATTGATGCCAAAGGTCAGGTCAAGGTAGACAACCAGATCTGGTCCGCGAGAAGTAATGACGGAAGAGATCTTCCGGTCGGAACGAAAGTAGTAGTATTAAGGATCGAGGGCGTTAAGCTGATTGTTTCAGCCGCCGAGTAAAAAAACAATTAATTTTGAAAAGGAGATTTTATTATGGGATTTGAATTTTTTGTAGGATTTTTAATCGTATTGGTAATCATCGCAGTTTTTGCTCTTTCCTGCGTAAAGGTAGTTGCGCAGTCAAAGGCATACGTAGTTGAAAGGCTCGGAAAATATTCCGGCACTTGGGACACAGGACTTCATTTCAAAGTTCCTTTCATTGAGAGGATCGCAAAGATCGTTTCCCTCAAGGAGCAGGTAGTAGACTTCGCTCCCCAGGCTGTTATCACGAAAGATAACGTTACGATGAAGATAGACACGGTAGTATTCTTCCAGATCACTGATCCGAAGCTCTACTGCTACGGCGTTGAGGCGCCCCTTGCGGCTATCGAAAACCTCACCGCTACCACGCTTCGTAACATCATTGGTGAAATGGATCTTGACGAGACCCTTACCTCCAGAGACACGATCAACACCAAGATCCGCTCCATTCTTGATGAAGCCACCGATCCCTGGGGGATCAAGGTAAACCGTGTTGAGCTTAAGAACATTCTGCCTCCGAAAGAGATCCAGGATTCAATGGAGAAGCAGATGAAGGCAGAGCGTGAGCGCCGTGAGGCTATCCTTCGCGCGGAAGGTGACAAGCAGAGCCGCATTCTTGAGGCGCAGGGTTTTAAAGAGTCAAAGATCCTTGAAGCAGAGGCTGAAAAGCAGTCCGCAATTCTTCGCGCGGACGCAGTTCGTGAGCAGAAGATCCGCGAGGCGGACGGTGAAGCTCAGGCAATTCTCAAGATCAAGCAGGCAGAAGCAGACGGTATCAGAATGCTCAAGGAAGCCGATCCCTCAGAGGCGGTCGTTAAGATCAAATCGCTTGAAGCCTTCGAGAAGGCCGCGGACGGCCACGCCACCAAGATCATTATCCCCAGCGAGATCCAGGGTCTTGCAGGCCTTGCGGCAGGCGTTGAGGGTATCCTTAAGAAGTAACCCGCTATTCGGTAAATTCAAAACAAACTCAGGGGGGGCGGGCAACCGCCCCTTTTGTGTTAACGTCAAAAAACGGAGAATGATGCTATGAATGTTTTTCACGATCTTTTTATAAGGATCGCCGTTGCTTTAGGGACCGTGATTTGGGTCGCTTTCTTTATGACGCTTGCTTCTGCCATTAGAATAAAAAGCCGAAACCAGACTGCTGAATTTGAAGAGTTAAAAAAAAGCAACAAAGGGCTTTTGCTTCACTCGAAATTCCTATTAAGAAATGATAAAAAAGCGTTTATTTTAATTTGCTTGATAGTCGTGATAGGCTCGTTTATAGCAAGCTCTGTTGCATTCGGAAATCAGAAATATTACGATATGCGCGGAAATGCTTATAAAGATCCGTTTCAGGTGGTTTTCTATACGGAAAGCGGAGAAGAATACGTTGCGCTTGAGGATGAATATGCCTTTGTACAAGTGAATATGCCGAATAACAAAATAAGCGGCTGGAATTGCTTCCTTGATAAAAAAGGATATTTAGTATTTCTTAGCGATGAAGATATTGAATATGATGAAAACGCGCCTGATTATGAGCCGTTTTGCTATTACGATAAGAATAATAACTGCTATGCAGATACTTCAGGGGCATATTGGGATAAAAACGGCGAGCTGTTTTTTACTTCACAGGACAGAGAGAAAATGGATGAGCTCGTCAGCAAGCTGAATGACCTTATAAAAGAACCGAGTTATGAGTAAAAAAAGAAAAGAACAAAAAAATATTAGAATGATAACGAAATCGCAAAAAGCTTTATACGGCGTAGTTTTCGGTATTCTGATAAGTGTGTTGGTTATCGTCTTGTTTTATATTCCGGACATATTTAAGCTATTGTACAAACCCTTTGGATATTTGTACGTTGAGCCTGCCTTTGCGGCATATGTAATGCTTGGAGTTCTCATCAGTATAAGCTTTATTATTGTGATTTGTTTTTACGGTAGCTTTATTGATAAAAAGAAAACGTTAAAGCAGATTAAGCAAAAAGTGAGAAAAATTCTGCCTGTATATCTTATTTTGGTTATAGTTATAAGTGTGGGTTGCTTTTCTTCTGTTTATTGCATTGATGCTGATTCTTATAGTAAAAAAGTTTTATTCACTACTCAGAAGCTCTTTACAGAAGACGATATCAATAAAATTAATATTCGCGTTGTAAAATCTTCCCACTCTATAATCGGAAAAGGAGCAATTTATACGGATTATTACATAGCTTGCTCATTTAACACCGAAAATGAAGAATATAATTTGTGTTCGGATTATTTTTACAGCTATCGTGATATGTATAATTATCTTTCAAATTTAAACGTGACGGTAGAAGCGGATAGAAGTAATCTTGAAGAATTATGCGAACACCAGAGAAATATACCGATTAACTTCTCCGCTGAAAAGGTTAACGAAAATGTCGAATATATAAATAAAATATTTGATCTTGAAAATGCTCAACCGTAAAAAGGGCGCGCGTTATGTTTGATAAATTTTGGAATTTCTACATAGATTATCTGCTGCTGGATAACGATTTCAGTATAACAATAATAGAAATATGGCTGGTCATCCTTTTACTGCTAACGTTTTTCTGCATGGTGTTTTTTAAAAAGTTAGGCAGGAAACGAGCAACCTCTATCATTGAATTATTTGCGTATGATACTATTCCGCTTGCTACGTCCGTTCTATTCAATTGGTGTTTTGCGGCAATACTCTGCATTCCGTTCTTTTTCTTAGGAAAAAAGTTGGAAAAATTGGGCTGGGAAGGAAAAATAGCCATGAAAAGGATAGACGGAGACGTCAAAGATTTAATATTGCGCAACAAAATCATAATTCCAAATATGGTGCTGACTTTTGCAATAGTACAGGCCTTGCTTTTCATAGCAAGCAATCAATAATATGAAGAATAGTGTATATTTGAGAAACATATGATCGGGAGGTTTTAATTTATGACAGAAGTATATAGCGTTTTGAATCAAGCGCCGGCGGACGACCTTTGGTTTATTCCGGTAATTTTCGGCGTTTTTGGCGGCGTGTTTTTTCTGGCGTTGCTTTTTAGTCTCTACAAAATGATAACTACTCAAAATATATTTATAGGCAAGATCGTGCTTCACGTTTTTGCGATGGGCTTTGCTATTGTTTGGCTTGCGCTGTTTTTCTTCGGTTTTTCGGGCGAAAAGCGAATGTATGAAGAATATTGCGAGGCGCTGGAGAGCAATACTTATTTAGTCGAAAGCGGAACGCCCAGCAGGCTTGATTATTATCCATACGATGACGAGGAAGAAAACACAGTTTATGAGGTATCCTTTTGGATAAATGGTAAGTATTTTGACAGCGGCTATGCCTACGAAGGAACTTTTTCTGAAAGTGATTTGGAGCTTATTAAAAATAGTGAAACCGTTGAGGTCAAGTATATCGTTGATGAAGAAAATGAAAATATTATATTGAGCATGTCTGTTTTGGTGGAATGACCGTCGCCGATAATGAAATAGATCCCCGTATTTCGGAAAACCGAGATGCGGGTTTTTTCGCATAAGCCGTGGAAATTATTCAGTTAATATGTTAAAATGAAAAGCGCACCGTTAACAGCATTACTTTAAGGAGCAGACGATGAAATACAAAGCCATATTTTTCGACCGCGATAATACGATGACTTATTTTACAAAAGAAAAAGAATTGTGGAGAGATCAGACTATCAGTGCGTGGAGCGGAAAGCCCCTTGATCTGCCCTACGAAAAAATGATGAAGCTCTTTGGGCTTGCTGCTGAGGGGAGAGAGCCTTGGTATACAAACCTTGACGATGAGCGGGAGTTTTTCAAAAGGTATTATAAGTATTTGCTGATCTGCGAGGGAGTAAAAGAGGATGTTGAAGCCCGCGCGGAATTGCTGTTAAACGAGCTTTGGTGTAACGGTGACCGCGCCTTGTTTCCCGAAACTGTTGAGGTGCTGGAGTATTTCAGTAGTCACGGATATAAAATGGGCGTGATAAGCGATACGTCGCCGTCGCTTGAATACACGCTTCAGCAATTGGGCATCGCAAAATATTTCACCTCGTTTACCGCAAGCTCTCTGGTGGGTGCTTACAAGCCGAACCCGATTATATTCAACGCGGCGCTGAACGCTCAGGGCGTTACCGCGCAGGAAAGCATTTACGTTGATGATTATAAGCCCGAGGCAGACGGCGCGCGGGAGCAGGGCTTTACTACGTTTCTGATCGACAGAAGCGGTAAAAATACGGACAAATGGACGATACGTAATTTAAAAGAACTGATTGATTTTGCGGAGAAAGAAATGAATAAATCTGATATTCGTTTACACATTCCTGCATTTGAGGAATTATGGTATCGCCAAAAGCTGTTGGGCGATGCGGATACCATGAGCTATAACAAGGGCTATGATTTGAATTTTGACGGATACGATAATGAAACCGGTTGTATAGACTTTCCGAAAGAGGATTGGCAGGGCTGGTACGATTATTTTATCGGTTGTGAGCCCGAGCGCTGGTATGCCTATATTGTTGCGAACGGGGAGTTTATCGGCGAGGTGAACGTCCACGAAAACAAAGAGATGAATTGGTATGATATGGGTATCGTTATCGAAGCGAAGCATAGAGGAAAAGGCTATGCGGTTACGGCTTTAAAGCGTTTGCTTGAACAGGCTTTCGATAATCTTGGCGCAAAAGCCGTTCACAACGATTTTGAGGATATTCGGGATGCGGCGGTGAAAACGCATCTTGCAGCAGGCTTTAAGGAATACAAAAGAGAAAAAGGAATCCTTGAATTGCTCATAACCAAGGAGCAATATGAGAAACAAAAATGATAAAATGTCAAAACGAAAATTCGTTTTTAAATATCTATTTGCCACTGCCGTGGCGGGGCGTTACTCTCTTTCGGATTGCGAAAGAGCGTAACCAGAGAAAGCAACTTAAGGGGAGTGAGCGTTATGCGCTCAAGTCCCCTTAAGAATCCCCTTTATTTTTGCGGCGCGCGCACAACGCGCACTGCGCCGCAGGGTACGCTATGATATAGATTGGGAGATATAATGAAACGCATTTTGATAATAGGCGGAAACGGCAGCGGAAAAACGACTCTGGCAAGGGTGTTATCGTCAAAGCTGGGTCTGCCGCTCGTTCATCTTGATAAGTTGTATTGGCGCGACGATTGGCAACACGTTTCCGATGAGGAGCTTTCCGCCGCTATCCAGACGGAGCTTGAAAAGGACAAATGGATAATTGACGGCAATATGAAACGCTTCCTGCGGAAAAGGCTTACATATTGCGATACGGTGATTTATCTTGATTTCCCGAGCGCTGTTTGCGCATTAGGCGCGCTCAAACGGATCGTGCGCTCCCGCAACAAAAGTCGACCCGATATGGGCGGCAACTGCGTGGAAAAGCTTGATCGCAGATCCTTCGAATTCATCAAAAGTATTTTCGCATTTAACAGAAGAAACCGCGCCGATTTTTATAAATGGATCAACGAAGCGGAGAATGCTGAGCTCATCGTTTTGAAAAACCGCAGACAGGTAAAATGCTTCTTGAAAAACATAGGGGATTAATATATGAGTAATTCTATACCGACTGAAAATATCCAAAATAAGTATTCGCAGTATATAGACGGCATTCCGTTCAAGTTGAAAGCACCTTTTGATTTTGGTTTTATCGGTAGATACGGCAAAGTTTTCAAGGTGTTTGACGATCAGGATTCGGGCAATATCTGCTTCGGAACGGAGAAGAACGGACAAAAGTTTTTCGTGAAATTCGCGGGCGCGCCTACGAAGGAGTATAACGGTACGGCTGAAGAAGCTATTAAACGGTTGAAAAGCACTCTGCCGATCTACGAGCATTTAAAGCATAAAAATCTTATTGAATTTGTCAGCGCTGAGGAAATCGGCGGCGGTTTTGCAATGGTATTCAAATGGGCAGACGGTGATTGCGCAGGCAGACAATACCCCGAAGCGCACCGAAAATTCGCCGCTCTGCCGAACGAAGCGAAGCTGAAGGTTTTCAGTGATGTGTTGGAGTTCCTCGCCCATATTAATTCGCAGGGGTATGTTGCGGTGGATTTTTACGACGGCAGTATTCTGTGCGATTACGAAAGCGGAAAAACGACGGTTTGCGATATTGACCTGTTTCAAAAGAAACCGTATATTAACGATATGGGGCGTATGTGGGGAAGCGCAAAATTTATGTCTCCCGAGGAATTTGAGCGCGGTGCGGTGATAGATAAGATCACCAACGTTTACACGGCGGGGGCTTTTGCTTTTGCCCTGTTTGGAAGATACGAACGGAATTTTGAAAAGTGGTCTTTGAGTAAAGAATTATTTGACGTTGCGTTAAAAGCCGTATCTGATAATCGTGACGAAAGACAGCAATCAATAAAACAATTCATAGAAGAATGGGAAGCAGCCATTGTATTTTAAATAACTTCTCTGCTTAGCCGTCGCGGTAAATAGATTTTTATTCCGCTATCGCGGAGGGCAAAATTATTTTGTTA
This sequence comes from Eubacterium sp., assembly GCA_022511205.1. Lineage (GTDB taxonomy): Bacteria > Bacillota > Clostridia > Oscillospirales > Acutalibacteraceae > Eubacterium_R. The sequence goes on along the minus strand of JAFLRY010000041.1, from coordinate 52 downwards.
ATTAGATTTGCCACTGCCGTGGCGAGGCGTATCATTCTTTTGAGTCGCAAAA
>JAFLRY010000040.1 GCA_022511205.1 Eubacterium sp. | reverse complement strand
TTACTCTCTTGCGCAACACGAAAGAGAGTAACGCCCCGCCACGGCAGTGGCAAATTTAATTAATAAAATATATTCAGCCCGCCGCGTCAGCGGCAAAAATTATTTAAAAAGTCCCGCGCCGGCAGGCGCATAATAATCCCTTTGATAAGACAATTGCACAAAAAACGATAAATATTATTATGGATATTGCATATGGAATTGCGGTGATTATTCTCTTATAATACATATGAAAGGGGTAATTCATATGAATGAATACATCGAAAGTGTTATAAAAACAGTTGAAAAAAGAGACAGCGCAAAGCCTGAATATATCCAGTGCGTTAAAGAGGTTTTCCGCTCTCTTGAAAAAGTTATAGAGGCGCATCCCGAATACGTTGAGGACGATCTTCTTACGAGAATGGTTGAGCCGGACAGGCTTATCACCTTCCGCATCGCCTGGGTTGACGACGAGGGTAAAACGAGAGTAAACCGCGGCTATCGTGCCCAGTTCAACTCATCAATCGGTCCTTACAAGGGCGGTCTCCGTTTCCACCCCAGCGTAAATTCAAGTATTATGTACTTCCTCGCTTTTGAGCAGACCTTCAAAAACTCCCTTACGGGTCTTCCCATGGGCGGCGCGAAGGGCGGCTCTGATTTCGACCCGAGAGGAAAGAGCAAGGGTGAGATCATGCGCTTCTGCCAGGCGTTTATGACGGAGCTTTACAGACATATCGGCCCGAACATCGACGTTCCCGCAGGCGATATCGGCGTAGGCGCAAGAGAGATCGGCTTCCTGTTCGGTCAGTACAAGCGTATCAGAGACGCATTTGAAAACGGCGTTATCACCGGTAAGGGTCTTTCCTACGGCGGATCGCTCATCAGACCTGAAGCAACAGGCTTCGGCGCGGTATACTATCTCTGCGAAGTTCTTAAGCATGAAAATGATACTATCGAGGGTAAGCGCGTGGCGCTCTCCGGCTTCGGTAACGTTGCATGGGGCGCTATCAAGAAGCTCGTTGAGCTGGGTGCTATTCCGCTCACCATCAGCGGTCCCGGCGGATACGTTTATGATAAAGACGGCATCTGCACCCCCGAAAAGATAGATTATCTCCTTGAGATGCGCGCCAGCGGCAGAGACAGAGTTCAGGATTACAGCGACAAATTCCCGTCTGCCGTATTCGTTCCCGACGCTAAGCCCTGGGGCTTAAAAGACGTTGACATCATCATGCCCTGCGCTACTCAGAACGAGGTTGATTTTGAGGACGCTAAGATGATCGCGGCAAACGGCGTTAAATATTATATTGAGGTTTCCAACATGCCCACCACGGCTGAGGCGCAGGATTTCTTAATGGCGCAGAAGGATATGATCGTTGCGCCCTCAAAGGCTGTAAACGCCGGCGGCGTTTGCGTATCCGGTCTTGAAATGAGCCAGAACAGCCAGAGACTTAACTGGACTGCCGAAGAGGTGGACGCAAAACTTCATAAGGCGATGATCGACATTCACGATCACTCCGTTAAAGCGGCGGAAAAATACGGTCTCGGCTACGATCTTGTTGCCGGCGCGAACATCGCAGGCTTTGAAAAGGTTGCCGAAGCAATGATGGCACAGGGTATCTATTAATATAACCATAACAGGGAGATTCACTATGAATAAGATCACACCGAATACCACCTTTAAAGAAGCCATGAAAAATCCTATGGCAAAGGATATGATTGAAAAGCTGTTTTTGATTTTGCATCAACCGCTTTCAACTGTTGAAAACGGGATCCTCAGCAAGGCGAAGTTGAAAACGCTTCGAGCTCTTTTCGGCAAAAAGACCACCCAGAACATCTGCGATATGTTCAACCTTGAAAAGGACGAGGTCATTACAGACGAGGGCGAGCTGGAGAAAAAGTGGTGGAAGGAAGCTGTTATCTATCAGATCTATCCCCGCTCATTTTACGATAGCAACGGAGACGGCATCGGCGATTTAAAGGGTATTACCGAGAAGCTTGATTATATTAAAGATCTCGGCGCTACGGCGATTTGGTGCTCTCCCTTCTACGATTCCCCCAACGATGACAACGGCTACGATATCCGCGATTACAAAAAGATCATGGCGGAGTTCGGCACGATGGAGGATTTCGATACGCTCCTTGACGAGATCCACAAGCGCGATATGAAGCTGATCGTAGACCTCGTTGTTAACCACACCAGTGACGAACACGAATGGTTCCAGGAAGCCCTTAAGTCAAAGGACAATCCCTATCACGATTATTATCTCTGGCGCGACGCTACCGATAAGGGAATAACGCCTCCAAACAACTGGCTTTCACTCTTCAAAGGTCCCGCGTGGAATTATTACGAGAACCTCGACCAGTGGGCTATGCATCTGTTCTCCAAAAAGCAGATGGATCTCAACTGGGAAAATGAGAAAATGCGTAACGACGTTTACGAGATGATGAATTGGTGGCTCGATAAGGGCATTGACGGCTTCAGAATGGACGTTATCAACTTCATCAGCAAGACTCAGGGTCTGCCCGAGGCGAATTCACTTCTCGGAATGCTCACGGGCTACAAGGGCGCGGAATACTATTTCTACGGTCCGCGTCTGCACGAATATCTCCGTGAAATGCGCGAAAAGACCTTTGGCAATTATGATGTTTACACCGTTGGCGAATGCGGCGGCGCGGGCATCGAAATGGATAAAATGCTCACGGCTGATTACCGCAAGGAGCTTGATACGGTATTCAACTTCGATTTTCTCATCAATCAGGGACATACGAATTACGATACTTACAATTACGATTTGTATAAAGTTATGCAGGAGTTTGAGCGCTTCCAAACGGGATACACCAACCACTGCTGGCCGGCCGTATTCTTCGAAAACCACGATAATCCGCGTATCGTTTCCAAGGTGGACAGAACGGGAACGTATCGAGAGGAAATTTCAAAGGTCTGCGCGCTTATTCAGATGACCCTGCGCGGCGTGCCCTATATCTATCAGGGGCAGGAGCTTTCAATGGGCAACGTTGATTTCAAATCTATTGAAGAGATCAACGACGTTGAGGCTGTGAACACCTACAAGGAGCTCGTTGCCAAGGGCAAAGACCCCGAAAAGGCCTTTAAACGCGCAAAAACCGGAACGCGCGATAATTCCAGAAGCCCCTTCCAGTGGAGCGACAGCGAGAACGCCGGCTTTACTACCGGCACTCCGTGGCTTAAAATAAGCTCCGATTACAGGCGCTTCAACGCCGAGGATGAAGCGGCAAGAGAGGACAGCGTTCTCAATTTCTACAAGAAAGCGATCGCTTTGAGAAAGAGCAATCCCGCCCTTGTTTACGGAACCTTCACAAGAGCAGAGGGAATCAAGGCGCCCGTGTTCTGCTATTACAGGGAGTATAATGACGAGCTTTATTATATTGAGCTGAATCTCGGAAAAGCAGTTCAGGAAAGGCCGATAAACGTTTCGGGAGCGGAGCTGATACTTTCTACGAAGGGAACGCCAACCGACACGCTGAGTCCCTATGAAGGAAATATTTACAAATTAAGATAAATTAGTTCTTGACATTGCGTAATTTATATAATAATATTAATAGCGTAAGTTAGAAAGGAAACATGAGAGTGGCTCAAGCGGGCCGCTCTCATATCATTGTTAGGAGGTTTTAAGCCTATGGCGGGAAAAAACACCGTTAGCAGGGTTGAGGAAATCGTAAAGCCCTTTGCCGAAAGTCTGTCCCTTGAAATATGGGATATTACCTTTACGAAAGAGGGTACGGATTGGTATCTGCGAATTTTTATCGACAAGGAGGGCGGCGTTTCCCTTGACGACTGCGTTGATCTTACCCACGCCGTTACGAAGCCCCTTGATGAAGCTGATCCGATCTCGCAAAGCTACACCCTTGAGGTTTCCTCCCCCGGAATCGAAAGGGAATTGAAAAAGGACCGGCACTTTGAAAAATACGTTGGCTCACCCGTTATGATGCGAACGATCAGACCGATAGACGGCGTTCGTGATTTCAACGGAACGCTTGCAAGCTATGAAGACGGCACGGTAACCGTTAAGCTGAAGGATGAAAAGGAGATAGCCGTTAACAAAAAGGATACCTCATACGTTAAGCTTGACGATTTTGATATAAAAGAATTTTAACGAAACAAATTCAGAATTCTAACAAAGAAAGGTTGATAGGAAAAAATGAGCAAGGAATTTTTTGAAGCAGTTAAAATGCTTGAAGAGGAAAAAGGCATTCCCGCGGATTATCTCTACGAGAAGATCTCGGCCGCAATCGTTGTAGCGGCAAAGCACGATTTCAACGGCAAAGACATCGTTTTCTGTGAGATAGACCCAGAAAAGGAAAAAATCAAGGTTTTCGTTCGCAAAAACGTTGTTGAAGAGATCGAGGACGAGGACACCGACCTCACCCTTGAAGAGGCTCAGCAGATCCGCAAATCCGCTAAAATCGGAAAAACTATAGATATTCCGCTCAAAACGAAGGATTTCGGAAGGATCGTTGCCCAGACGGCGAAGCACGTTATCCGCGCAGGTATCCGCGACGCAGAAAGAGGAAAGCAGTTTGAGGAGTTCCAGAGCAAGAATCAGGAACTCGTTACCGCAAAGATCGACCGCATTGATCCGGCAACCGGCAACGCAACGGTTGAAATAGGCAAAACGATCGCTCTGCTCCCCAAAATCGAGCAGGTTCCCGGCGAGGTTCTCAAAGAGGGCGATTCCGTAAAGATTTTCGTTGTAGACGTTAAGGACGGCACGAAGGGGCCGAAGATTATGATTTCCCGCACCCACCCCGGCCTTGTAAGACGCCTGTTTGAGACCGAAGTACCCGAGATTTTCGACGGCACGATCGAGATCAAATCCGTATCCCGTGAGGCAGGTTCAAGAACGAAGATCGCAGTTTACAGCAAGGATGAAAACGTGGACGCCGTAGGCGCCTGCATCGGCCCGAGAGGACAGAGAGTTTCCAACATCGTTGACGCTCTCGGCGGCGAAAAGATCGATATCGTTGATTACAGCGACAACGTTGAGGAATTCGTTGCGGCGGCGCTTGCTCCGTCTGACGTATGCGGCGTTGAGATCCTCGATGAAAGCGCAAAGGCATGCCGCGCCACTGTTCCGGACGATCAGCTCAGCCTTGCCATAGGAAACAAGGGCCAAAACGTTCGACTTGCCGCAAGGCTTACAGGCTGGAAAATAGATATCAAGCCCGAATCAGGCTTCTATGAGGGCCCGCAAAAATAAATTGTTGAGGTGACGTTATGAAAGCTAAGCGTGAAGTGAAGCGTATGTGCACCGGCTGCGGCGAGATGTTTGATAAGCGAACGCTGGTTAGAGTCGTTAAAAGCCCGGAGGGAGAGGTCAGCCTCGATCTTACGGGAAAGAAAAACGGCCGCGGAGCATACGTTTGCAATAACCTCGAATGTCTTAAAAAGGCGAGAAAGCGAAAGGCCTTTGAGCGCGCCTTTTCAATGAAAATTGAAGACGAAATATATGATAAAATGGAAGAAGAAATAAAAAATGGAAAAGAATAAGGCACTTTCAATGCTTGGTCTTGCCCGCAGGGCGGGAAAGCTCTCCATGGGTCACGACGCGGCGCTCTCAGCGCTGATGGACAAAAAGGCTTCACTCTTGATTTTCACGAGCGATACGTCTGAAAGACTTCGGCGTGAAATCGGGATCACAATGGAAAAGAAAAGCATTGACTTGCCCGTGCTTATACCCGATATAACGATTTCGGAGATCCATTATTCCTGCGGCTACAAGGCAGGAATTATCACGGTAAACGACGAAAATTTCAGTAAAAAAATCATTTCACTATTACAAGACAGATCATAAATTAATTTGGGAGGAATTCGATATATGGTAATAAAGGTTAAAGTTTCCGATATCGCAAAGGATTTCGGGAAAACCAACAAGGAAATTATCGAAATACTTAGCAAATACTGCGAAGGACCGGCAAAAAAGGCGTCCACCGTGCTTGAGGAAAGCGAGCTGAACGTTCTTTTTGATAAAATAACGATTGAAAACAGCGTTAAGGATCTTAACGCCTACTTCAATTCTGCTAAACCGAAGGAAACCGCGGAAAAGAAGGAAAAGCCGAAGCCTGCCGAGAAAAAGGCCGCTCCTACTCAAAAAGATAAAAGACGCGAAAATCAGGCGGCTATTCTTCAGATGGCGGAGCAGGCGGCAAAGCGCGCCGAGGAAAAGGCGAAGAAAAAGGCAAATCAGGTTCCCCAGGCCCGTACAAAGGGCGAAGCGCGCCGCATCGATACCCGTGTAAACAATATCGATCTGGAGAAATACAACCAGAAATATGAGGATATCGCTCCTGCCGCTTCAATGGGTGATTACCAGAAAAAGCAGAAGCTCAATCAGAAATCAAAGCAATACAGAAAGAAGAAGCCCCAGGGTATGCACGCCCGCTCCAAAAAAGAAACGGAGCAGCAGCGTCTTGCCCGTATCGCTGAGCAGAGAAAGAAACAGCAGATCAAAATTCAGGTTCCCGAAGAGATCACCGTCGGCGATCTTGCAACGCTTCTTCGTATGACCGCCACCGAGGTAATCAAAAAGCTGATGGCACTCGGCGTTATGGCAACCGTTAACGAGGTAATTGATTTTGACACCGCGGAGATCGTTGCCACCGAGCTTGGCGCGAGAGTTGAAAAGAAGGTTGAAATAAGCATTGAGGAGCAGATCATCGAGGAAGAGATCGAGGACGATGAGAACGCGATCACCCGTCCCCCGGTTGTCTGTGTTATGGGTCACGTTGACCACGGTAAGACTTCTATCCTTGACGCTATCCGTGATACGGACGTAACCTCCACCGAAGCAGGCGGTATCACCCAGGCGATAGGCGCTTATCAGGTTGAGATCAACGGCGAAAAGATCACGTTTCTTGATACTCCCGGTCACGAGGCATTCACAGCTATGCGCGCCCGCGGCGCTATGGCTACGGACGTTGCCGTGCTTGTAGTTGCGGCGGACGACGGCATTATGCCCCAGACCGTTGAGGCGATAAACCATGCCAGAGCGGCAGGTGTTGAAATAATCGTTGCTATAAACAAAATGGATAAAGAGGGCGCTAACCCGGATCGCGTTATGCAGCAGCTCACTGAATACAGCCTTGTTCCCGAAGAATGGGGCGGCGACGTAATATGCGTACCCGTTTCGGCGAAAACGAAAATGGGTATTGATAAGCTTCTTGAAACGATCCTTCTCGTTTCAGAGGTTGCCGAGCTCAAGGCTAATCCGGACAGATCCGCCAAGGGTATCGTTATCGAGGCGAAAATCGACAAGGGTAGAGGCCCTGTTGCCACCTTCCTCGTTCAGAACGGTACGCTTCGCGCCGGAGATTACGTTGTTGCCGGCACGGCGGTCGGCAGAGTGCGCGCCATGACGGATCACAACGGCAAAAAGATCGAGAGCGCAGGCCCATCCGTTCCCGTAGAAATCATGGGTCTTGACACTGCCCCCATGAGCGGTGACGAATTCAACGCCGTATTAGACGAGCGCCTTGCGAGAGAGCTTGTTGAACAGCGTAAAACCGCCGCTAAGGAGGAGGAATTCAAGCTCTATCAAAAGGTTACGCTTGATACGCTCTTCTCCACCCTTGAGGAAGGCACGCTCAAGGAGCTGAACATCATCGTTAAGGCAGACGTTCAGGGCTCTGTTGAAGCGGTTAAGCAGTCGCTTCTCAAGATCGAAAACGACGAGGTAAGAGTTAAGATCATTCACGGCGCTGTAGGCGCGGTAAACGATTCAGACGTTATGCTTGCGGACGCCTCTAACGCTATCATCATCGCTTTTGCTACGGGCGTTGAGCAGGTTGCGGCGGATACCGCGGCAAGAGACGGCGTTGAAATCAAGCAGTACAATATCATTTACGATGCTATTGAGGATATCGAAGCGGCCATGAGAGGTATGCGCTCCGTTAAGTACAGAAACGTAGACACGGGAACTGTTGAGGTTCGCGCAATTTACACGCTTTCAAGCGTTGGATCTATCGCGGGTTCTATCGTTACAAGCGGAACGATCCGTAAAAACGGCAAAATGCGCGTTATCAGAAACGGCAAACAGCTTGCCGACACTCCGATCAAGAGCCTTAAGAGATTTAAGGACGATGTTAAAGAGGTTTCCTCCGGCTACGAATGCGGTATCTCCCTTGAAGAATGGGATGATATCAAGGTTGGAGATATCCTTGAGTGCTATGTAGTTGAAGAATACAGAGATTAATATAAAGGATCAATTATGGCAGGATTTCATGTAGACAGAATTTCAGAGGACATTAAAAGGGAGATCGTCTCCCTTATGAGGGAGCTGAAGGATCCCAGGGTAAAGGATAAGCTTCTCACGGTGGTGAACGTTACGGTATCCAGCGATTTAAGCTATGCCAAGGTGTATATCAGCGCTATGGACGGCATTGATTCGGCGAAAACCGCCTGCAAGGGGCTTACCTCCGCGCAGGGCTATATCCGCCGCGCGCTTGGAAACAATCTTCATCTCAGAAAAGCTCCCGAGCTTACCTTTATTGCCGATGATTCTATCGAAAAAGGTATGGAAATATTTGAAAAACTAAAGGATACTACCAATGAGAATTGACGTAAAGCAATGTGCGGCTCTGCTGAAAGAGCACGATGATATCCTTATTCTTACCCACGCCCACCCGGATGGCGATACCCTCGGGGCGGGCTTTGGGCTTTGCCGCGCTCTGTTAAAAATCGGCAAGCGCGCAAGAGTTATAAACGCGGATGATATTCCGAAAAAATACGCTTATCTATACGCTGATATGCCGCAGTATGATTTCGATGAGAAATTCGTGATTGCCGTTGACGTTGCAACGGAAAACCTTTTGGGAGAACTTGCCGAAAGCTACGCGGGAAAAATCGATCTCTGCATAGATCATCACATGACCAATACGGAGTATGCCGACGCCTTGCTTCTTGAGGATACGGCGGCGGCCTGCGAAGTGATCTGCAAAGTCATTTGCGAGCTTGGAGCCGAGGTAGACCGCGATATGGCAAACTGCCTTTTCACCGGTATTTCCACCGATACGGGCTGCTTCCGCTACGCTTCCGTAACGCCCTCCACCATGCGCATCGCGGCATGGCTTATCGATATGGGGGCAGACAACGGCTACATCAACCGCGTTATGTTTGAAACGAAAACCAAAACCTACGCCCACCTTGAAAGGCTTGCTCTTGACGGTATGGAGTTTTTCTATGACGACAAGGTGGCGGTGATGACCGTAACTCAGGAAATGTACCGCGTTACAGGCTCAAATGAGCAGGAAACCGAGGCGCTCGCTCCCCTCACCCGCCAGATCGACGGAGTTGAGATCGGAATACTTATCCGCGAAAAACCGGATCTGACCTGTAAAGCATCTCTGCGCACCTTTGAGAGCTTCAACGCCGCGGAGCTTGCCAAGGCTTTCGGCGGCGGCGGCCACGCTCAGGCGGCGGCCTGCAGATTTGACTGCGGCGTTGATGAGGCAAAGCGCCGCATCATCGAAAAATGCGGAGAGCTTTTAAAATGACAGGGATAATATGCATAAATAAACCGAAGGGGATCACCTCCTTCGGTGTTTGCGCTAAAATACGCGGTATTACCGGCGAAAAGAAATGCGGTCATACGGGCACTCTTGACCCAATGGCCCGGGGCGTTTTGCCAATCATGCTGGGCGGCGCCACGAGATTTCTTGATTATCTCCCGGAAAGTGATAAGGAATACAGAGCATCATTCGTTCTCGGCAAAACCACGGATACGCTGGACATCACGGGTGAGATTACTGCTGAGTATGAGGTCAATGTGGGCAGAGCCGAGGTTGAAGCGGCGTTGAGCGATTTCCGCGGAAAAATAAAACAGCTTCCGCCTATGTACTCGGCTGTTTCCGTAAACGGCGAACGGCTTTATGAGCTTGCCCGCAAAGGAATAGAAGTAGAACGCGCAGAACGCGAGGTTGAAATAAAGCGCTTGGAGCTTATTAGCGAAGAAAACGGCGAATACGTTATAGACGTTTTATGCTCGAAGGGCACTTATATCCGCTCGCTTATCGACGATATCGGCAAAATGCTCGGCTGCGGCGCGGTGATGACCGCCCTCACGCGAACGGCGGCTATGGGCTTTACCCTTGACGACTGCGTAACTTTAGAGGAATTGCAGGAGAAGCGGAACAACGGTATCTCTGTTGCAGATATGCTTCTTCCTCTCGATAAGGCGCTTTGGGCATATAAAAAAATCAGCGTTACCGCCGCTCAGGGTATTCGATTCAAAAACGGGGGCGCGCTTGATTTGGGCAGAGTAAAAGTCTGCCCCCGGCAAAACGAGATATGCCGCGTCTACAGCGGAGATGAATTTCTCGGCTTGGGTCAGGCGATTGACGGTGAGCTAAAAATCAAACGCATCTTTATAGAAAAATAAACAAGACTATGGAAAACAACACGAATAAAAACAGAATAGCGATCGCAATCGGTGATTTTGACGGTATGCACCTTGCCCACAAAACGGTAGTTACGGGCGCGAAGAACGTTACGATCTACTGCGTGAATAACAGATTCACACTTTTGCAAAAAAGCATTTTTGAAAAGCGCTATCCTAACGCCGTTTTCGCGAATTTTGACGATATCAAGAATATGAGCGGCGAGGAATTCATCGAAAAGATCGTGATAGATAAGTTTAAGGCTCAAACGCTTCTTTGCGGCTTTAATTTCAGATTCGGCAAAAACGCTGCCTGGTCTGCGCTCGATATGAGGCGCTATCTTGAACCTCGCGATATCTGGGTGCGAATTCTTGAGGCGCAGGAATTTGAGGGACTGCCCATAAGCTCAACGCGTATAAGAAAGGCGCTGACTGAGGGCAGGATCAGATCGGCTAATGAAATGCTGGGCTATAATTTCACCTTTGAGAGCGAGGTTATCACAGGCGATCAGCGGGGCAGAACGATAGGCTTCCCCACGATAAATCAGAATTTTCCGCAGGGACTCACCGTGCCCAAATTCGGCGTGTACGCAAGCCTCACCACCGTGGACAATATTACTTACAAATCCTTTACCAATATCGGCATCCGCCCCACTTGGAAGGTTGAAAAACCCCTTTGTGAGACACACATATTTGATTTCAGCGGCGATTTATACGGCAAAACCGTTACGGTGGAGCTGGTTGATTATCTCCGCCCTGAAAAAATATTTAAAAACGTTGATGAATTGAAAGAGCAGCTTAGTTATGACAAAAGCAGTATTATTTGATTTTGACGAGACCTTGCAGGACAGAACTGCCGCCTTTGAAAAATATATGGACACCTTTATGGCGCAGTTTTTCCCCAAGCTCGATGAAGCGGAAAAATTAAAAAGACGACAGGATATGGTGGATACCGGCAACGGCGGCTACGTTGACCGCGAGGAATGGTATCAGGGGCTTATCGATAAGTGGGCGTGGACGGATTCCCCCGGCAAAACAGTGCTGGCGGATCACTACGACACGCTTTTTGGCTGTCACAATGTGATCTTCGAGGGCTCAATCCCCCTGCTCAAGGAGCTTCGCAAGCGCGGCATTAAGACGGGAGTAGTCACCAACGGACCGTCTATTTTACAGCATATGAAAATGGAGAACAGCGGGCTTATGCCATACTGCGATATCCTCGTGGTATCGGGCGATCTGCCCTTCGCGAAGCCGCAGCCGGATATCTTCGTTTACGCGGCGGAGAAATTAGGGCTTACGCCTGAGGAATGCGTTTACGTGGGCGATCACCCGATCAACGATATTGAGGGCGCACTTTCCGCGAATATGAAGGCGATCCGAATGAACTGGGGCTGGTTTGAAAATCAAGACCTCCGCCCTGATGTTCCCACTATTACCGATATTTACGATGTTTTAAAACATATATAATACCTATTTATAATCCCGAACCGCCGAAACGCAGGCGGTTCTTTTAATAATTCCATAATTGTGTTATTATTATAGTTGTATCATAAATTGAGTTTTATAGAGATGAATTATTAAAAACCGTATTACGAGGTGCAAAATGATCAGACCGATTCTTGCTTGTATAGACCCCTACAAGGCGGCAGAGGAATTTGCCGCCG
>JAFLRY010000004.1 GCA_022511205.1 Eubacterium sp. | reverse complement strand
CCTGACCTGCTGATTACAAATCAGCTGCTCTACCAACTGAGCTACACCAGCATTTCTCAATGCCTTAATAATATATCACACCTGTTTGCCATAGTCAAGCGTTTTTTTAGCTTTTTTCTATAAAACGCATATAATAATTCGAGGTGATTACTATGTGCGGAATTGCAGGAATGTTATCAAAGGACATAGATTTAACAAAAAGGCGCCCCCTTATTGAGGATATAAGCGAAAGTCTGAAAATGAGAGGCCCTGACGGGAGCGGTGAATTTCTTAAGCCCTACGCCGCCCTGATCCACCGCCGACTTTCGGTAATAGATCCCGAAAAGGGCACTCAGCCGATGCACTTCGGAAAATACACGATCGTTTACAACGGCGAAATATACAATACGGACAAAATAAGAAACGAGCTGAAAAGCTTCGGCTACGAATTTGAAACCCATTGCGATACGGAGGTCATTCTCAAAGCCTATCACAAGTGGAAAGAAAAATCCTGTGAGAAGCTGAACGGAATTTTCGCTTACGCCGTGTGGGATGATGAGGAAAAAGAGCTATTCATCTGCCGCGACAGGATCGGTGTTAAGCCGCTCTACTACGCGGAGAAAGACGGAGTTTTCGCCTTTGCCAGCAGGATCAAAAGTCTTTTGCTGATCCCCGAAATTACCAGCGAGGTGGACTCTGACGGGCTGAATGAAATATTTATGCTCGGCCCGGCAAGCACTATCGGTAAGGCAATTTTCAGGGATATAAAGGAGCTACCGCCCGCCGCCTATATGATCCATAAGGACAGCAAGACCGAGATTAAAGAGTACTGGCATCTCGAGGCGAAAGAACACACGGAGAACGAGGCGCAGACCATTGAACACACCCATTTTCTCGTGAAAGACGCCATCGAGCGCCAACTTGTTTCCGATGTTCCCCTCTGTACCTTTTTAAGCGGCGGACTTGATTCCTCTATCATCAGCATGATCGCCGGCGAAAACTATAAGGACAACGGCAGAGTGCTGGACACCTACTCCGTTGATTACGTTGACAACGACAAATACTTCAAATCGAGCCTTTTTCAACCAAACAAAGACAGCGATTATATCGATATGATCTCCAATTATATCGGCAGCAGACACCATAATATCGTGCTTGACAATGCGGACGTTGCAAAGGCGCTCATTGAAAGCGCCTACGCCCGCACGATGCCCGGCTTTACGGACGTGGATTCATCCCTGCTGCTGTTCTGCAAGGCGGTCAAAGAAAAGCACACCGTTGCGCTTTCAGGCGAATGCGCCGATGAGATCTTCGGCGGATACCCCTGGTATCACAACAAGGATATTCTGTTTGAAGAGACCTTCCCCTGGAGCCGTTCAACAGATGTTCGCAAGAGCGTTTTAAAGGATGGTTTGCTCCCGAACGGCGAGGAATACGCCCATCAGCGCTATCTTGAAACGGTGAACAAAACCTCAGTGCTTGATACGGACAGCAAAACAGAGCGGCGTATGCGTGAGATGTTTCGCCTGAATCTTGACTGGTTTATGCAAACTCTGCTGGTGCGTAAGGACGTTATGAGCATGGAGAGCTCCCTTGAGGTGCGCGTGCCGTTTTGCGATTACAGAATCGTGGAATATGCCTACAATATGCCCTGGTCTATCAAGGCGCTGGACGGCAGAGAAAAGGGCGTTCTGCGAAAGGCGTTCGAGAATGAGCTTCCCTACGAGATAACGTGGCGCAAAAAAAGCCCATATCCCAAGACCCACAATCCTGTTTACTTTGCCGAGGTGTGCAAAATGACGGAAGAGGTGCTTGCAGATAAAAGCTCTCCACTCAATGAAATGCTGAACGTTGCGAAAGTCAGAGAATTGATGCAAAACCCGGACGCCCTTGACGCGCCGTGGTACGGCCAGCTTATGCGTGGCCCCCAAGTTCTCGCCTACATCGTGCAGACATATTGGTGGATCAAGGATAATGACGTGAAATTTGTTTGATAAAAACTATAATTATGATTAAAACGGCGCTTTCAATCAGTGCCGTTTTTTCTGCTGAGCTAAACGATTAATTGTATATCTGGATTGGTGGATATTTCAAAATCCTATAAAGAATAGAATTCTCACGCTGTTTCGGCTGTGGGAATTTTTACATATTAAGGCTGATTTTTTTGTTATTTGGTATTGACATTAATAAATTGCGGCTATATAATCATACTAAATTAGTAGGAATTCAATTCCAAATAAGTTTATGAAAGGAAACGAATATGTTTGTTTATGCTGATAACGCGGCAACAACTAAGATAAGCAAAGCGGCGCTTGATGCCATGATGCCTGCTTTCGAAACATATTACGGCAACCCCTCAAGCCTGCACACAACGGGTCAGGAAGCGGCTGAGCAGCTTCTGGCGGCAAGGCAGAGCGTTGCTAAAAACCTCAATGCCGAGGCGAGAGAGATTTATTTCACCTCCGGCGGAAGCGAGGCGGACAATCAGGCGATCCGCACCGCGGCTATCCTTGGCGCGAAAAAAGGAAAGAAGCACATCATCTCAACCGCTTTTGAGCATCATGCGGTGCTTCACACGCTGAATAAGCTGGAAAAAGAGGGCTTTGAGATCACCCTGCTGGACGTTCATAAGGACGGCATCATCACCGCTCAGGAGGTTGCAGACGCCATAAGAGAGGATACCTGCCTCGTTACGATTATGTTCGCCAACAACGAGATCGGCTCGATTGAACCCATTGCGGAGATCGGCGCGGTTTGCAAGGAAAAGGGCGTTCTTTTCCACACGGACGCTGTTCAGGCGGCAGGTCATATCAAGATAGACGTTAAGGCGATGAACATTGATATGCTCTCCCTTTCCGCCCACAAGTTCCACGGACCGAAGGGTGTTGGCGCGCTCTATTGCAGAAAGGGCATACTGCTTCAGAATCTTATTGAGGGCGGCGCTCAGGAGCGCGGTAAGCGCGCGGGAACGGAAAATCTCCCCGCTATACTTGGTCTTGCCAAGGCGCTTGACGATGCCTGCAACGCCATTGATAAGAACACCGAATACGTATCAAAGCTTCGCGACAGGCTTATTGAGGGCTTATCCGCTATTCCCCACTCCGTTCTCAACGGCGATCCCGTTAAGAGACTTCCCGGCAACGTCAATATGTGCTTTGAGGGCATAGAAGGCGAAAGCCTGCTGCTTCTCCTTGACGCGAAGGGAATCGAAGCCTCCAGCGGCTCTGCCTGCACCTCCGGATCACTTGACCCCAGCCACGTTCTGCTGGCGATCGGTCTGCCCCACGAGGTTGCCCACGGCTCGCTGAGACTTTCCATCTGCGAGGAAAACACACCTGAGGAAATTGAATATATCATCGATACCGTTCCGGGGATCGTTGAATATTTGAGAAACATATCACCCGTTTGGGAATCACTTACAAAAGGAGAGATGGATCATGTTATATAGTGAAAAGGTTATGGATCATTTCCAGAATCCGAGAAACGTTGGCAAAATGGACGATGCTGACGGCGTGGGCGAAGTAGGCAACGCCGTTTGCGGAGACATCATGAAAATTTACCTTAAGGTTGAGGACGGCGTTATTACAGACGTTAAGTTCAACACCTTCGGCTGCGGCTCTGCCATTGCTACCTCATCAATGGCAACGGAGATGATCAAGGGAAAAAAGATCGAAGAGGCGCTTGAGCTTTCAAACAAGGCAGTAGTTGAGGCTCTCGACGGCCTGCCGGCGCACAAGCTTCACTGCTCTGTTCTCGCTGAGGAAGCGGTTAAGGCGGCGGTTAAGGATTATTATGATAAGAATAATATCCCTTATGATCCTGCTATGTTCCCCACCGATTGCGCTCACTGCGAGGGCTGCGGACATTAAAACAAACAGCTCCCCTATTTCGGGGAGCATTTTGTTTTAGTGAAGAGTGAAGAAGTGAAAAGAGAAGAGAATAGGGTCTGCAAAGCAGACGATTTATAAAATCTGTTATTGCATTGCACAGGTAATAATGAAATAATATATCAAACAAATGCGGCGAGAAAATCTCGCCGCATTTGTTTTTATTGATTACTATAATTTTTAAAATCTACTATGATGATTTTGCCGTTTCTTCTTTTTCCCTGTAATTTATCTTTACAAACGCTTTGCATTGCTCAATACAAATATCTTTTTGAGTGGAAGATAACGATCGAAAAATTCGCAGCAATTCATCCTCCTGATGACTGAAGGTTTGATTTGAATTATGATCTAAAAGGTAATCAGTTGAAACATCAAAGTATTCCGCAAACAATTTTAACGTATTGAAATCGGGTTCTCTTGTATTTTGAACATAACTACCCATTGTAGACGGAGCTATATTAAGCTTTTTAGCCAGTTCCTTTTGAGTTAGATTTCGTTCTTCAATTAAAGTACGCAAATTATTTCCAAAGCTCATAATATCACCTACTTATGATTTTAAATGAAAGAGAATAATATTTCTTTGTAAAACGCTATTTGCGTTGACAATCTGCAATTTGAGTATTATAATAAATTCAAATAATATTTAGGAGGAAGAATATGGATACTCAAACTGCTTCTAATAACCAAAAACGAAAGAATAAATTTTTCATAAAATTATTATGCTTTGTTGTGACTATTTTACTTATGATAGGCATTGATTTTATCGTAGCGAATATCGTACACAAAACCGGAACTCTGCCCGCTTCCGGGGAGATCAAAAACGGCTTATCGGCATATGAGCTTGCGGTAGAGCAAGGATATACCGGAAATCTTGAAGATTGGCTGAAATCCCTTGGCGGCAAATCAGCATATGAAATCGCAGTTGAAAACGGCTATACGGGAACTGAAGCTGAATGGAACAAGGCAGTTGCCAACGTTTCAAATCAAAACAGTGCAAGCATTGCAAATGCTGAATTTTCATCAAAGGGCGAATTTATCATTACCCTTTCAGACGGAACTACTATAAATGTTGGTAAGGTTGCGGGCTCTGACGGTAAAGACGGAGCAAACGGAAAGAATGGTAAAGACGGCATAAACGGAACTAACGGTGTCAACGGCACGAATGGCATAGACGGCAAGGACGGTCAAGAAGGCAAAGGTATCTCATCGGCAAGTGTTAATGAGGCCGGTCAGCTTATCCTTGCATTTTCTGACGGCTCTACGGTTAACCTTGATAAAATCGTAGGCACGAACGGCATTGATGGAATTAACGGTAAAGACGGCATGAACGGCGTTGATGGCAAGAATGGTTTTGACGGTAAAGACGGACAAGACGGTATCGGCATTCTCTCAATCGTTATTACCGAGGACGGCAATCTTAATATTACTTTATCCAATGGCACAACCTTAAATCTCGGCGCTATAAAAGGCGCAGACGGCAAGGACGGCGTCAACGGCGCAGATGGTATTAACGGAGCTGACGGTGTTAACGGAGCTGATGGCATAGGAATTACAGAAACCAGTATCAATGATTTCGGCGAGCTTATTATTACTTACTCGGACGGTGCAACTGCAAATCTTGGCAAGGTTGTAGGCGAAAACGGTAAGGACGGAGTAGATGGTAATAACGCCATTTCAAGAACAGAAATAAACGAAAACGGCGAGCTTATAATAATATTTGATAACGGAACGTCAGCTAATCTCGGAAACGTTGTAGGTAAAGACGGTCGCGACGGAATTGATGGCATAAACGGTATTGACGGCGCAAACGGTATTGATGGCAAGGACGGCTTGAACGGTACTGACGGACGGGACGGTCAAGACGGAATCGGTATCAGCAACGTGAATATCAATACTAACGGTGAGCTTGTTTTAACGTTTTCCGATAATCAAACGATCAACCTTGGTCGGATCGTAGGAAAGGACGGAAAAGACGGCACAAACGGTATCAACGGTATAGATGGTGCTAAAGGCGAAAAGGGTGACAAAGGCGCTGACGGTGTTAACGGCAAAGACGGCAGGGACGGTGTAGGAATCAAAAACGTAACCGTTTCCAAAGAAGGCGCGTTGACCGTTACTCTTGATAACGGTACTGTATTAAATCTTGGCAATATCAAGGGTGCTGACGGCAAGAACGGTGCAGACGGCGCGCCCGGAAAAGACGGCGACGACGGACTGTCCGCCTATGAGATCGCAAAGAAATACGGAAAGACCAACGCAACGAGCGAGGAAGAATGGCTGGAGGAGTTTAAGGAAGAGCTAAAGGGAGAGAAAGGTGATACCGGCGCGAAAGGCGATACCGGCGTGCAGGGCGATAAAGGTGACCCGGGCAGAGGTATTGCCAAAACAGAGCTTGTTAACGGTGAACTTATCATCTATTACACAGACGGTAAAAGCGATAATCTCGGTAGTGTAAGTGGATCTGATTTGTCAGATAATATCCTGGAATTCATTTTGCTTGATGATGACACTTATGGCGTAAAAGCAGGTGGAGCGGCAAAGAATTGCAAAATGATAGAAATTCCTGAAATGCACAATGAAAAAGAAGTTACTCAAATTTTAAGCAACGGATTTACATCCCTTACTTCACTAACATCGATCTCAATTCCTCAAACAATAACAACTATTGGTGATTTAGCATTTTATGATTGTCCTGCTCTTGAATCAATATCTTTCCCAAATTCTTTACAAAAAATAGGGCGATTGTCATTCAGCAACTGTTATTCAATAACATCTGTAACAATTCCTCAAAGTGTAAAATATATTGGAAAATATGCATTTTATCAAAGCGGTATACTTCAAGTAACTTTTGAAGTAACAGACAATTGGCTATGTGGCGGAACACCGTTGGAATACAATTACACAGCTAATACCGCTTCAAGTGGCACAAGTAGAAGCACGCGTACTTACTCATTGTCCAATGCTGAAGATGCCGCCAACGCCTTAAGGAGACCGGTTAAAATAGAGGTTGGATATAATCAAGTCCGCCATGCTTCGGGAAGTGGAACAGTTACTATTTTTAATTACAGCGAACAAAACTGGTTTGAATCAGATTGGACTCACGTCTAATATGTAGCATATAATATATGAAAAAGAGAGAATATTATGATAAAAAACAATCATAAAAAGATATACAAAATATCAGCAGACCTTTTACCTGTTGATATTGAAATCATAAAAGTATATATGCAGGGTGCGGTTTATGCCTTTTGCAATATAAAAAAAGATGAGCCGTTTTCTGCACGCATTCTGTTTGGCGGTGATAACGGAAATTGGAACGGCACGCCTATGCAAAAACTTTATGATTATTACATTAAGGAAGGGAAAAGCAAAGAAGAAGCCTATAAAAGTGCAGCTATTGACGCGGGCAGGTTGTTGAAATCACTTCTTGACGGTGACAATTACAGAACATTTGAAATCGTAGGCAAAGATACAGGCACGCTATATAAATTAGCTTAATTGAAATAAAATGCTCGGAGCAAATCCGGGCATTTTGTTTTTATGTACAAAACGAGGGTTGTTAAATACATCACAATTATTGCAATTAGTAATCAATAATGTTATACTCTAATAAATTACAAACTTGATTAAGAGGACGATATTATGACAGTTTTTGAAATGCAACAGGAGATACTCCGCGTAAAAGCGGAGAAGGATATATGCATTCTCGCCCATTCCTATCAGGCGCGGGAGATCACGGAGATCGCCGATTTCGTGGGCGATTCCTACGCTCTTTCCGTTAAGGCGGCGCAGGTACCCAACAAAACGGTTATTATGTGCGGCGTGCGCTTTATGGCGGAGACGGTTAAGATACTCTCCCCCGAAAAGCGCGTTATCCTCGTGAACAAGGACGCGGGCTGCCCCATGGCGGAGCAAATGGATAACGAGCTTATCGAGCAGCTTAAAGAGATGAATCCGGGCTTCAAGGTGGTTGCCTACATAAACACCACCGCCCAACTGAAAACGATCTGCGACGTGTGCGTTACATCATCATCGGCGGTTAAAATTATCAACGCTATGCCTGAAAAGGATATCCTCTTTATCCCCGATATCAATCTCGGCACCTTCGTTAAGCAGCAGTGCCCCGATAAGAATATCAAGCTTGTTTCGGGCGGCTGTCCCACCCACTGCCGCGTTTCCTCAAAGCACGTTAACGCCGCAAAGGCTGAGCATCCCGACGCGCTTCTGCTGGTTCACCCTGAATGTATGCCGGAGGTTTGGGAAAAGGCTGAATACATCGGCTCCACCAGCGGCATTATGGATTTCGCCAAAAAGAGCGAGGCGAAGGAATTTATCATCGGCACGGAAAACAGCATTGCGGAGCATTTGCAATACGACTGCCCCGATAAGAAATTCTATCCTCTCTCAAAGGATCTTGTTTGCCACAATATGAAGATCACCACCCTGCCGGACGTGCTTGCCTGCTGCAATGACGAGTTCGGCGAGGATATCGAGATAGACGAGGAGACACGCCTTAAAGCGAAAAAATGCATTGATAAAATGATCGAATACGGAGGATAAGCTGCGATCTGTATGGATAAGAAAGCACTTATAGCAATGAGCGGCGGCGTTGACAGCAGCGTTGCCGCTTATTTGATGAAAGAGCGGGGCTTTGATTGCCTCGGCGTTACGATGAAACTTTATAACAACGAGGATATCGGCATAAGCAGGGAGAAAACCTGCTGTTCACTGGACGATATCGAGGATGCGCGTGCCGTTGCCTTTTCCCTGAAAATGCCCTATTACGTCTTTAATTTCAAGGACGATTTCGAGGAAAAGGTAATTAAAAAATTCATCTCCACCTACGAGAGCGGCGGAACGCCCAACCCCTGTATAGACTGCAACCGCTATCTGAAATTCAAAGCGCTTCTTCACCGCGCGGAGGAATTGCAATGCGGCTACGTCGTTACGGGACACTACGCCCGCGTGGAATACGATGAGGCAAGCGGCAGATACCTGCTGAAAAAGGGAATCGACGAAACGAAGGACCAAAGCTACGTTCTCTATTTTCTCACGCAGCAGCAGCTTGCGCATATCCGTTTCCCCCTTGGCAATTACAGAAAATCAGAGATAAGAAAAATCGCCGAGGAAAACGGTTTTATCAATGCCGCAAAGAGGGACAGTCAGGACATTTGCTTCGTGCCGGACGGCGACTACGCCAAATTCATCGAAGGCCACGCGAATAAAACTTATCCCAAGGGCGATTTTGTGACTACCGACGGCGAAATCCTCGGCCAGCACAACGGAATTATCCGCTATACGATAGGTCAGCGAAAGGGGCTTGGCATTGCCTACAAGGAGCCGCTTTACGTCTGCTCAAAGGATATTGAGAAAAATATTGTCACCCTCGGAAACGCCGAAAGTCTTTTGACGAAAGAGGTAATAGCCAATGATATAAACCTCATCAGCGTTTCTTCCATTGCCGAGCCGATGAAGCTAAAGGCGAAAACGCGATACAATATGAAGGAACAGCCCTGCACCGCTGTTCAGCTTGACGAGAATACTATTAAGATCACCTTTGACGAGCCACAGCGGGCGATCACCGTAGGTCAGGCGCTGGTTTTGTATGACGGCGACACCGTCCTCGGCGGCGGAACGATCACAGGCTAAAAAACTTATAGCGGAAGGAGCAAATCCTTCCGCTATTTATATATAATCTTTTATTGTGCGATTTATTCTTTCTCTCGTTTCAAGAAGCCATTCGTCCGAATGGGGATAACACGAGAAAGTCAGTTCTTCATCAAGCCCCTGTTCAAGGATCGAAAGCGCCGCTTCCCTGCCCGCAAGCTTTTCGAGGGTTTGAAGCGCCATCATATCCTGAAACGCATCGTAGAAAACCTTTAGCCTAAGGGAGCAAAGGGGCGCGCCGTTGCTTCCCGGATAAACTACAAAGCTGTCGCCTGACTGGAAGCTTCCGCCCGCATCCGTAATCTCATACGGATTTATCTTTTTTCTTGAAAATCTCGTATACCAGAAATTGAAGCCCCAGTGCAAAAATCCCACGGCGTTAAATTTATACAACTGATAGCCAAGCACTCTGTTTCGAACGGAGGGAATGGAGAAATATCTGTTTGAAACGTATTCGTGATCCTGCCCGGTGCAGTAATAAGTCCAAAGCTCCGGCACTTTTCCTATAAAATTCTTAACGCTTATGTTGTTCACTATGGGGCCGGTGACGATGCCTTCTTCATAAAACTTATACTCCGAAAGGGCGTCAACGATCTTGTAGCCCTCAAACAGCTTATGTATAAGCTTGGAAGCGGGAACGTAGGTGTGGTAGGTGGATTTATTCGGCTCGTCGCTGACGTGGATAAGCACCTTGTCCTTTAGCTCGCGTTTTTCAATGAATGCCTTAAGCTCCGTTGAAAACTGAGTTAAGAAATTTCTGTATTTCTTTGATACGGCTAAGGTTTTCCAGCCGAATATTTTTTTCGCTTTGCCGTTCACCGTTGCCACGATTTTCGGCGCGTGCTTCGCGCCCCATTGCGTAAAGAAATGGGACATTTCAAAATATTCAATGCCGCAGGCGTGCGCCATATCGATCCATTTTATAAGCTTATCGAAATTAAAGGTGTATTTGCCCTTGCTCACGGTAACGTCAACAAGCTGAACAGTGGGACGTTCACCGAACACCTGCGTGTCAAGCGGAGGTGTGAATAGCGGCGTTAAAACGCAGTTCATCCCGTGCCTTACGGCTGTTTTCAGATAGCTTTTGGCGATGCGCCAATATTCATCGGAAAAAGCGCCGACCTTGTATTCATCCATAAGGCAATCCGTGTGAAACCAGTTTGTGAAAATAAGGCTTTGCTTTTCAAGGGGGCAATTGATAACCTCTATAGTCAGCGCGGCGGTTTCCCGCTCAGCGCCGCTTGAAACCGTCAATTCAATAACGTGTTCTCCCGCAGGGATAGTATCCTCGGAATCTATTTCAAACCACAGGGTCTTTTTTCCGTTTTCAAGCTTGATATCTTCCTCCACAGGCAGAAGCAGATCGGGATAATAGCCGTCTTCGCTTCTTATAACGTAATCGTCGGCAGTCTTTTCGTTGATCGCAAATTTGCTTGGGATATACTCGACTGTGTAGGCATGAACGCAGTCCAAATCAGACTTTATCTCAAGGCTGACGGCATCGTGCTCCGCTTCGATATAAAGCTGAAAAGACTTTTTTTCATTATTAAGCATAGAGAAGCCCCGAAATTCTTTATTGCTCGGAGCTTCATTTCTCATAATCTTTTCAAGAGAGGAAAGTAAAATCAGTTTCATATTATTCAATGGGGGTCAGGTTTTTAAGGCTTACGTCCATAATGGGGGCGGAGTGGGTCAGCGCGCCGCAGGATACGAAATCAACGCCGATCTCCGCGATCTCCTTAAGGCGTGCTTTCGTAACGTTACCCGAACACTCGGTCTGCGCCTTGCCGCCGATCATTTCAACAGCCTTTTTCATCGTTTCATTATCCATATTGTCAAGCATGATGATATCAGCGCCGGCATCAAGAGCCTCCTGCACCTGCTCGAGGGTTTCCGTTTCGATCTCTATCTTTCTTACAAAAGGCGCATATGCCTTAGCCATCTGAATAGCCTTAGTGATCGAGCCCGCAGCGCCGATGTGATTGTCTTTCAGAAGCACGCCGTCCGAAAGATTATAGCGGTGGTTGGTCGCTCCGCCGACTGTTACGGCGTATTTTTCAAAGGGGCGCATATTGGGCGTAGTCTTTCTCGTATCAAGCAAAACGGTCTTGTAGCCCTTAAGCTCATCCATATATTCCCTCGTCATGGTGGCGATGCCGCTCATTCGCTGGAGATAGTTAAGCCCCGTTCTCTCGCCCGAAAGGATCGCCTTGATATCGCCGTAAATAACGCCGATAAGCTGACCTTTTTTTACGAAATCGCCGTCTTTGACTTCGGTTTCAAAACGTGATGTTTCATCCAACAATTTAAAGGTGCGCTCAAAAATACCGAGGCCGCAGATAACGCCGTCCTGCTTGCAGATGAGTTCCGCTTTTCCCTGCCTGTCCTCGGGCATAACGGCGTTGGTGGAAACGTCCTCGCTGGTTATGTCCTCGCGCAAAGTGTTGAGAATATACTCGTCAACGTTAATTTTCATCGTTACACCATTTATCATAAAAGGCTCTGTCCTTTCTCTTGATTTCATTCATTATAAGATTCTTGAAATTCTTTTCACGAACCGCTTTTTCGGGGTAGGAATAGGGATCAACATCGGGGATCTCGCCCTCTTTTTCACCGTTTGAGGCGGCTATAAGATCCGCCGCGCGCTTTGAGAAAACGAGGCTTTCCAGCAGACTGTTTGAAGCAAGTCTGTTTTTGCCGTGAACGCCCGTGCAAGCGGTCTCTCCCACCGCGTAGAGATGCTCCATAGAAGTTTTGCCGTTGATATCCGTCTTGATGCCGCCCATCATATAGTGCTGGCCGGGAGTAACGGGTACTCTGTCCTTCGTGATATCGTAGCCCTCCTCCATGCACGCCTCAAAGATGTTGGGGAAGCGTTCCTTTGCCTCCTCGCTGGCCATTCCGGGGAGCGTTATATAAACGTGATCCGTTCCGAATTTTTCCATTTCCTTACAGATAGCGTCTGTCACCACGTCGCGGGGTTGAAGCTCGTCCGTAAATCTTTTGCCGTCTTCATTGAGCAGTATAGCACCCTCACCGCGAACGCTCTCGCTTATAAGGAAGCGCCTGCCCTCTTTTTTGCTGTAAAGTGTTGTTGGGTGGATCTGGATATAATTCATATCCTTAAGCTCAATGCCGTGCATAAGGGCAATGGCAAAAGCGTCGCCCGTTATATGGGGGAAATTCGTTGAATTGTTGAAAAGCCCGCCGATGCCGCCGGTGGCGAGAATGATATCATCGGCAACTATCGTACCCTTTTCTCCATATTCGTCCTCGCAGACGATGCCGTAGCAAATATTGTTCTTTTCAATAATATCAACCATTGTGGTTTGGGGAACAAGGGTAATATTCTCACGCTCAAGAGCAATGGAAAGCAGCGTGGCTGTGATCTCCTTACCCGTTTCATCCTTGTGGTGAAGAATGCGGTTTTGCCTGTGAGCGCCCTCTCTCGTATAGTCGAAATCGCCGTCATTATCCGTATCAAACTTAACGCCGAGATCAACCACTTTACCGATTATCTCCGGGGAGGATTCTATCATAACGCGAACGCTTTCGGGATCGTTTTCGTAGTGACCCGCCTTCATCGTGTCCTCAAAATAGCAGTTGAAATCATCAATGCTCTTAAGCACACAAACGCCGCCCTGGGCAAGGTAGGAATCGCACTCCTTGAGATCCTCTTTGGTGATGATAAGGATCTCCTTATCCCTTGGCAGACAAAGGGCGGCAAAAAGCCCCGCTACACCGCTGCCTACGATAATAATGTCTGTTTTAATAGGATTGTTTTTTCTCATAAAATGAACCTGTGCCTTACGGAATGCATAAAATAAATATATTATATTTAAATATACTTATTCTAATATATATTTAATTTCGCACTATGTCAAGAATTTTAGCTTCAACGGCGGAAAATATTGATTTATTTCACATGATTTGTTAATATAAAATCAGTATATATTTAGAGCGGTGAAGCAATTGAACGTTAACGTTTTTGATTTTGATAACACGATATATGACGGCGAGACTCTCGTCGACTTTATCCTTTATTATGTTAAGCGAGATATAAAGATTTGGAAATATATCCCCAAGCTTATCGTTATAGCTATAAAGGACGGTCTGCATCTCTTTACGGTGGAGGAAGCGATAAAGGCGTACGCCTCTTTTCTTGAAGGATATTACGTAAACGCCGGCGATCCTACCGAACACATCGTTGATTTTTGGAATAAAAACGAAAAGAAGATCAAGCCGTGGTACGAAACCGTCAGGAAAGAAAGCGACATCATCGTTTCCGGAACAACCGATTTTATCCTTGACGAAATAGCGAAGCGAATGAATATCAAAAACTACGTTGGCTCAAGCATAGACAGGGAAACGGGGAAATTCACCCGACTTTGCTTTCTTGAAAACAAGGTGAAAATATTTAACGAGCTTTATCCCGACGCTCACATAGAGAATTTTTATACCGATTCCATGAACGATAAAGCCATGATGGATATTGCCGATAACGTCTATCTCGTTAAGGGTGATAAAATCACAAAAATAAAATAGCGGAGCGGGAAATATGAAAATCACTTTTATTGCGGACACACACCATTATTCAAAAACACTCGGAACTACGGGAAAGGCATACGAGCTTCGCTCAGGCTCGGATCAGAAATGCCTTGCCGAAACCGGGGAGATTATAGATTCCGCCTTCAAGCAGATTGCCGAAAGCGATACGGACGCGGTGTTTATTTTGGGCGATCTTTCGAATAACGGCGAAAGAGCTTCTCATGTCGAATTCCGCGAAAAGCTTTACGATCTGAAAAAATCAAAGCCGGTTTTCGTTATCACCGCTACCCACGACTGGTGCTGTGACGGCAACCCAAGGCGCTTTGACGGCGATACAGTTTCAAATGACGTGGAGGTTATGAGGAGCGACGAGCTTCCCGAATTCTATAAGGATTTCGGCCCTGCACAGGCAATAGACAGCTTCATCACCAAAATCGGCACAATCTGTTATACAGTTCAGCTTGGTAACAAGCTGAGAGTCCTTTGCCTGAATGACGATAAAAACGAAAACGATCACGCGGGCTTTACCGAGGATTGCTGGCAGTGGATAGAACGGCAGATCGAAAACGCGAAGTGTGACGGCTGTATGATCATCGGCGCGGAGCATCATCTGCTTATGCCCCACATATCGCCGCTTATAGCGATCGGCTCTGTCTGCGTTGCCGACAGGGATCACGTTGCCTCCCGCTTTGCGGACACGGGGCTAAAATATATGTTTGTGGGCCACAGCCATATGCAAAGCACCGCTAAATTCACAAGCGAAAAAGGCAATACAATAACCGAGGTGAACGTGGGCTCTCTTTGCGGTTATCCCGCGCCCATCGTTACCGTTACGGTAAATGATAACGATACTATTACTTATGACGTTGATCACCTGAAAAGCGTCATTTTAAACGGCAGAGAAATTGAGGCAATGCCGTTTCTCGCAAAGCACGCCGCAAACGTGATCAACCGGGTGCTTGAATGCAAAACAAAGGAAGATTTTTCCGAGAGGCTTTCCGCGCTTCAGCTGAGCGGTAAAAAGCTAAGCGCCTATTGGGTAATTGCGAGGCCTATATTGCATAAGCTTGATACTATGCTTGCCTACGACGTTTATAAGCTTTTAAAAGCGTTTGGGCTTGCCAAATATGTTCCGAAAGCCGCTGTTCAAAGATATCATTACAAGCCCCTTAAGGATTTTATAGACGAGATATTTCTTTCGGTTTTGGACGGCGCGCTTGATACTACGGAAAAAGGAAGCGATTATTACGAGCTGGTGGTTGGCGTCATCCGCGGTCTTTCGTCACTGAAGCGAGACGCTGATTTTACCGAGGAGCTGATAAAGGCATTCGATAATGCGCTCACCGGCGGAGAAATAAACAATCAGCACGCTACGATTTAATGAAATTTCAGAGCAGTCTTCGGACTGCTCTTTTTATATAAAATTTCATTCAAAATTTTCTTTAAAATGATGAATTTACTTTGTAATAAACCGCTCTTTTTTCACTAATAATATAACAGAACATAAGCGAAATAAGCGTGTAATTCTTTTGTAAATATTGTAAATGTGTGATTTTGTAAATTTTTTTAAAAAAATTTTTTCACTTTATTTAGCATCATTTTATCGGTTTCAGCCATATATATTGTTGTTTTCGGTCGAAAATAAATGTTACAAAAGTGTATCGAAATATTAAAAGGGCTTTATTTTTTTGAAACACTGTGTTAAAATAGCAAAGAAGTATAGCACCATAGGCGATATTGTCTGTTTCACACAGGTTTACGGGCGCTGTACTCCGAATGCATTTGATTACAAATTCGCATTTTTGCTTTTACTTACCTTATATTATAAGTCTTTAGTTAAGAGGGAATCGATTTGGAAAATTTTGTTATCGAGGGCGGACACGAGCTTTTCGGCGAAGTTAATATCGGCGGAGCCAAAAACGCGGCTGTTGCCATTATACCCGCAGCGATCCTTGCCAACGACGTTGTCAGGATCGAAAACATACCTAAAATTTCGGACGTTTCATATATCATTAAAATTCTTGATAGCATGGGCGCTGACATTAAGCTTGTCAATGCCGATACTATTGAGATCGATTCAAGATATATAAAGAATAAAAGCGTACCGTCCGATCTGACTTCTCATTTCAGAGCAAGCTATTATCTCATCGGCGCGATGCTCGGCAGATACAAGAACGCCGAGGTTGCACTTCCCGGCGGCTGTGATTTCGGAGTGCGTCCCATAGACCTTCATAAGAAGGGCTTTGAAATGCTTGGGGCAAGCGTTGAGATCGCTAACGGAATGGTTTACGCCAGCGCTGAGAAGCTTGTGGGAACTTCCATTTATATGGATAACGTTTCCGTTGGCGCAACTATAAATATTATGCTTGCCGCCGTTCTCGCAAGAGGGCTTACGGTTATTGAAAATGCCGCTAAAGAACCCCATATAGTTGACGTGGCAAACTTTCTCAACTCCATGGGCGCGGACGTTAGAGGCGCCGGCACGGACGTTATAAAAATCCGCGGTGTTGAAAAGCTCCACGGCTGCACCTATTCCATAATTCCCGATCAGATCGAGGCGGGAACGTATATGCTTGCTGCGGCTGCCTGCGGCGGAGACGTTTTCGTTAAAAACGTGATCCCGAAGCACCTTGAATCTATTACCGCAAAGCTTATTGAAGCCGGCGCGGAAGTTATCGAGTATGACGACGCGATCCGTGTAACAAGATTTAAGCCCCTCAACAAGTGCAACGTTAAAACTATGCCCCACCCGGGCTTCCCAACGGATATGCAACCCCAGATGGCAGTGCTTCTTTCAGTTGCTAACGGTACTTCACTTTTATCTGAATCCGTATGGGATAACCGCTTCCAATACGTTGGTCAGCTCACCAGAATGGGCGCCAATATTCAGGTGGACGGCAAGCTTGCGATCATCGACGGCGTAAAAGAGCTCTGCGGCGTTAAGGTTATGGCTACCGATCTTCGCGCGGGCGCGGCGCTCATCATTGCAGGCCTTATCGCTAAGGGCGAAACAATTATCGAGGGCGTGCAGTATATAGACCGCGGCTACGAGGACGTTATCGAAAAATTCTCTAATCTCGGCGCTGTTATAAAGCGCGTTGAGGTAAGCGAAGCCAATATTGTGGCTGAAGTGGGTTAAATAAATTTTACAGTATATAAGGGTGACGTTCGTCACCCTTGTTTTTTGAAACATAGGTAAAGCAACCAATAAACCGTGTTTGGATTTGGTTTGCTTTGCCTGAATGGAGAAAACTATGGCAAAAGCGTGTCAGCTCTTTTCGGGGAGCTCGGGAAATTCAATATATATTGGGTCCGGAAACGGCGGAGTGCTGGTGGACATCGGCGTTTCGGCAAAAAGATGCGAGATCGCGCTGGGCAGGATCGGCGTTGATCCCAAAAGCATCAGGGCGATCTTCGTTACACACGAGCACCACGATCACGTTTCCGGCGTGCGGGTGTTTGCCTCGAAGCATAAAATTCCCGTTTTCGCGTCTCCCGAAACCCTTGAGGAAATGCGCCGAGTGCAGATAATCAATGAAAAAGTAAGCGCCTTTGAAATAGACCGATTTCTTGAGCTTGACGGCATCAGGGCCGAGGCCTTCAGGAATTCCCACGATTCCGTCTCCTGCTTGGGCTATAAATTCACACTTTCAGACGGCAGAAAGATCTCCGTTTGCACCGATACGGGCTACGTTACGGACGATGCTAAGATAACTCTCGCGGGCACGGATATGATCTTTCTTGAATCAAATCACGAAATTTCAATGCTTGAAAACGGACCCTATCCCTACATACTGAAAAAAAGAATACTATCGGCAAAAGGCCATCTTTCAAATTTCGCCGCCGGCGAATTTGCCAAAGAGCTTTTGCAGGGCGGCACCACCCGCTTTGTGCTGTCCCATTTAAGCAAGGAAAACAATGTGCCTGAAATCGCAAGGCAGAGCGCAATTGCCGCTCTCGCTGAGATCGGGGCTAAAGAAAACGCAGATTACAGGCTCTACGTTTCAGCGCCGGAGAATAACGGAGGACTGATCGTTTTATGATAAGTGTGAACGTTGTTTGCGTTGGCAAGCTAAAGGAGCAGTATCTGAGAGACGGCTGCGCTGAATATATCAAGCGTATTTCGGCTTTTTCAAAGGTGAACGTTATCGAGGTGGCGGAGGAGCGTTGCGGCGATGATCCGTCCGATTCGGAAATCAAAAACGTAATCGAAAAAGAGGGCGCGCGCATTATCGCCAAAATCCCAAAGGGGAGCTGTGTTATTCCCCTTTGCATTGAGGGAAAAGAGTTTTCCTCTCCCGAATTCTCCGCTCAGCTTGAAAAAATAAGCCTTGAGCATTCTGCGGTTACATTTATAATCGGCGGATCGTTTGGAATTTCCGATGAGGTCAAGGCGCTCGGCAAGATAAAGTTTTCCTTCGGCAAGCTTACTCTTCCCCACCAGCTTGCAAGAATGGTGCTTCTGGAACAGGTATACCGCGCGTTTTCGATAAGCAACAATTCAAAATATCATAAATAACGATGTTGACAAATCTATATTTGTTTGTTAATATTAACTAAAGAAAACAAAGGAATTTTAGTTATGATTTACAGAAACTCAAAAATGAACAACGATCTTTATCTCATGGATTACGCATGGGATTATTTGTCGTGTGTTCATTTGGGGTTATTTAAATCGTGATTTTGCGATAGCATATTAAACCGCTGATGAACACAAGTTCGTCAGCGGTTATTTTTTTAGGAGGGAAAGATATGGAAAACATCAAATTAGTAAAAATCAAAAAGCGCGAAATGCTCAAAGCTTGGCGTTACCAGAAAAAAGGCTTTAAAGACACCCTTGATAAATATCGAGATTATGATACCAGCCCCGCAACGGAACGCCTGAAAAAATTCAGCATACATTTTCTCAATCCAATTATAGACAGTTACTGGGTGCTTTGGGGCGGCAAGATCGCGGGAGCAATGGAGATCGGGAGCAGAAACGATCATATGCTTTTAAATCGCTTTTATATTCTTCCCGAATACAGAAATCAAGGCGTCGGTCAGCGGGCGTTGATAATTGCCGAGCGCAAATATCCCGATTCAACCGAATGGCGGCTCGATACGATTTTAGAAGAGAAAAACAATATCCACCTATACGAAAAGCTTGGCTATGTGATGTATGGCGAGCGAAAAATCATAAACGAAAGAATGACTATAATCAACTATAAAAAGGAGAAAAAACGATGAACAGACAAAAGGAAATAGAAGTTTTAAACGAATATTATAACAGCCACGATGAGGATGGCAGACTTGCGCCAAGGGCGAATTCCGTTGAATTCATAACTACGATGAAATACATTAAAAAATATCTTGAAAAGGGAATGAGTATACTTGAGATCGGCGCGGGTACGGGCAGATATTCCCTCGCTCTTGCGGACGAGGGCTACAACATTGACGCGGTGGAGCTCATCCCGCACAATATAGACGTTTTCAAAAGCAAAATAACACCTGAGCAGAATGTTACGGTGGTTCAGGGCGACGCCTGCGATCTCAGCTTCATTGAGGATAACAAGTACGATATAACGCTCCTACTCGGTCCAATGTATCATCTGTTCAAAGAGGAGGACAGACGAAGCGCTATTTCGGAAGCCATAAGAGTTACGAAAAAGGGTGGCGTGATATTCTGCGCCTACGTAGGCGTTGATATTCTCATACATCAGAACTATATCACGGGAACTGTAAACGAACTGAGAGAAAAGGGTTTGATCGACGGCGATTTTAACGCTATGCCCGTGCCTGAGGGCTTATTTTTCCCGCAACGCAAAGAGGATATTGATAAGCTGATGTCTGATTTCAACGTAACAAGGCTTCATTACGTCGGCACGGATATACTTCACCGCTATATGATGGATGCGATAAACGCTATGAATGACGATACATTTGCCGATTATATGGAGTATCATTATAAGATATGCGAACGCGAGGACTGCGTCGGTCTCTCAAACCATATACTTGATATATTCAGAAAGGAATGATTTTAGAATGATCATAAGAAGATTCAAAAATGAGGATAGCGTAGAGTTGTCTGAGGTGATTGCCAAAACTTTAAGAACAACGAATAGTAAGGATTATTCGCCTGAATTCATCGAAAAGGAAATTCTCTTTTTCACGCCCAAGAAATTGATCGAGCGCGCAACGTGGGTGCATTTTTACGTTGTTTGTGAAGATGAGAAAATTATCGGTTGCGGCGGGATCGGCGCATACTGGGGTAAAGAAGATGAAAGCAGTTTGTTTACAATATTCGTATTGCCCGAATATCAGGGTAAAGGAATCGGCAGAAAAATCATCGAAACCCTTGAACAGGACGAATACTTTTTAAGGGCAAAACGCATTGAAATTCCCGCATCTATTACAGCCGTGGAATTTTATAAAAAAATGGGCTACCGTTATAAAAACGGAGTTGATACCGTTGATGATGAGCAGTTATATAGATTAGAAAAATTTCGCTAAATATAAAAAGAAATCCCTGCGCGTTGCGCAGGGGATTTTCTTTATCCAATATGTTTTCTGAAAAATTCAAGCATCTCGTCTATCTGCTCGCTTCCGGCTTTGCTTTCGGGGCGAAGCACGGCGAAAACATGGGGAAGATGCTTTCCCTCATATTTGGGATAATCGTGAAGCTTGTATTCGCTTCCCGTTTGCTTTATCTTCTCCGCCGCTCTGCGTGTGGTTTTTCTGCCCATCGAATCGCCGCTGCTTGTTACAAGATAAGTCGGCGGAAGCGGTGCTAAATGAGCGATATCGTCAAAATCCATATATTTGCCATGTTCGCTATTTTTGTAATCGCCCCACATCTGCCTTGTATAAATGCTCATAACGCCGCATTTATTCATATAGGCAACGGGCGAAGTAAGTGCAAGGGCGGAAAGCTTCATATCAAAATCAACAGTTTCGAATACTCGGCGAAGCTCCTCACACTTCATCATGACTGCGGCGTAAGAAGCAAGCTGACCGCCCGCAGAATCGCCAGTGAGCATTATCTTATCCGTATCGCAGGGATATTCCGCCATATGCTCCCCTATCCATTTTATGGCGCAGGCAACGTCCTGAAGCTGTTCCTTAACGGTTACGGAGGGAACAAGCCGGTAATTCATATTAAATACCGTGTATCCCCTCTTAGCAAGGTGCAGGCAATAAAGGCGGTTGAAATCCTTAACGTTTGCCATCCAACCTCCGCCGTGAACGTCTATTATTACGGGGAGATTTCCGTCTCTGTTTTCGGGATAGTAAACATCCAGCAGATGATATTTATCGCCGTCATCAATATAGGGAATATCGTAAATCCTCTCTATTCCCTCCGGCTCGGTCTGGGTGGCACGAAGCCTTGCGTCCTTTTTGGAATTGCTCTCCCAGAATTTCCCCATTGCTTTTATTACGAATGACATAGTATCATCACTTTCTGTTTTTGATTTGGGTTGCAACTATATGGCTGATAGCTTTTGCGCCTTTTGCTATGTAATTCATAAGGTTGCCGTTGAGGCCTGAAAGCACGGGACTTTTGAGGTCTTTCTCGTCAACACCGTCCGCATTCGCCGCTTTGATAACAACATTATCGCCGCAAAACGCCTGAACGAGCGCGCCCTCGGGAGCGACCGCTACACAGCCGTCCGCAAAGGCGTTGATCTCTTTGCGTTCATCGTCTGTGGGGATCGGAGTATCTACGGCGTAAAACGCCAGCATAGCCGTTTCTGCGTTGCCGTTATACGATGGTGCTATCGATTTGCCCTGCGGAGTAACGAGCGTGTAGGTGGCGAGGATCTCGTCCTTCGCCCTGCCCCAGTGGTGGCGCTGTTTTCCGTAATAAGTGCCGAATGGATTCATACGAACGGTCTTATCCTTTTCAAGGCGCATAGGGCAATGTGCCATGGAATTGAGGACTTGGCGCGCGTTGGCGATAATGATACCGCCGTTTTCATCGGTCAGCCCCACGAATCCGCCCGTAAGCTGATGATTAAAGGAAGCAAGCTGATCGTTTTTGTCGTCACATTCGGGGAAGGACTGGGTTCTGAAGCTTGAAACGTCCTCCATAAAATTGCGCTTAACAACTGAAATATCACCGCTGAGCTTCGGGGTTATTTGGAGCGGGACCGCCTCGGTCCACTTCATATCGGAATATCTGCCGAGAGATGAATTCTCCGTTGAAATTGAGGTGTTTTCAGAGGTATAGGGGTACTGTACGTTTATCCTCGCGAACACCGCGCTTGAGCTTTTAATCGTAAAGAAATCATACTCAAAATGCCCCGCGTGAAGTTCATCGGGAAGATGAATCTCTCCGCTCACGCGAACGCCGTTTGCGCTCCCCGCGCAGTTGAGCGCGGTCGCAGTCTTTTTATCAAAAGAATATTCCTTATTATCGTAGGTGATAAAGCTTTTGAAAAATTCCTCATCGCCGAGAATTTTGCCGTCACTCGACACCTCATAGAGATTGCCGTGAACGGAGAATTTCATCGTCAACTTATCGCTGGCAACAACGTTTGAGAATTCCCTTTTCTTCCTTCTGCCGTTTTGGGTGATCTCGATCTCATACTTATCGCGAACCGCGCCAAACCTGAGCATTGCAAAAACGGAGGAGGTTTCATCATCCATTGGAATGAGCGACCAATCCTTTAACCCGCTGCCCTTAACAGTGAGCTTTCCGATGTCCTCTATCTTTTCATTCAGCTTAAGCTGAACGCACTGGAAATTGGATCTTGAAATATTGTAAAGCGTGATCTTTTCAACTTTGGGCAGGGCTTTAAGCTCTGCTTCAACAACCTTTTCGGCAAGCTCCAGCGCCGTTTTCTCTCTTTGAATGTTGAGGACCGGCGTTGCGAGACCGAAATGGGTGGTGGAAAGCAGAAGCACTCTGTCTTTAAACGAGGGCGATAGCCTATCCTCGGCGGCGTTGATCTTTGCCATTGCTCTGGCACGCTCAAGGGAAGTCCAGATTTTTCTGTTGAAGGGCTTTTCGGACCATGAAGCGTAGCCGGTAAAGTTGCCGTCCGCCGTGTCGTGAGTGAATTCAATACTGCCGATCGGCTTGTGGTTTTTGAGATATCCGCCGGGCGTATCGTAAACGATATAGGGCAGATCGGCGATCTCCTTAACGAGGCCGTGAATGCCGTCCGTATTGGCGATCTTGCCGGTGAGCGGTCCTAAATCCAGCGTTTCCCAGAATATTCCGTCCGCATCCATATTGATAAAAATGAACAGATCGCTGTTGATCTCGCCGCTCTCCTGCTTTGCGTGAAGCTCCTTGACCCACGCTCTGAGACAGCCCGCGTCGCATACGTCGGAATTGCTGTAGGTGGGAATGATCGTCATGCGCTCACCCTTGTAGGTATAGGTAACCGGGTTAAAGGCGATCTCATCGGGAAGCTTCGGAACGATCGTTCTGAAAGCGTCAAAGGGAACGCAGCTGTAGTAAAGGCAAAGCGCCTTTACGCCAAGCTTATTATAAAGTGTTACCTGCGAGGGAGTGAACATAACCTCCTGCGGTCTTACGATCTTTTCACAGGTGCCGAAAATATCGGCAAGCCCCGAACCCTCGGGATTCGTTACGGCAAGGTCAACGGAGGCGCAGAACTCATCCTCCGTCATAGCGGATAGCGCGCCGTTGTTGTAGCCCATAATGATATTCTCATCGCCGTATTTCTCAACGCGTTCCTTCATTCCCTCGATGATATCGGGGGCATATTCGGGCAGAATTTTCTCAAGGGAAAAGAAATTTTCCGTATCCCAGGTTGCCTTAACGGGAATTCCCTCTTCGTTGAATTTGTTTAAAACGTCAATCGTTTTTCTGATAATTCTGATATCCGAGCCGAAGCCGAGATTATCGTTCGTATCGCCCCTGTAGGAATGATAGCAGTTAACGTGAAAGCCGTATGCAACGTGGATCTTATTTTCTTTCATTGCTTATATTCCTTTTTCCTTATTCTCCCTCATAATTTCAATATTATTATGAAGCTTTTCAAGCTCTTTCTTCGAAAGCTTATAGCAGAAGGCCGTAAGAACGAACATGATCACGAGAATGATAGCGGGAACAAGGGTTGCCGCGTCATAGAGCTTCGTTAAAACCTCGGGAGGCTGAGTGGCAAGCTTGCCGTCATAGCCAATGAAGCCGAGTATCGCGGAAGCGCCGGCGCCGGCGATGGTTTGGCCAAGCTTTCTCGCGAATGAATAGAAGCTGTAGGAAGTGCCTTCTTCGCGTCTGCCTGAAAGAAATTCCTGATAGTCGATAACGTCCATAACAAGCGCCCAAACCTCAAGCACAAGGAAGGTCTGCCCTGCGCCCGATAAGAATACGAGGCCAAGGAATATGTAGGGATTTGAGGCAGCCGCCGTAAAGCCCACAAGATACATGATAACGTTGATAGCCGCCGCGAAACCGAGACCAACAGCACATATCTCTTTTTTGCCGTATTTTTTGATAAGTTTGCCCATGATCGGCAGGAACATTGCCATTGGGAGATAGGTACATATAGTAACTATGCTGTAAAGACCCGGCTTTTCAAAATAGTTTTTGAAAAGATAGTTGTAAACCGTCTGGGTATACATCTGGAAGCAGATGAGAAGCATTGAAACGCCGCAGAGAATGAGGAAGGGCTTGTTTTTGATAAGTACCTTGATCGTTTGCAAAACGTTGAAATCGCTCTGCTTTTGGGTAGGTGGCAGCAGAACTCTTTCCTTGGTCAGCTTGAAATGCGCAAGGAATATGATTATTGACAAAACCGCAAGGCAGCCAACGGCTATGGAGAGCTTGGTAGGATCAAGAACCTTTGCGCTTGAGCCGTCCGCAGTAACTACCGTTGAGTAAACCACCAGCGGAAGCAGGATCTGTGCCGGCAGACCGCCGATGCCTGCGCCGATTGATCTCCACATGGAAAGCGATGAACGCTCGATCTCATCATCCGTTATAACGGAGGCAAGTGAGCCGTAGGGAATGTTAACGCCCGTGTACATCATTCCGTAGAAAATATAGGTTATGTAGGCAAAGATGAGATACTGATTATCCGAAAGCCCCGGGATCTTGAAAAACATCAGGAACGCGCCCACAGCCAATGGGAACGAAGCCCAAAGGATATAAGGTCTGAAACGTCCGTGCTTAGTGGGCTTTCTTGAATCGATAAACGCGCCCCAGATAGGATCGTTCACCGCGTCCCAAACTCTGGCGACGATCATGAGTACGGTTATCGCGCCGGCGGAGATTCCGAGAACGTCGGTATAAAACATATTCAGGAATGCCGCGATAAGTGAGAAGGACAAAAGCCCGCCCATATCGCCCAGCGCGTAGCCGAACTTGTCTTTAAATTTAATACCGTGTGTCTGCATTTTTTCTTCCATTAAATTTTACCCCTTTCATTTAGACGAAGCGATCAAAGCTCGTCTGAAAAATAATTATTTATTACTAAGCCTCTGCTGAACACAGGCTATTTTACAAATAAAGATATGCCGCTTATCAGCATAAGAATATACGTTAAAACTAAAAAGACTTTTTTGCTGAGCTTTTTGCTTATGAGGTTGCCGAGCCAAACTGCGCCAATGAGAACTATCAGGGAAATCGCGGTAAGCATTAAGACATCGCCGCTGAAATATCCGTTTCCTATATCGCCGAAAAGGATCACCGTGTTTAATACTATCCACACGGCGGAAAGCGTTGCCCTGAATTCCTTAGTATCCCTGAGCTTCATTGAAGCGTAGGTTACAAGAAGCGGACCGCCGCAAACGAACATTCCGTGAACCACGCCTGCCGCAATGAGAATCGCGTAGGAGGCGACCGGATTTAACTCCGCGCTCTCCTTTTTCTTTAAAAACTTTATGCCGTTGACGAGGGCAAAAATAATTACGATCGTTCCAAGCAATTTATAAAGAATGGAGGCATTGCCTTTAAAGAATGAGGCAAGGAACATTCCGGCAATAATTCCCGCGAACATTACGGAAATAATTTTTATGAATTCCTTTTTATTAACGCTCTTCCGATCGGCGAGCAACACGCCGATTGACGCGGCAATGCCGAGGATATTCAGGATCGGCTTTGCCGTATCGTATCCCACCAGCATAACCGAAAAGGGCATGGCAAGCACCGTTCCCGCAAAGCCCGTTATACACTGAATTATGTTGGAAAGGAAAACGATTATTTCAAAAATTATTTTTTCAATCATCAGTAGCAAACTACCTCAATGCCAAGCATGCCGCCGAGGGCTTTCATTTCCTCGCTGATATTGCCGTAGCTAACGGCAAAGTGCGGCTCCCAGCCGTCCTTGACCGCCCTGTTGATGATCTCAGCGGCATTGGATTTCGTTTTGACCACCAGCGAAGTGCCGTTAAACTGCTTCGGCTTATCAAGTATTTCGCCAACAGAAACGAAAATTCTAAAATCGCCGTTTGCTTTTTTGCCGATTCTGATGATCGTTGCGGCATCACAGGGCTTGCAACCGAAATCAAGGGTAGGACCTATCTTCCGGTTGCAATGAACGTCCGCCACGGCACCCGTATCCTCGCGGGCAAGAGAGCAGGCGGCGGTACCGCAATGCCAGAAAGTGATAGTGTTTTCGCCCTCATCCATTGAAACAGGATCGCCGAAAAAGGCGGGATTGCCCGTTAAATACTGCGCCGCGAACATTGAAAGCGCGCCGTAAGCGTCTGCCTCACAGGCGGCAGGTATACCGAGATCGTTCAGCATTGCGAGCGCTGAGCAGACGGGCGTACCGAAGGATACGAAGAAATCGGGCCAACAGCGGGAAGCTATCGCGCCCACTCCGTTATCGCGGCAGAATTCGTAATACGCCTTATAGAGCCTTGCGAAATCAAGTCTGTTTTTTTCGGGAATGTCAGACAGGCAGTTTATGCAACCTGCCGCCTTTTCAAGATACTCGGCGGCTTCATCATCGGTATATGCCTTTGCCTTGTCGATAAGCTCCCTCGCTTCAATGGAATCGAGCGTTACGCCGAAGTTTTTGAGCATTTCATTATCATTCGCTCTGCCGAAGCCGAAGCCCTGGGGAGTGTGACCTATTTGAACAAGCTTCAGCGCTTTCATTGCGGACTTAAGCTTAGCAGCTGAAACAACCGCTTTTATCTTTTGCCGAACGCTTTCCTCTGCGGGAGAACCGAACACGTATTCAAAATGCCTGCCAAGCGCCGCCATAGTATTTGCCGCGGAAAACGCGCCCGTCAGCGAATTAAGGCGAAGTCTGCCGCCGTCAATAACAGGCTCGCGGAGCGTCCAGAGCAGTACGGGGCAGTCGAAATACTTTAATACCTCGCTGATATACGCCGCGTTTGCGAACGTGATATTCTGAACGATAACGAGCTGCGGAGCAAGCGTATCGAGAAACGCTTTCAGCTTATCAATAGAAAGAAGCATTTCATCGGGATATTTTATATCCTCGCACACACTTTTAAGCATTGATATTGAATTTTCAAATTCCCTTTGGGCTGATTCCAGATGAAAGGTCGGCACGCCGATTGGAATATATGCGCATTCAAATTTCATTTTGTTTCACCTTGTTTAATATTTGAGTTCTTTATTTTCGCCGATGAGCCCGATATGCGCGCCCTGGCGAACAAGTGGCTCTCGATCTTTATGGGCGATGACCCATTTATTCTTTTGAAGCAGGAGCGCATCCTCATCTGTAACGATCTGCTTCGGGCTTTCAAGAGGAGTATTCGTGCCTTTTGCAAGGATAACGATATCCTTAAAGCCCTCGTCGCTCACCGCGCAGGGGCTTAAATGAAGCGTTGTCTGGAACATTTCCAGCATAGTTCCCTTCGGCACGAAGAAAACCCTTTCGTTGCCCACGAAAAACTGATTATCTTCTATCTGCCAAACGTGCCCAAGCACCAGCATAAAATCGGTAACGGCTATATTTATCTCACTGCATTTGTGATATTCAAAGCCGTTATACGTGGTATTCCTACCGTTGCAGTAGCCGATTTGAATCGGCATAGCGCCGTATACTGTTTTTCTAATAATATCGCACGCCTCGGTGTTTTCCATCGCTTCAACCGAGGGAACGTAAACGTTTCCGCTTTCCGGCACGGCAGTTTCGCTTTCCATATAGCCTGTAAGTTCGCTCAGATCAAAGCCTGCATGAACCCTGCCGTAGCTTTTAAACGCATCATCAAAAACGGAATAGATCTTAACGTCGTTAACGCTGTTCAGGTGCTTAAGCATCGTAATCGCCTCTTACCACCTTATAGGTGGCGCGCCAGTCCTCCTTGCCGATGCCTGCTTCCATACCCTTGGCGTAAACCGCCTTGGCAGTTTCCATGCCGGGCATAGGCGTTTCGGTTTCAGCGGCAAGTCTTTGGCAAATGCCCAAATCTTTGTTTTCATTTTCAAGAGAGAAGGCAGTTGCCCAATTCTCGCTGTCTATATTTTTCCACTGAGCGTCAAGATAGAAGCACTGGGCGCCGCCGTAGGAAATGGCGGTGTGGTAATCCTCCGTGGAAATGCCCATTTTGCGGGCAAGAATAAGGGTTTCGTTCACACCGTTCTGTATCTCGGCGCAAAGGGCATTGTGGCAAATTTTCATAACGAGACCCTTGCCGTTTTCGCCCATGCGGATAACGTTACAGCCCATATACTTTAAAATCGGCTCGATCACGGGGAAAAGCTCCTCGTCACAGCCCACAAGCACGCCGAGCGTACCCTCGATCGCGGCGGGCTTTGATTTAACAACGGGCGCATCCGCAAACTGAGCGCCCTTTGCTTTTATCATTTTGGATACCTCAACGGAAACGGAGGGATCGATCGTGCTCATATCAATGCATATCTTGCCCTCATTGATCTCGTCAAGAATTTCCGTATAAACCGCCTTAACATGCTCCGATTTCGGCACCATTGTGATAATTACATCCGCGTTTTTCGCGACCTCGATATTGCTGTCGCAGGGAACCGCGCCAACCGCGGCAAGCTTTTCCACCTGTGACTTGTTGAGATCGCTGACAAACACCTTATCGTTATGCTTTTTTACTATATTTTCGCTCATGGACTCGCCCATAATGCCGAGCCCGATAAATCCTATTTTCATTTGTCTGTCTCCGTTATTCCTCTGTAATCGTGTTGTCCCAAGCCGCTTGGAATTTCTCAAGGCCGTAATCGGTGAAGGGGTGATAGAAGCTGTCCTTATAAACCTGAAGCCCGGCGGTTACGATATCGGCACCCGCAACCGCGCAGTCAACGAACTGCTTTCCGTTTCGTACTGCGGCGCAGATGATCTGCGTTTTGCCGAGGAAGCCGTAATTTTCATAGATCGTTACGATATCCTGAATGTACTGAACGCAATCTTCGCCGCTGTTCTCCTTCCAGCCGATAAAGGGAGATACGAACAGAGAGTTGTTTTTAGCGGCAATAAGCGCCTGAGAAGCGGAGAAAACGAGGGTGAGATTCGTTCTTACGCCCTTTTGCTCTAATCTTCTGGCGGCGGTGATGCCCGCCTGCGTGCAGGGAATTTTAATAACGAAATTGGGGCTCATTGCCGCGATTTTCGTTCCCATTGCCACCATTTCGTCAGCATCGTCAAGATGCGGGTTGATCTCAACGGAGATCGGGAATTTATCCCAGCCCTCAACGCCTTTTTCCCGAACGAAATCGGCAAGCTCTTTGATTACCGTGTAAAACGGCTTGCCGGAGTTCATAATGTGGTTGGGGTTGGTGGTGATGCCGTCGATACCGAAGGTGTCATACGCCTCTCTGATCTCGTCTATTTTGGCACTGTCAAGAAAATATTTCATCGCTTTTTCCTCCTAATTTTTAAGCGTTTTTAACTGATAATAATTCATCAAACATTTCCGCGTTTTTTCTTATAAATACGGGTGGCTCGCCAAGCGGTGAGCTTATATCATAAGTTCCTCCGCCGTATTCATTTCCGCTCCACAGATGTACCCATTGGTCATTGGGAAGATAAACGCTTCTGCTATTCGCGTTTTCTTTGATAACGGGTGCAACGAGGATATCTCTGCCAAGCAGATATTCATAGGCTTCTTTATACGCCACCGGCTCGTCATAATGGAAGAACAGCGGTCTGATTACGCCGGCACCGCTGTTGGCGTTTTCCTCAACGCACTTTTTCAGATACGGCTTTAAGGCTTTATGAATTCTGCTCATTTTCGCGTGGTGGTTAAGGACTTCCTCGTTGTGGTCAAACTGCGCGTTAACGTCCGGATTCAGACCCTCGTGGCTTCGCATAAGCGGCGAAAAGGCATTCATCTCCGCCCAGCGCATAAAGAGCTCGCCGGAGCGTTTAAGATTAAGGAACGTCGTGTATCCGCCCACGTCGGAATGGCTTAAGCCGAAGCCGCAACAGGTCAGCGAAAGCGCGGCGGGAATAACGCTGGGCAAGCCGAAATCTATGGAATAATCAACGTGATTATCGCCGTTCCACATCATCGTGGAATATTTTTTCGTATCCGTATAGCCCGCTCTGGTGAAGAACATGATTTCACCCAGCTTGCCACACTCCTCTATCGCCTCGCGGTTGAGTTTTGCCCAAAGCGCCGCCCAAGTGTTGTGCTTAAGCTCCGCGTCTTCTCCGCTGAAAAGCACTGAGTCCGTTGGGAGATATTCGCCGAAATCCGCCATCCAGCCCGAAAGACCGAGACCGATCATATTCTTTTTGATTATATTTTTGAGCCATTCGTAAGCGTCGGGATTTGTGAGATCCACCATTGCGGCGGGGAAGGTGGTTATCGTAACGTAGTAATCCTCGCCGTCCTTATTCTTAACGCAGTAGCCCTTTTCGTGCGCCTCTTTATAAAGGGGCTTCTCAACGGCAAGGAACGGATTGATGTAGCCAAGCACCTTGATGCCCTTTGCGTTCAGCTCTTTGATCTTTTCGTCAAGCTTTGGATAAAGCTCCTCGTCCCACTGCCAGTTCCACTGAAGCTGTTTGCCGACGGCGGTAACGCGCCTGCCCTCCCAGTCCTGTATCCATACTCCGCACACGGAGGTGTTCGCGTTAAGGCAGGCATCAACC
Organism: Eubacterium sp.; assembly: GCA_022511205.1. Lineage (GTDB taxonomy): Bacteria > Bacillota > Clostridia > Oscillospirales > Acutalibacteraceae > Eubacterium_R. The sequence goes on along the minus strand of JAFLRY010000004.1, from coordinate 59,872 downwards.
TTGCTCATCATAACGTCCGTTCCGCCCTGAATGCCGAGGATCGCGCCATCGTACACCCAATCGGGAAGCTCAGGCTGGCGACCGAGCAGAGCGGTGAGATCGCCTTCAAGCTGTTCGAAACTATCCGCAAAGCCGATATAAAACGGTGCAATACTGTCCGTTTTAAGCAAATGATAATTGTCATTCGTGAAATCAAATTCGCATCTGGCGGTGGTATCGGAATGGAAATAATATTTGCGCGAGCTGATGAAGGTAGGCTCGGCGTAATAGGTCTCGTAATTCCTGAATTTCTGCTTCTTCGTGGTGTTGCGCACGCCGAACGCCATTTTCAAAATCTTCTTAGCCGTTTGCAAAGCGTTGATATGCTCGGCAACCCAAACGTTCACGTTCTTTCCGCGAAGATCAAACTCCGTGAATATCTCGCCGCAGCCGTAAACACTTTCGCCCTTTTCTGCGGGAAGCTTTATCCACATTCTGTTGTACTTTTCGGGCACATTCGGCGTAACACAGATACGGTCGCCGTCAATGCTGATTTCAAAAATACCGCATTCAATAACGATTATGAGCACGCCGTTTTCAACGGACGCGGCTTTTATATCAAACGAATCGCTCGATTTGATCTTTTCTTTAATTTTAAAGCTGCCGTGGCTCATTGAATAAGCGTTTTGCCCTGCGCCGAGGCGGCAAAACTCATTGCCAACGCAAAACTCATAAAGCGTTTTGCCGTTTCTTTCAACGGCAACGCCCCTTTTGCTTTCCACAAATCTCAAATTATCACCCCATAATAATTCTAATCTAATTATATATCTCAAAAATTATAAAGTCAATGCATACGGGGCTTTGCAATAGCGCAAAAAATAAGGGTAAAGAATCCTCCGCCAAGGTTTATTGATCAAGTAAAACTAAAATCTCATTTTTGCTAAAATTTTTCAATTTTAAAACGCGAATAAGCGCTAATAATATTCTTGCAAGAGCGATAAGAATTGATTGCATTTGCGATAAATCCTTTTTGCTTTTGAAATAAATTGAAAAAGGAGTGTTATTAGATGTCAAACAAGAACGTAGTTCCTGAGGCTAAAGAGGCTCTCAACAGATTCAAGATGGAAGCTGCCAGCGAAGTTGGTGTTAACCTCAAGCAGGGTTACAACGGTGACCTTACCTCTAAGCAGGCAGGTTCTGTAGGCGGCCAGATGGTTAAGAAAATGATCAAGGCTTACGAAGAGTCTATGAAGTAAGAAATTTTATAATCTGTAATTTTTTAATTAGGATTTATAAAAACAAATGAATACCTGATTTGCAACTGCTTAATACATTTGCCTTGAGGTATTCATTCTGATTGCTAAAAGGTGATCCATGGGCACGGCTTATGCCGTGCCTTTTTGCCTCGTTTTCTCTGTTTTAAAATAAAACCATTTGTGATAAAATAATTTTGTCCGATTCGGTCAAGAAAGAATGCCTGATTTGTGCTAATATAATGGTGGTGGGGATATGGACAAAATAAAAATCGTTTCTGAAATGCAACGCTACATAAAAGCTCATATTGAAGATGACGATTTCAGCATTGAAAAACTCTACCGTTATATAGGCTATTCAAAGCGGCATGCGGACAGGATGTTTAAGGAATTTCTTAATATGACACCTGCCGAGTACGTTAAACAAATAATGCTGACCAACAGCGCGAAGAAACTTTCCAAAAGCGATGAATCGATTTTAAGCATCGCGCTGGAAAGCAATTTTCAATCACACGAGGGCTTCACAAGGGCGTTCAAAAGCAGGTTTTCCATTGCTCCCAAAGAATACAGAATTGAACCATGCCCGATTCCTTTATTCGTTCAATACCCTATAAACCATTATCATATTATCAAAAACAATGAGGGAAAAGATATGGATAAAAATTCGATGATATGCACCGTTTCGCTGATAACGAAGCCGAAAAGGAAGCTGATATTTAAAAGATCCAAAACCGCAAACGGCTATTTATCCTACTGCGAGGAAAACGGCTGTGAATGGGAAGGCTTGCTGAACAGCATCAACGAAAAGTTTGACACTGCCGCGCTTATTGAATTACCTGATGATTTGATTAAAGAGGGCTATTCGCCAATTGCGGCGGGCGTTGAAGTTCCGCTCGATTACCCTTTTGAAATACCCGGATACGAGATAAGTGAGCTGCCGGAAAGCCTTTATCTTTATTTTCAAAGCGAGCCATATGAAAATGAGGATGATTTCGCGTATGCAATAGGCTGTGTTGACAGGGCGATCGAAAAATACGATTTTGCGCGCTTTGGATATAAGCCGATAAAAGAAAAATCGCCGTCCTTCAATTACGGCGCGCAGCCGGAGAACGGAGCGAGGATAGCGATACCTGTTGAAAAAATCGAATAAAACAATCCCCGTCAAACGGGAAGTCGAGGACGCCGTCCCCTACAATAGAAAACCTCTCCTTACACAGGGGAGGCTATTTTTTATTTCAAGAAAATTCAATATTATGTAACCTTTTGCGGCGCTGAATTGTTATAATAATGAAAGGACCTTTCAGCGGGCGGTGAAGCGATGACTCAAAACGAATTCATAAACTGCATAAAGCGAAACAGCCAGCGGCTGTTTCTGATCATTCTGTCTTTTACGCAAAATCACAGCGACGCGGAGGATATTCTCCAGCATGTATTTTTAAAGCTTTGGAAATATGATAAGCCTTTTACCGACAACGCCCACATCGATAAATGGCCGACGGCAGTTCGCGTGAACGAAAGCAAGAATTACATCAAATCCCCTTTCAAAAGAAAAAGCGTTTCCCTTGAGGAAGCGCCTGAAACATACACCTTTAAAGAGGATACCAGTTATGATCTATACAAAGCCGTGGCTTCCCTGCCGAAAAAAGAACGCGTTGTGATACATCTTTTTTATTATGAGGATATGACTGTTAAGGACATATCAGCGCTTTTGAAAATAAAAGAATCAGCAGTAAAGACAAGGCTTCACCGCGCGAGAAAAGATTTAAAAGAAATTTTAGGAGATGAATGGATAAATGCTTAGAGATAATTATAAAAAGGCCTTCTCACAGATCAATCCATCCGAAAAAACGATAGAAAGGATTTTTGAGATGACTGAAAAGAAACATATCAAAAGAATACACAAGGGTCTGATAATCGCAATCGCGCTGATTGCCGTTTTGCTTTGCGGTTCACTCACGGCAAATGCCGCCACTGACGGCGCTCTGTTTGAGGGGATAGGCCATATAATCAACGGCGAGGATTTAGACCTGAAGGATTTTATCGCCAACTACAATTCTTACGTTGATAAAGACGGTGCCAAAGTCGAAGAATATGAATTTGACATGGACGGAGATGGCAAAGGCGATTCCATATTGTTTGAGCTAAAGACCTATGAAAACAGCGGAACTGCAATTATTTACGATCTTTCGCTTCGTGACGCAAGTGAAAACAAATCAGAATATTCGGAAGAGCAAATGGAGCAGATATTTGAGCTGACGGATAAAATTTTTGAAAGCAAAGGTTTTTCAAAAGATAAAAGCGTAACAAATATCCCTTAATAAGTTTCGATCCCTCGGTCATAGTCTGACCGAGGGATCGTTTAAATTTGAATATTCCGATTAACGATAGCTTTGGCTGTTTTCGTATTTTCGCGCACGCACACTGCCGCAGGACCGTTGAAATCAGGGATCGCGAGCGCGCCTGATTTAACGGCACAGCCGCCGATAAAGCCAACTGTTTGAAAGCATAAAGTTTTAAAAACGATACGCTCGATCTGCTCGCTTATTCTTTTCGGTGCGTGGGCGCGCATAGCCTCGCAGGCGTAGGCAAACAGCTTATCATAAAGCCCTGCCATTAAACCGATCTCGTCTTTAAAAAGTTCAAAAAGGTGCTGTTCCTCCGCTTTGGACAGAATGATAAACTCCGGCTCACATTTGCCTGAAAGCGCATCATATATTTTCTGCGCAAATTCTTCCATATCCGTATTTGCAAAAAAGCGGTTTCTTTCGGGAAGAATTCCGAAATCGGCGGCGGTAGCGTAATAATTCTCATCTATGCCCGCATAGCCCGCAAACACACCGCAAGCAAATTCGGTTTGCGATCCATAATTTGAAACGCCGTAGTTTATACCGCGCGCTTCGCCGTAAATTTTATTATCCGCTTCATACTGTGGATATCTTTGCGTAAACTCGCGGTTTCCCCAAAGCATAATAACAAAGAGGAGACCCCACAAAAGTCGTCTGTCGGATAATTTTTCACATACAAAATTGATTTTTCTGATTTCATCAAGCTTTCCGCTGATCCCTGAAATGATATCGCCAAGCGCAGACATTGCGGTCTTTTCAGCCGAGCGATAAAATTCCTCCGTAAACACGTCGGTAAATATCACGAGCTTCGTCTGATATTTCCCCGACGGCAGCTTTGTTATTAAATTATACTTTTCAAGCAGAGTCAGCTCGTCCTCAAGATAAACAGAGGCAACGCCCAGCTCTATTGCAAGCTCCCTGACCGACATAGACGTATAATACGCCGATAGCAATATCTGCCCCGGCAGCTTTCTCGTGAACAAATTTCCGTATTCGGAGTTCGCTATTCCTGTATAAATCGTAACGAATTCAAAGGGCTCGGGTCTGAAGCTTTTTTCACCGAATTCTCTTTCCATACTGATACCTTCCTTCAAAATTTTTCTCGTTTTAAAGAGATAGTATTTTACCATTTCGGGAGAGATTTTCAGCTTCTTTGAGACCTCGGCGCAGGATAAGCCGTCGTAATAATAGGCAATCGTACACTCTCTGTATTCTTTGGAAAGCAGTGCCGTTTCACGGCGCAGCGCCATAATATCCTCGCGCAAAAGCAGATCATCGGTAAAATCGGTTTCATCTGAAAAGTTTTCATCAAGCGTTTCAAATGCGTGGCGGTTCTTTTTTCGTAAGAACTTTTTATAGGTGTTTGAGGCGATGCCCCAAATGTAGCCGTAAAAGGCGTTCGGATCTTTTATTTTATCCGCGCTCTGCAAAATCGCCAGCACGATATCGTTCGTCAAATCCTCGGCATCATCACAATCAGAAACGCGCGATAAAGCATAAGCAAAGATCGTTTTGAGATTTTCCTCAACGAATTCAGCCACGTTCGTCTGCTTCAAGCCGTTCCCTCCTCCCTTGGAAAAGTTAGTTTTGAAAGCTTTCATTAGTATAGTACCGAAAAAAGCGATTCGGTTAAACAGTATTTGAAAATTTTTAGATAATAAAAGGAAGCGGCTTCACGACGGAGCGCTTCCTTTTTCAATTTCTTTATTTGATGATCTCGCCTGTTTCGGAATTGAATTTCAGCGTTTGCGCCTCTCCGTCAACAGTGTATTCCACGTTGATTATATTCCTCTCGGAATACTCGGCGCTGATGATCTTTACGTCTTTTTTCTTTATGGTGTTGAGGAAAACCTCGGTCTGTTTATCGCTGTATTCGGCTACGTTATCGGAAACGAACAGCAGACTGCCGAATATTGAATTGATCTTTGCGAGCAATTCCTTTTGCTCAAAGGTCATATCAAGGTTATTGTCACGAAGAAGGAAAACGTCAGGATCGTTGAGGAATGCTCTGCCGTTAAGATGGCGGCGGAAAATCGAGCAGTTTACGGTGTTTGGCGTGCTTACATCCTCTCTCGTTCTGTGTTTTTTATGCTTCCAGCAAAGGTCTACATCAGCACCGACTCTGCAGAAATCCACCTTGCCGAATGTTGGCATAAGGGGAACACCGCAACCGAGGATCAACTTATCGCCAACGCAATCTCTGATGAGATCCATCGCGTCACACATAACTTCTCCCCTGCTCTTGCCATGAATCGGCAGAACGCAGGCGGCATAGAGGAAATCCAGCTTCACCATATCGAAGCCCCAATCGTTGAGGATAACGTTGAAGAAATTCCTGATGTACTCCCTTGCTTCCTCATTATAGATATCAAGCGCGAAGAAGCCACCCCAGTTGTGGCCGGCGCAATAGGGCTTGCCCTTTTCATCGTGAACGAGCCAATCCCTGTGATTTTGATAAATGGAGGAATTCCGCGTAGCCGCAAGGGGCGCGAGCCACAAGCCCGCCAGCATATCCTTTTTATGTATCTCATCGGCGATCATCTTCATACCGTCCGGGAACTTTTCCTCTTTCGTTTCAGTCCAGTCGCCGATAGCCTTCTGGTAGCCGTCGTCTATCTGGAAGATATCGACCTTTTCGCCGAGCCTGGAAAGAGATTCAAGATCGCGCATAACGATATCCTGGGTGACGTTGCCGTAATAGTTATACCAAGTGGTATAGCCGCATTTCGTTTCATTTTGCAGGCATTTAACACCCATCAGCTCAAAATACTCATCAAACGCCGCATCGTATTCTCCGCTGATCACGGCGTAATCAGCAACGGTCTGTCTGCCGCTGAAAACAACGCCCTCCAGCTCCTTTTCGATAATCACCTGGGATTTTTCCACGTCAAAGCGTACGATCGTAAAGCCGCATCTTTCGCTTAACGAGCCGAAAATATCAACAATGCTTCCGCTTCTCACGTAGCCGTAGGAAAAGCCGTAAAACACGCCCTTTTGACGAGGATAATCGCAGAATGCATAATCACCCGATTTACCCAAGCCTATCTTCTTAACAAGAGAATTATGCACGTAGCGCTCGGCAAATTTGCTGAGTTCCGTCATCTCCTCATCAAGGAAATATTCCTTACTGTCCGTCCAAGACTGATAGCCGTTTACAAAAATTCTCTGATCCTCTTTGTAGCTATAATCCAGCGCGATCATAAATTTATCGATCGTTACAGGTGTTTCGGCGTTCAAAATCACAGTGGTTCTGTTGCCGTTTTTCTCCGTTTCTACGGTGAAATGAGGCGTTTTGCTGCTTTTCGCCGTGAATTTTTCTCCGTTCGCAGTATAGCTGATAAAATACTTTTCCATAATATTACCCCTTTATTGAAAACTCTTATTTAAGAATAACACAAATGACGAAAAAAAGATAGTAATTAATAACAAAAAAATGCGGCGGTGAAATTTCCGCCGCAATATTTTATTTCGTATCTCTGAGCCTTTTAAAGAAATCCGTTAGCAAAGCCGCGCATTCGGCTTCATTTTCACCGCCCACTATCTCCGGCTTATGGTTATAGGGCAGATCGTTGAAATTCACAACAGAGCCGAAGGAACCCGCCTTTTTATCGTAAGCGCCGAAGGTTACTTTTTTCAGCCTTGAATTCACTATCGCTCCCGCGCACATGGGGCAGGGCTCAAGGGTAACGAACATCTCGCATTGCCAGAGTCGCCAGCCGCCAAGCTTTTTGCAGGCGCTGTCTATGGCCTGAAGCTCAGCGTGATACAGGGCATTTTTTCCAAGCTCGCGCCTGTTTCTTCCCTCGCCTACGATCGTATTCTCCTTAACAACAACCGCGCCAACAGGCACTTCGCCCTCTGCGGCGCTCATTTCGGCAAGCTCGATTGCCCTTTGCATAAACTCGTTCATCACGATTCCACGCTCATCAACGTTTCAAAAACGAGGAAAAGGAACGGAATTATCATTCCCGGAACGAAGAAGAACGTTGCTGCCTTTTTCAAGGCAGAGTTTTGATAGGGCTCGTAATTGATACTTTTAATATCTTTTTTAAACTGACCCTTTAATGCCAATATGGCGGCGCACAGCACGCCTACTATGAACCAAAAGGCAAACATAGCGTACGTTGAATATTCATTCGCCGACTCGCCGAAGGCATAGACGAAAACGTCGCCTGCTACGGCCATACCGTTATTGAAAGCATGGATCAAAACGGCCGGGACAATGCTGTTGGTTTTCACCGTAACAAAGCCTAAGATCAGACCTACGAGAGTGGCGAAAACAAGCTGAATAACGTTTCCGTGAAGAAGTCCGAAAACGAGCGAAACACAGAAAACACCGAAGCCCTTGCCGTATTTTTTCACAAGCCCCAGCGAGCAGCAACGCAGTGAGAACTCCTCGCAGAGCGCCGGCACGATCGCCGTGCTTACAACGCTCATTATGCAGGCAAAAAGCGTGTTTGGGTCTGCGGTTTCAGGCTGAGTAAGCGTATAGCCGAAGGAATCGAAGATGGTTACAAGGATGCCTACGACGTAATCAGCGCCTATACAGCAAAGCATACCGAAGCCCACCCAAAGGCAAGCCCTGCCGAAGGGCAGCTTCTCCGCGGGGATAAGATCTGATTCGTAATTCTTTTTATTTATGAGCGCCATGATCCCAAACGGAATAACAAGGGCGCAGAGTTCCACCGCTATGGTGTTGAAGCTTGCCTGAAAAATGGGAGAGGACAGATATTTTTCATATAATCCGTCTATACTCAATACGAGCGAAGCCGCCAGCTGCACCAAAACGTAAGCCGTCATGGCCAGACCGATGGCGTTGCCCGCTTTCCTGATCTGCTTTCTCTCAAGCCTTGCTTTTTCGATGTAATACATATTGCGCATTGCCGAAGTGTTTTCGCTACCCTGCGGATCATATCCGGGAGGCTGATTCCAGTTCGGCGGCTGATAGTAATAATTATCCAATATTTTCCCTCTGTTTCATTGGTAAAATATGCCGATCGAAATTTAAATTTCGGTTTCTAAAACGCTTTTAGTCAAGGTCCTTCGCGATTTTCTTTATGAATTCTTTAAGCTCTTCTTTGGTTTCGGGGTGCTTGAGTCCAACCTCAATGTTCGCTTCAAGAATGCCGAACTTGTTGCCCATATCGTAGCGCTTGCCAACGTAATCAACAGCAACAACGCCGGAAGTCTGAGCGAGCGTTTTCATAGCGTCCGTAAGCTGAAGCTCATTGCCCGCGCCGAGGGGAGTTTCCTCAAGAATATCGAAAATTTCCGGAGGAAGCACAACTCTGCCGAGAATGGAGTAGTTGCCCATGATTTCCTCAGGCTTCGGCTTTTCGATCATATCGGTACAGTTATAGCAGTTATCCTCAATATGCTCCGTCTTAAGTGAGCAGTATTTCGTAATTGCCATGCCGGGAACTTCCTTAACGCCGACAACGCCCTTGCCGTATTTTTCATACGCGTCGCAAAGCTGCTTCGTTACAGGAACGTCCGAAAGGATAACGTCATCGCCGTAAAGCACTGCGAAGGGTTCATTTCCAACGAAATTCTTGGCGCAGAGCACCGCGTGGCCGAGACCTCCCGTAACCTTCTGCCTTAAGAAATAGATGTTGCCGAAGTTGGCGCATGCCAAAACGTCCTCATAAATAGCCTTTTTGCTCTCGTTGCCCGCAAGCTTTGCCTCCAGCTCAAAGGCGTGGTCAAAATGATCCTCGATAGCGCCCTTGTTTCTGTTGGTGATAATGAGAACCTCCTCAATACCCGAAGCAAAAGCCTCCTCAACGATGTACTGGATCGCGGGCTTGTCAACTATGTTGAGCATTTCCTTCGGAACTGCCTTTGACGCGGGAAGCACTCTTGTGCCCATACCCGCTGCGGGGATTATTGCCTTTCTTACTTTCATAATTATATCCTCCTAAATTATTTTTTTGAATTTCTGATATGAAAATTAAAGCATTCTTAATAAAAAATTCGTTATGATCATCGCGAAAAGCGGCGCCCATGGGTTTACTCCGCCCTGCCTTGAAAGGAATATTTTTCTCATATCCTTTTGGCTCATATTCGTTTCCATCGACATCATTGGCCCTATAAGCGAAAAGCTTTCGCCCATTTTGATCTTTTCATCAACAATACGGATAATATTGAAAACCTTTTTGCGGTAAAGGCTATCCGCCAGCATTGCGCAAATAATATGAAGCACTATAGTGCTTACCAATATGATCGCCGTAGCTATCATATAATTCTTAAATTCGGGATCAGCCGAAAATGTATTCCATGCTTCCAAATAATCGTTTGGCGTTTTCACGTTCACAAACACCTTTGCGTAGGCAACGCCTGCTGACATAAACGCCGCGGAAACCACGAGGCTGATAACGTAATCAAGCGCCATGAAAACGGCACCCTGAACGTACATTTTTCTGAAAAACAAATAGTAGGAGCCAAAAAAGAAAGCGCTCCAATTCCAGTTAAAGAGCTTGTTTCTTTTGAATTTCGGCAGAAATTTAAAGGTGTTTACCGCTACCACCGAAACGACATCCTCGGTTTTAACGCCGTCTATCTCATCTTGATTTTCCTGAGGTTCAGCAGCTTCTGAAACGGCTTGCTCAAGTGCCTCCGGCTTTTCCCCGGTCTCGCTATTTTCAATGCTTTCGGCATTTTCGGGCTTATAATACTCGTCTTTCTTTTCTTCACCTAAGGGTAACTCGGTGAGAAACGGACTGTATTTGAAGCTTTTCTCCACTTTCGGAGCAGAAACGCCTTCGCCCCTTTTATACACGAAATCCGTGCCGTGAAGCGAGCGGTTTTTGCACCCGCCGTAATCCTTATAGCATTCCCTGTGGTGCGGAGTGCCGCACTCAGGGCAGGTAACTATATCGTCGCCCCGTTCAAATTCCCTCGAACAAACCGGGCATATTTCATTTTCGTATAAAAACATTTGTAACTCCTGTAAAAATTTTACATTTATAATTACTCAATTAATATAGATTATACTTAACTTATCATAAAAAATCAACATACTGATTAAAATAATGTAAACATATTTTTATCAGTTTACTTGCAAAGAGCGCATAAGTTGTTTATAATAACCAGTGTTTGTATCAATAAAGGAGTAATACGATGCTTGAATTTGAAAATCTGAGATTCCGTCTGCTGGAATCGGAAAAACCGATCCTCAATCTTAGAGAAGCGCTTGCCATAGACCTTGTAAAAGACGAGATCGCTCAGCTTGAAGCGCAGGCGGCGGCCCCCGATTTTTGGGACGATATGGAAAACAGCCAGAAAATTCTGAAAAAAACAGGCTCGCTGAAGGCTAAGCTTTCAAGCTATGAAAGCCTTAAGAGCGATTATGACGACGCCCTCGTTATGATAGAGCTTGCGGACGAGGAAGGCGACGAAAGCCTGCTGGAGGACTGCGTTTCCTCCGTTAACGATATTGAAAAAAGGATCGAAAGCCTCACCCTCTCCACCCTTTTAAGCGGCGAGTTTGACAATAAAAACGCCCTGCTTACCTTCCACGCCGGCGCAGGCGGAACGGAAGCTATGGACTGGGCGGAAATGCTTTTCAGAATGTATAACCGCTGGGGCGAGCGCCACGGCTACAAGGTTTCCACCCTCGATTACCTTGACGGCGACGTTGCGGGGCTCAAAAGCGCCACCATCCTTATTGAGGGCGACAACGCCTACGGCTATCTCAAGGGTGAAATGGGCATACACCGCCTTGTAAGAGTATCGCCCTTTGATTCCTCCGGCAGAAGGCACACCTCCTTCGCTTCCCTTGAGGTTATGCCTGAGATTGATGATGACGTGAACGTGGAGATCCGTGACGAGGATATTAAAATGGACGTTTACAGAGCCTCCGGCGCAGGCGGTCAAAAGGTAAACAAAACCTCATCGGCGGTACGCCTTACACATATTCCCACGGGCATCGTAGTTGCCTGTCAGATCGAGCGCTCTCAGCACCAGAACCGCGAGGTGGCGATGAGAATGCTGAAATCAAAGCTTGTGGAAATCAAGGAACGCGAAAATCTTGAGCGCATTGAGGATATAAAGGGAGATCAAAAGGAGATCGCCTGGGGAAGCCAGATCAGATCCTATGTATTTATGCCCTATACCATGGCTAAGGATCACAGAACGGGCTTTGAAATGGGCAATATCAACGCCGTTATGGATGGCGATATCGACGGCTTCATAAACGCCTATCTCAAGCAGAAAAGCGTTGCCGAGGCAGAAAACGCCCAATAATTTTCAATACAGAATATTACCTTTTTAAAACTAAAAAATTTGTCAAATAAAATCTGCCATTTATATTATTTCTCCTTTCGCAAAAAATAATTGCGGAAGGAGTTTTTTATGAAAAAAATAATTTTAGCAATAATGCCGATCCTGCTTCTGCTCGGCGGTTGCGCAAACAATACAGGCAGGATCGCGCAGGAAAACAGACAAGGGGAAAACACTTCACCAAATACTACGAACTTAGCGGATACGACCGTTCAGCCCACGGGGATAGCCCTTGATTTTTCTCAGTATGACACCACCCCGATCGTCTGGGGACCGGGCCATATCATTGAACACGCAAGACCGGTTGATCCAACAAAGCTTCAAGAGCGGTTCGAGGAAATCGGCGGAAAATGGCTTATGGCAGACGATAAGCATGTTTGTCTGACCTTTGACGAAGGCTATGAAAACGGATATTCGGCCCAGATCCTTGATACGCTTAAGGAAAAGAACGTAAAGGCGATCTTCTTTTGCACCTACGATTACGTTAAGGACAATCCCGAGCTGGTAGAACGTATGATAGACGAAGGGCATATCGTGGGAAACCACTCCTACAGGCATTACAATTTCACGAATATTGATGTTGACACTGCCACGGAGGAAATAATGTTTTTACACGATTACGTTATTGATGAGTTCGGGTATGAAATGAAGTATTTCCGATTTCCCGAAGGCGCTTTCAGCGAGCGTACTCTTGCCCTTGCGGACAGCCTCGACTATGAAACTCTTTTCTGGAGCTTCGCCTACGCCGATTGGGACACGAGCTCTCCGCCCGACCCCGCAGCGGCATACGATCATATAACCTCATCCACCCACAACGGCGCTATTATTCTTCTTCACGCTGTCAGCAGTACAAACGCCGATATTCTCGGCAGCGTTATAGACAACATCAGAGAGCAGGGCTACACGTTTACAACCGATCTTTAAACCGCGCAAAGCTTCTACCCTATCCCTTCGGATAGGGTAATTATTTTTAGAATTAAAATATTTTATTAATTTTATATTTTGGTATTGTGATAAATTTTTAATTAATATATAATAGAAAATACATATGGATTTCTAAAATATTCGATTGTTGAAAGCGAGAGAGATTTATGATATTAACAAGAGATATCGGCATTGATTTAGGTACCGAAAACACCCTTATTTGCGACAGAAAGGGCAGAATCATCCTCAGCGAGCCCTCCGTTGTGGCGGTGGACGTTAAATCCCGCAGAGTTCTTGCTACAGGAAGCAACGCAAAGCAGATGATCGGCAGAACGCCCGGCTCAATAGTTGCCATAAAGCCTCTTAACGACGGCGTTATCGCGGATTTTGATATGACTGCCGATATGCTCCACGATTTTATTTACCGCTCCTCAAAGCGTTCGTTTTTCACGAAAACGAGAGTTGTTATCTCCGTTCCCAGCGGAGTTACAGAGGTTGAAAGGCGCGCGGTTGAGGATGCAACACGCTCCGCGGGCGCGTCGGACGTTGAGCTTATAGAAGAGCCTATGGCGGCGGCGCTGGGCGTTGGTCTGCCTGTAAACGAGGCAAAGGGCTCAATGATCGTTGATATCGGCGGAGGCACTTGTGACGTGGCGGTTATCTCCCTCGGCGGAATAGCCGCGCGAAAAAGCATTAAAACTGCCGGAAACGCTCTTGATGAGGAAATTATAAACTATATGAAAAAATCACACAATCTGCTGATAGGCGCTATCACGGCGGAGGAGATCAAGCTTAAGATAGGCTCTGCCGCCCCCTATGACGGCGAGGGCGCAATGGGCGTTCGCGGCAGAAATTTAACGGACGGTCTCCCAAAAGCAGTTGAAATAACCTCTAAAGAGATCAGAGAGGTACTCTCCGTTCCCGTTTCGGAAATTATAAACGCCATCAGGGAAACGCTTGAGGTAACTCTGCCTGAGCTTGCGGCTGATATTATCGACAAGGGAATTTATATCACCGGCGGTACTTCTCTTTTAAGAGGACTTCCGGAGCTTATTGAAAAAGAGACGAAGATCACCGTTCATACTACGGATATTCCGCTTGAGGCTGTGGCGATCGGCGCGGCGGCAAAGCTCAGAAAGGCAAGAGTAAGATGAAAACCCTTTTCCAAAGCAAACGTTTCAAGTTAATAACGGGGATCATCGTTTTGATCCTTGCGGGCGCTCTTATCTGCGCGCTGGCGGGAAAAAGTGAAACGGCGCAGTCCGGCATAGTCGGAATCATATTCACCCCTGCCAACTGGGCGGCAACGAAGCTTTCAAACGCCATTACCGATGTTTTCGGCGAAGCGAGCGGAAATTCCGCCTATCTTGAAAAAATAGACGCGCTTGAAAAACAGGTTGGCGAGCTTCAGGCTCAGCTTGGCGATTTTGAAAATCTTCAAAGGCAAAACGCCCTTTATAAGGATGCTCTCGGTCTTAAAGAGGATAATCCCGGCTTCGAATTCGTTGAGGCAAACGCCGTTTCAAGGGACGTGGCTGATATTTTCGGCTCGTACACGATCAACAAGGGTACTCTCAACGGCATCAAGGAGGGCGACGCGGTGCTTTACGGCAACTACATAGTCGGCATCATAAGCAGCGCGTATCCGAGCCACAGCGTAGTTAAAACGATCCTTGATCCCGATTTTTCGGTTTCGGCCTATGAGATCGTATCAAACGAGATATCCTACGTTACGGGAGACGCTTCCCTTGCCGCGCAGGGGAAATGCAAAATGGCAAATCTTGCCGCTGATGCTTCCGTTTCCTATGGCTCAATAATTTCCACGGCGGGCATAAGCGGAAAAATACCAAAGGGGCTTGTTATCGGCACGGTTGATGAGGTGGCCGCTGATCCGGCCTCTATCTCAAATTATGCCGTTATCACACCCGGCATTGACGTTAATAACATCTCCAACTGCCTCGTTCTTATCAACAACGAAAGCGGGGAATAAAATTGGAGCTGACTTCTAAGCAAAAGGGAATAAAAACGGCGGTCTATCTGGTGATAATCGCCGTGATCGCCCTAATACAGAATACCCAGGGGCTCACCCTTGAGATAGGCGGAGCAAGGTGCTTTCTGCTGCTTCCCGTGTGCATAATCCTCGGAATGGGCGAGGATGAGGTGCTTGCGGGGATTCTCGGCTTATTCGGCGGACTGCTCTGGGATATGACCTCTGCCGTTCATCTGGGCTTCAACGCGGTTTTTATGTGCGTTATGTGCTTCATCAGCGCCGCCCTCGTCACCTATATTTTAAGAAATACGTTTATTGCAAACTTCGTTTTTTCAACGCTGACCGTTTTCCTGTACGCCTTTCTTTACTGGCTGTTCTTTATCATCATAAAGAACGTAAAAGGCGCGGAGCTCAGCATAATCAACTTCTACTTCCCAAGCGCGCTTTACACAGCGATTTTATTCCCGCTGCTTTGGGCGTGCATTTATCCCGTTAAAAAAAGGCTCAACACGCCTGCGAAAACGTTTTAACGGCTCTGTATTATTTTTGATGAAAGGAGATCACCGTGAAGGGCAGACACAGCAGTATCCGCTCGGCGATCGCGCTGATTTTAGTGGCGGCGATCGTATTGGGCTTCGGATATATTCTCTATGACATTCAGATAGTAAATCACGAATACTATATTTCACGAAACAACGCTGTCAGCACCTACACCGTGCCGATAGAGGCTGCCCGCGGCGATATAGTTGACAGAAACGGAAACACGCTGGTAACCAACCGTCTTGCGAATTCAATCATTCTTGACGCGGCATATTTCCCGCCAAGATCCGAAAACGCGGCGCGAAACAAAATTTTATACAACCTTATCAAGCTTTTCGAAAAAAGCGACGAGGAATATGTAAACAATCTTCCGCTCGCCCTGAAAAATAACAAGGTGGTTTTCACAGACGATGAGGACGCCGTTGCCGTTATGAAAGGCCCGGGCGCTTTCAACGTTCAGAGCTACGCCACGGCGCAAAACTGCTTTGACGTTATGGTGGAGCTTTACGGGCTTGAGGATTACAGCGTTAAAGACGCGCTTAAGATCGGCGGGATACGTTACGAGCTTACACTGAGAATGTTTTCAATCGAAAACCGCATCACGATCGCGGACGATGTAAGCAACGAAACTGTCGCGGCTATCAAGGAGGATCAGGTCAGCTATCGCGGAGCGGACGTTAAGGCAGTCTCCTTCCGTGAATATACCGATTCCACCCTTGCTCCCCACATCCTCGGCACGGTTAGAAAAATCAATGCCGACGAATACGAAACGCTGAAGGAAAGCGGCTACGGCATTTCCGATATGATCGGCGGAAGCGGCATTGAATCCGCTATGGAGAGCGTGCTTAGAGGCACTCCCGGCGAGCTTACCATCACCATAGACAACGAGGGCAACGTTACCGAGGAGGTAACCAAAGCTCCCGTTAAGGGAAACACCGTTGTCCTCACTATCGATAAGGATCTTCAGCGCGTGGCTCAGGAGGAGTTGAAAAACGTCTGCGTAGACGCTAACCGCACGCAAGGCGCGGGAGCGGTAGTTCTTCAAAAGGTCCATACCGGCGAGGTGCTTTGCGCCGCTTCCTACCCCACCTACGATATATACGATTACTATAATAATTATTCAAAGCTTGCGAACGATCCGATGCAGCCGATGTATAACAGATTTGCTCTCGGTCTTTACGCGCCCGGTTCAACCTTTAAGCCCGCAATGGCCTGCGCGGCGCTGGAGGAGGGTGCTATTACCGAAGACACTACCTTCGCCTGCCAGAAAACATTTATATATTACGACCATCCCTTTGAATGCCTGCAGCTCAAGCATGGCAATGGCTCAAGACTGTCCGTAACAAGGGCATTACGCGATTCCTGCAACACGTTCTTCTACAACTGCGCCATCAAGCTTGGCATTGCCAAGATGAATGAATACGCCTCAATGTTTGGCCTCGGTGAAAAAACAGGTGTTGAGATCAGTGAGGCGGCGGGAGTTTTGGCAGGTCCTGCCAGCGCGGAAAAGTATAATAAAACATGGAGACCGGGTGATACCGTTCAAAGCGCCATCGGTCAGTCGGACAATCTTTTTACTCCGCTTCAGCTCGCGAACTACTGCGCCACTATTGCAAACGGCGGTACGAGATACGAGCTTCATCTTGTTAAGGCGATCATTGACAGCTCTACCGGCTCGGTTGACGATACAAATATCGTGGTGGCGGAAGAGCTTCCCATTTCCGATAAGACCTACTCCATCGTTAAAACCGGTATGAGAAGAGTTGCCACGGAAACGGATATCAGGCACATATATAACCCGCTTGAGGTTGACGTTGCCTGCAAAACAGGTACTTCAACTGTTCAGCGAAACGGAAAGAAAGCCAACAACGGTTTCCTTATCTCCTTTGCGCCCTATAAAAATCCCGAAATAGCGATCGCCTCCGCAATTGAATGGGCAGGTTCAGGTACTTCTACCTCTTCGATCACCGCCGCTCTTATCGATTATTATTATTCAAACAACACCGATGAGCCGCCCGCCCAGCAGACCGGAACGCTCCTTGATTGATAATTTTGTAATATTTTAAGATTTTATATTGAATAAGGTTTACAATTATGTTATCATCTTATCACCAAACTTAATCGGAGGAATTTATGAATATAGCACTCATAGCACATGACGCAAAAAAAGAGTTACTCGTTCAATTCTGCATTGCATACTGCGGAATCATGAGCCGCCACGAGCTATGCGCAACGGGCACCACGGGAAAGCTCGTTAAGGAAGCAACGGGGCTCAATATCAACTGCTTCCTTGCGGGAAGTCAGGGCGGCGGCCAGCAGATTGCGAGCCGTATCGCCTGCAACGAGATCGATCTGATGATCTTTTTCAGAGATCCCCTCAATCCCAAGCCCCACGAGCCTAACGACAACGATCTTCTCAGGCTCTGCGACGTTCACAACATCCCCTACGCAACGAATATCGCGACCTCGGAAGCCCTCATCAGAGGACTTGAGCGCGGCGATTTTGAATGGAGAGAAATAGTAAACCCACGTTACAGTTCATAATGTGCAATCCGGCAAACCAAATCCGCATTTTTATTTGCTTTGCCTAATATTCGGGGTGGGCTTGGCTCACCCTTTTTTGATAGGAGAAATAAAGTGTTAATTACTAAAGCTATAAAAGGCACGAAGGACGTGCTTCCAAAGGAAGTTCACAAAAATCAGTATATAGAGGCAACGGCGCTCGACGTGGCTGAAAAATACGGCTACAAGGAGATACGCACCCCCGTTTTCGAGCATACGGAGCTTTTTCAGCGCGGTGTCGGCGATACTACGGACGTTGTTCAAAAGGAAATGTATTCCTTCGATGATAAGGGCGGCAGAAATATCACGCTTCGCCCGGAGGGTACGGCAGGCGCGGCGCGCGCCTTTCTTGAAAACGGACTGAGCAACGAAGCGCTGCCTCAAAAGGTGTGCTACATCACCTCCTGCTACCGCTACGAAAAGCCTCAGGCGGGCAGACTTCGCGAGTTCCACCAGTTTGGCGTGGAGTGCTTCGGCTCTCAGTCTCCCCTTGCGGACGCGGAGATAATCAGCCTTGCGAAATCAATTTTCGATAATCTCGGCGTTAAGGATATCAGCCTTGAGATAAACTCCATCGGCTGCCCCGAATGCCGCGCAAAATACCACGAAGCGCTTAAGGAATATTTCCGCGCGAAGCAGGATGAGCTTTGCGATTCCTGCCGAGACAGGCTTGAAAGAAACCCAATGCGTATTCTTGATTGCAAATCACCCGTTTGCTCCAAGATCGCTGAGGACGCGCCCGTAGTGCTTGATTATCTTTGCGATGCGTGCAAAGAGCATTTTGAGCAGGTGCAGAAATATTTAAAGGCTGAAAACATCGATTTCATCGTTAATCCAAAGATCGTTCGCGGACTTGATTACTACACCAAAACGGTATTTGAATTCGTTTCAAATTCCATCGGCGCTCAGGGAACCGTTTGCGGCGGCGGAAGATACGACGGGCTTATCGAGGAGCTGGGCGGTCAGCACACTCCGTCTCTCGGTTTCGGAATGGGTCTTGAAAGGCTTATGCTTCTTATGGAAACACAGGGCTGCGATTTTCCCGAGAGCAGCAAACCCGATCTGTTCATCGTTTCAATGGGCGAAAAGGCAACGCTGAAAGCCGTTGAGATAGCGAAAGATATGCGTGAGGAGGGCTTTTCCTGCCTTTACGATATCAACGGCAGAGGGCTTCGCGCGCAGATGAAATACGCCGATAAGCTGGGCGCCAAATTCACCGTGGTTTTAGGCGATAACGAAGTAAGCGAGGGCATTGCCAAGCTGAAAAATATGCAAACCGGCGAGGAAACGGAGATAGCCCTTTCAACGTTTGTAAGCGGCTACTACAATATAACGCTTTCTGAGCAGCTTGCTGATCTTGAAATAAACGGCGAAGCCTTTGATTTTGGCTCGCTTTTCAAAGTAGGAGATAATGAATAATGGAGAGTATTAAAGGACTTAAAAGAACAGATTACTGCGGCAATTTACGCTTAGCGGACGAGGGCAGAGAGGTCACCCTTTTCGGCTGGGCTCAGCGCCAGCGCGACCTTGGAAATTTGATTTTCATTGATTTAAGAGATAAGACGGGTATCGTGCAGATCTCGTTTAATGACAGAACGGACAGAGAGACTTTCGCAAAGGCGCAGTCCGTAAGAAGCGAATACGTGCTTGCTCTCAAAGGCATCGTAAAAGAGCGCGAAAGCAAGAATCACGAAATTCCCACCGGTGAGATCGAGATTGAGGTTACTGAGCTTCGCATCGTTTCAAAGGCGCAGACGCCTCCCTTCGAGATCGCGAAGACAGACGCTGTCGGCGATGAGACCACCCTCAAATACCGCTATCTCGCTCTTAGAAACGAGAAGCTCACAAAGAATATTATTATGCGCCATAAGATCGCGCAGATCGCCCGTGAGTATTTCTACGCCAACGATTTCATTGAGATCGAAACACCGATGATGATAAAATCTACTCCCGAGGGCGCTCGCGACTATGTAGTTCCCAGCAGAATCCACAACGGTAAGTTTTACGCTCTGCCCCAAAGCCCTCAGATCTACAAGCAGCTGCTTATGGTTTCGGGCTTTGACCGCTATATTCAGCTTGCGAGATGCTTCCGGGATGAGGACCTTCGCGCAGACCGTCAGCCCGAATTTACACAGATCGACCTTGAGATGAGCTTCGTTGATACGGACGATATTATGAATATGGCCGAGGGCTTCATCGTGAAGCTGATGAAGGAAACGCTGGACGTTGATATCGCGTCTCCCCTGCCGAGAATGACCTTTGCCGAGGCTATGAGCAAATACGGCTCCGATAAGCCGGATACCCGCTTTGATATGCTGATTCAGGATATTTCCGACTGGGCGGCTTCCACCGATTTTGCCGTATTTAAGGCGGCTGTTGAGGAGGGCGGAAGCGTTAAGGCCATCGTTGCCGAAAACGCCGCGGTTGAATACACAAGAAAGAAGATAGACAAGCTCACCGAATACGCCAAAGGTATCGGCGCCAAAGGCCTTGCCTATATTCGCTGGGCGGATGAAGCGCCCGCCTGCTCCTTTGGAAAATTTCTTAAAGAGGGCGAGCTTGAGGCTCTGCTTGAAAAGCTCGGCGCAAAGCGCGGCGACTGCGTATTTATCGTCAGCGGCAAAACGAGCCTTGCTCTCTCTGTTATGGGTGCGCTTCGCCTTACCGTTGCGAAGGCGCTGAATATGATCCCCGAAAACAAGTGGAATTACCTTTGGATAACCGAAATGCCCTTCTTTGAGTTCGACGAGGAGAGCGGCGAATGGCTTGCGATGCATCACCCCTTCACTATGCCCCTTGACGAATGTATCCCCTATCTTGATACCGACAAGGCGGCAGTCCGCGCGAAAGCCTTTGACCTTGTTCTCAACGGAACTGAGCTTTGCTCCGGCTCCATGAGAATTACCGACTGCGCGCTTCAGAACAAGATGTTTGAGCTTCTCGGTATGGAGCAGGAGGAGATCGATGCCAAGTTCGGCTTCCTCGTTGAAGCGTATAAATACGCCGCTCCGCCCCACGGCGGTCTTGGCTTAGGTCTTGACAGGCTTGCGATGCTTATTTGCAGCGCTGACAGCCTGCGTGACGTTACGGCGTTCCCGAAGGTGCAGAACGCCAGCGAGCTCATGAGCGGCGCACCGTCTAATATAGACGATCTTCAGCTCGGCGAGCTGGGAATCAAATTGTCAGAAGAGGAATAACAATGAGCAATTTTTTTGCGATGGTCAACAGAATGAAGCTGATCGACCGCTGGGCGCTTATGCGCAATACCGCAAAAGAAAATATTGCGGAACACAGCCACAGCGTTGCGGTCATCGCCCACGCCCTTTGCATAATAGGCAATAAAAAATTCGGTAAAAATTACGATGCCGAAAGATGCGCGGTGCTGGCGCTGTATCATGATACAACCGAGGTCATCACCGGCGATATGCCAACGCCTGTTAAATATTACAACGAGGATATCAAGAGCGTTTATAAGGATATCGAAAGAGTTGCGGGTGAAAGGCTTCTTGCAATGCTCCCCGAGGATTTAAAAGAAGATTATGTTCCCCTGTTTGAAAAGCAGACGGAGGACGAGGAGCTTTGGAAAATCGTTAAGGCGGCGGACAAGATCGGCGCGCTGATAAAATGCATTGAGGAGATCCGAATGGGCAACAGAGAATTTGAGATCGCCCTTGAAAGCCAAAAACGCATCGTTGAAGAAATCAATATGCCGGAAGTTGAATATTTCCGAAAGGAATTTCTGCCCGCTTATGAACTCACCCTTGATGAGCATACAAAATAGAACACATATAACAAAAGACGGTAAGGTTAAGCCCTACCGTCTTTTTTATATCTTTTTAGTAAATATGATTTCCAGTGCCTCGCCGGGCAGAAGCAACGAGCCTGAATCAACGTAGCCCAGTTTTCTGTAAAAATGCTGCGCCTGTTCATCCGATAATGATGAAGTCATTACCATATCGTAGCCACAATTCCGCATTTGGGTTTCCCAATGCTCAACGATCTGTCTGCCGTAGCCTTTGCCCCTGTAGCCCTCGAGAAAATAGAGCATATTCATAAAGGGCGTATTGTCCCAAAACAGGCTCCACCGAAGCCAGCCGATGATCTCGCCGTCCATTTCAACCAGCAGAATTCTGTTCTGCCCGACCAATGCCTTAATCTCGCTGGGCCTTATATGCCGATCGTTTTTCTCCAAAAACGGAAGATCTGCTTTCTTTGCCAATCTAATATTTATCACTTTTCATTCTCCTAAAACTCAAAAATATTCGGCACGCTATTTTGGCCAAAAGTGTTTACCGCCATTTTGTACATTGCTTTCGCGTGGATCCTGTCGTGCCAGATGAACCTGCGCAAAACCTTGCGCAAGGACCATTGCTCGCCGTAGCTTCCGTCAAAGACCTTGTTATCCAAATAATCGGCTTGCTTTTCAAGCAGTTCAAAGCCCCTTTGCCTACATTCAAGGATCGTGCCGCGATTATCGGCACCAACGCCGATCTCGCCGAAATAATAGGAATTCACGTTTTTTGTGTGCTCGTACATTTCGTTTGCCGTTATGGGTACGTCGCCGTAAAAGGTTTTTCGCTTTGGCAGACAGGTTTTGTCTTTGTCGGGAATGGAATTATACAGTGCTAAAAAGTCCTCCGCTGATTTCAATGCCAGAGCTTTCAATTCAAGATATTCTTCCTTTGTCAGCGGTTGCTTTTCGGAATTGAAAATAACGTCTGAATCAGCGTCCGCAATGTTCAGCTCAGACTGCTTTTCCTCAACGATTTCAGGCACAAGAATCTCCGGCACAGACTCACCGCGCCATTTCAAATACGCTTTGATTTCATCGGGCATTTTGCTCAGCGCGATTTCCTTGTTTTCGCCACGCGCAAAAGCGCCTATACAATTTTCCGCATACAAAAGCGTATCGCTCCAGTTATGCTCCCAAATACATTTAATTACCATTTTTACTCCTTCAAAACAATTCATCAAGCAGAATATAGTATCTCAGCTTTTGTGCGTCTTCTTCTATGCCGAGCCTTGAATAAAACAGTGCCTTATATTTATCATAATCGTTTTCGCTCAATCCAAACCAATCGCAGATATTATACTTTAGCGAACGCACGCACAGGGCGATATCCTGCCACCTGTCGGCAATTCCTGTTTTACCGAGATCAAGAAAGCCCGAAACCTTGCCGTCTTTAATAAAAATATTTGGCAAACAGTAATCTCCGTGGGAAAGCACTAAGTCCTCCTCGGGTCTGTTGTTCAGCAAAAAATCGTAAAGCTCATCAACGTCTTCAAAGCCGCCTTCGCCTAAGGTGTCCTCATTAAAATCATCGGTATCTACAAGGCCATTTTCGATATTGTATTTTGCGCTTTTCAGCTTAATGTCAAGATCATTGACATAAGGGCAATCGCTGATATCAACGCTCCAAAGCATTTTTAATCCCTCCGCAAGGGCGATAACCGTGTTTTCAAGCGATTTCAAATTATGCTCTGAGCAGGACATTTCGCCCTCAAGTTTTGACATTAACAGATAATTATATCCGTTCTCCTGAGCAAAAGCGATAACCTTTGGAACGGGCAGCTTACCCCGAAGCCAATTCATAACTCCACGCTCGTTATCGGCTTGCGGACTTGATTTTTCAATTTTCAACACCATATTCTCAAAAAGCAGAACAGTTGAATCGGACTCCCCGATACTGTCTGTTTGATACGAAAGGTCTTTAATTAACCTGTAAATTTCAATCGGCAAATTTTTAAGTTCAATCATAGCTAAAACTCTCCTTCTCAAATGATAACACATCTCGTAAAAAAGGTAAAGTTTGGTGAAATTTATTTTTGAAAATCGCGAGATTTTACAAATTTTTTATCGCCGTACTCATATGATATCATAGCCCCGTATTTAGACTTTTAACAGGCTGATTTTTGTATATTTTAAATAAAAAGATAACCATAATTTATCGTTATCATCATATTATTTTGTTTACATTTCATAAATATCAGCTATTTTAAAACAATAGTGTTGACATTTAAAAATTGCGTGCTATAATGTGGGCAGAAAATGAGTTAAGGAGGGATATAGATATGCTTAAACAACTCATTAAGTGTGCTAGGATCCTTGCCGGTTTAGACAAGGCATACGTACACCGCAGCGGAAATATCTTAGACTAATTTGCGGAAAGTCGAGAAGTTTTTGCTGCAAAAACTTAAATTTTAATTAACAGAGCCGCTCCGAGGAGCGGCTCGTTTTTTTTGCGAAAGCGTATTACTTTTTCGCCATTTCGGCTCTTGCTTCCTTGATGCGCTGAACGAAAAGCTTACCGGTTTCGGTGATCTTATCGTAATCACCGGTCTTTGCGCCGGCGATAAGTGACGAACCCGCGCCGCAAGCGATCGCGCCGGCCTTGATCCAATCTTTAACGTTATCAACGTCAACGCCGCCCGAGGGCATCATAACCGCGTTCGGGATCGGGCCGTGAATATCCTTAATGAATGCGGGGCCTGCGATATCACCGGGGAATACCTTGAGCACGTCCGCGCCGCACTCCATAGCGGCAACTGCCTCGGTGGGGGTGTAGATACCCGGCATTGAGGGAATGCCGTAGCGGTTGCAGCATTTAACTGTTTCGGGATCAAAATAGGGAGCAACAACGTACTCCGCACCGGCAAGAATGGCGATTCTCGCGGTGGCGGCATCCATAACAGTGCCTGCGCCGATAATGATCTCGCCGCTGTTATACTTTGCTCTCATCGCCTCGATAAGCTTATCTGCGTGGGGAACGGTGAAAGTGAGCTCGATAGCGGCAACGCCGCCGGCAATACAAGCGTCTGTGATTTTTTCAGCCTGCTCGATAGACGTTGCGCGAACAACGGCTACGATGCCGACCTCCTGAATTTTCGCAAGTGTTTCAATTTTATTGGCCATAATTTTATCTCCTATAATCATTTATATATTTTAAGTTAATTTTTTGCAGCATGATTTATAAAATCGGCGGATTTTTTCGTTAGGCAAGGCTTTGACAAAATTTCTGCGACGGGAGCGTACGAGCGGTACGTGACCGAGAGAAATTTTGGCAGTAACGAAGCATAACGGAAAAAGACGCGATTTTATCTCTGCACCCTTGCAGACGCACCGTTTACCTTTGCTTCAACTTCCTTGAGTGAAGCCATAGAAGTATCACCGGGGGTGGTCATAGCAAGCGCGCCGTGAACAACGCCGTAGTTTACCGCTTTCTGCGCGTCCTCGTAGGTCATAAGTCCGTAGATAAGGCCGGAAGCAAAGCTGTCGCCACCGCCTACGCGGTCAAGGATCTCGAGACCGGGGAACTCAATTGAATTATAAACCTTGCCGTCAGCGTAGCAAATCGCCTTCCAGTCGTTAACAGTAGCGGTCTTAACGGTGCGAAGTGTGGTGGCGATAACCTTGAAATTCGGATATGCCTTGCAAACCTCGCCAAGCATTTTAACGTATCCGTCCATATTCAGCTCTTTAAGATCGGCATCGTTGCCCTCGATCTCAAAGCCAAGGCAAGCGGTGAAATCTTCCTCGTTACCGATCATAACGTCAATGTACTTAGCAAGCTCCTTGTTGACCTCCTGCGCCTTTGCCTGACCGCCGATGTCCTTCCAAAGCGAGGGGCGGTAATTAAGATCGTAGGAAACGATCGTACCGTACTTCTTAGCCGCTTTCACTGCTTCAATGGCAACCTGCGCTGAGTTTTCGGAAAGCGCCGCAAAGATGCCGCCCGTGTGGAGCCAACGAACGCCGAGCGTGCCGAAAATGTAATCCCAATCAATGTCGCCGGGCTTTAACTGGCTGATGGCGGTGTTCCCTCTGTCAGAAGTGCCTACCGCTCCGCGGATACCAAAGCCTCTTTCGGTAAAGTTGATACCGTTTCTCGTGGTTCTGCCAATGCCGTCGTACTTCGCCCATTTGATAAGCGAGGTGTCAACACCGCCCTGAAGAATAAGATCCTCAAGGAGATAGCCGATCTCGTTTTCCGCAAAAGCGGTAACTACTGACGTTTTCATACCGAAGCAACGGCGCAGACCGCGAGCAACGTTGTATTCTCCGCCGCCTTCCCATGCTTTAAAGCTGCGGGCGGTTTTGATCCTGCCCTCGCCGGGATCAAGGCGAAGCATGATTTCACCAAGAGAAATTTCATCAAAAGTACATTCCTCTTTAGGTCTTAAATTTAAATTCATTTTACTGTCCTCCGAATATTAAAAATTAAAATATTTCATTGCGTTATTGTAGGATATGCCCTGAACGATTTCCGCCAATATTTCCTCATCGTTGGCATACCAGCCGTCCTCGACCCATCTGCCGATGAGAGCGCACAGAATGCGGCGGAAATAATCGTGTCTGCCATATGAGGTGAAGGAGCGGGAATCCGTCTCCATACCGACGAATTTGCCGAGGATTCCGAGATTTCCGAGGGCTTTCATCTGATCCGTCATACCGTCCATCGTATCAAGGAACCACCAGGCAGGGCCAAACTGAATTTTGGATTCAGCCTCGTCACTCTGGAAATTGCCAAGCATAGTGGCGAGCACCACGTTATCCTTATTATTAAGGTTGAAAAGGATCGTTTTCGGAAGCTTGCCTTTGACATTGAGCGCGTCAAGAAAACGGCTTAGGGTATGGGCAATGTTGTGATCCCCGATAGAATCGAAGCCCACGTCCGCGCCGAGCTTTTTAAACATAGCGGTGTTGTTGTTTCTCATCGCGCCGATATGTATTTCCATCGCCCAGCCCAGCTCGTGATACTTTTCGCCGAGAGCGAGCATGATCTTCGTTCTGTAGGCGTCAACCTCTGCCTGCGTGAGTGCTTCTCCCTTCATCGCGCGGGTGAAGATCGCTTCTATCTCATCATCGTCAGCAATGGTGAAGGGAACGTAATCGAAGGACTGATCCGAAATGCGGCAACCGACCTCATTGAAATAGTCGGCACGCTTCAACAACGCTGCGATCACGTCTTTATATGATTTGATCTCAACGCCCGCAATCTCTCCGAGCTTATTGATATACTCGGCAAAGCCGTCAAGGTTTGCGTTCAGCGCCTTATCGGGACGGTAAGAGGGAAGCACCTGACAGTCGAAGCCGTCAACTTCCTTTAAAAGCTTGTGATATTTCAAATCGTCTATGGGATCGTCCGTGGTGCAGATCACCTTAACGTTTGAGCGCGTAATAAGGCTTTGAGGACGGAAATCGCCCTTTGCCATAGCTTCGTTGGCGCGGTCGTATATCTCGTCGGCAGTTTTCGCTGAAAGCGGTGTATCGATTCCAAAATACTTTTGGAGTTCAATATGCGCCCAATGATATAGCGGATTGCCAATCGCGTACTGAAGCGCATAGGCGAATTTTTGAAATTTTTCTCTGCCCGTTCTGTTTCCCGTGCAATAATCCTCGCTCACTCCGCAGGAGCGCATGGCGCGCCATTTATAGTGATCTCCGCTGAGCCAGAGCTGAGAGATATCAGCAGGCGCTTCATTTTCGTAGATCTCCTTTGGACTTAAATGGCAATGATAATCGCATATGGGAAGGTTTTCGCAATATTCGTGAAAAAGCTTTTTCGCCGTTGGGGTATCCAGCAAAAAATCCTTATCCATAAAACTATTCATAGAAGTTTTCTCCTTGTATTTTTACAGATATATTATATACTCCCCTTTCGTCTATTTCAAGCAAATATGGGGCATAAATAAATATTTTATTGATTAAGGTGCCGTGTGCTGATATAATAAGTTTTGCATAGAATAATTATAATTAAACTAATCAAAAGGGTGATCATATGAATATTTGTGTTTTCGGCGCATCAAGCGATATTATTGATGAAAAGTATATCAATGCGTCCTATGAGCTGGGCCGCGCCATGGCTAAACGCGGTATCGGTCTTGTTTTCGGGGGTGGCAACTGCGGCGTTATGGGCGCTTCCGCAAGGGGAGAATTTGATAACGGCGGATATATCTTAGGCGTTGCGCCTACCTTTATGAAGATACACAATCTGCTTTACGATAACTGCACGAAATTCAAGTACACAGAAACCATGGCGCAGAGAAAGACATATATGGAGGATCATTCCGACGCGTTCATCATCGCTCCCGGCGGCGTTGGAACTTTTGAGGAATTCTTCGAGGTCTACGCGCTCAAACAACTTGGCAGACATAATAAGGCGATCGTTATTTTTAATGTTGACGGCTACTATGATAAGCTGGTGGATATGATCAACCATTCCGTTGAGGAGAACTTTGTGAAAAACGATTCTCTTGAGCTTTTCGCCGTGTTTGACGAAATTGAGCCCATGCTTGACTATTTAGAGCATTATGAGGGCGTTGACACGGATATGATGAAAACCCGCTATGCCTTTCTTCAGGACGGAGAGAAAATAGAGTGAATAAAAAATTAAAGACGGTATGGCATTCCATACCGTCTTTTTATATTGTTTTTATATAATACTATCTTATTAATACCACGAATACGGCGATCGTTCCGAGCAGGGCGTTTTGGAGTACTTCCGTCCAACTGAAGGTTCCAAAAACGATAGTGAGAAAACCAAAGCCGAGCATACATAATATTGCTATAAATATTCGCCAGCCGGTGCTTAATTCTTCTTTCATAAATATTACCTCCTTTGATTTAAAAATATCATATGCTGTAGCAGTTGTCAATATAGAGCGAATGGAGAAAAGAAAAAAGACGGTGTGGGGTACTCACACCGTCTTTCTGAATTGTAAGAATGAACTTATTTAAGCTCAACAGTTGCGCCAGCCTCAGCAAGAGCGGCCTTGAGAGCCTCAGCGTCAGCGGTGGGCATAGCTTCCTTAACGGTTGCGGGAGCAGCGTCAACGATAGCCTTTGCTTCCTTAAGACCAAGACCGGTAGCCTCACGAACAGCCTTGATAACAGCGATCTTGTTCGCGCCAACGTTGGTAAGTACAACGTCGAACTCAGTCTTCTCTTCCTCTGCGGGAGCTGCGTCTGCGGGAGCTGCTACTGCTACTGCTGCTGCAGCGCTTACGCCGAATTCTTCTTCTACTGCTGATACGAGCTCTGAAAGCTCAAGAACCGTGAGAGTCTTAAGCTCTTCAACGATTTTCATTACATTCTCTGATGCCATTTTTATTTCCTCCAAAATAAAGAATTTTTTAAGTTTTTGCCGATTATTCGGCAGTCTCTGCTGCAGGTGCTTCCTCTGCGGGAGCCTCTGCTGTTTTAGCGTTTAAACATTCCTCAACGCCGCCTTTTTCAACGATCGCCTTAACGCCTCTTGCGAATGCTGCTATCGGAGCGTTGAATACGCTGCAAACAGTTGCAAGAAGAACTTCTCTTGAGGGAAGCTTTGCAAGTGACTGAAGCTTTTCCGTGCTGATAACCGCACCGTCAAGATAACCTGACTTTAAGGTGAAGTTTTTGTGAGTGTCAGCGAACTTCTGAAGAATACGCGCTGATGCAACGTAATCATCTGCGCTTGTTGCAAGTGCCGTGGTGCCTTCAAGAACGTCATCAAGGCCTGAAAGACCCGCATCGTCAGCAGCTCTCTTGAGCATCGTGTTCTTAACAACCGTGTACTCAACGCCTGCTTCACGAAGCTCTTTACGAAGCTTGGTATCGTCTGCTACGTTAATACCCTTGTAGTCAACGACAACACCGGCAATAGAGCTCTTAATTCTTTCGGCAAGAGCGGCAACCTGCGCCTGTTTCTTTTCAAGAATTGCTGTGCTTGGCATTACTATACCTCCATACTTATTTGCCGTTATTGCTAACGGACTTTAAGCTGTTTCCAAAAAACGAAAAGTGCGTTCCCTTCGTAAACCAAGAGGAACGCACGACATTTCTTAATAAATATATAAATACCTATATATCATTTAAAATGCTCATTCCTCGGCAGGCGATAAACTTACACCGAAACGGTACCTGCTGTCTTTGGCTGAACAGCGAATGTATTGTAACACAGAGCGAAAGCCCTGTCAATACCAAAATTAAATTACTCGGCTACTGCGCCTGAACCAACTCTGTTGGGATTGATGCGAACGCCGGGGCCCATGGTGGACGCAACGGTGCAGGATCTGATATACTGACCTTTTGCGGCGGCGGGCTTTGCCTTGATGATCGCGTCAAGAAGCGCATTGAAGTTCTCCTGAAGCTTCTCAGTACCAAAGGAAGCCTTGCCGATGGGGCAGTGAATGATGTTGGACTTATCAAGACGGTACTCGATCTTACCTGCCTTAGCCTCAACAACAGCCTTAGCAACGTCCATCGTTACAGTACCTGCCTTGGGAGAAGGCATAAGACCTCTCGGGCCGAGAACCTTACCTAAACGTCCTACGAATCCCATCATATCGGGGCTGGCGATAGCAACGTCGAATTCCATCCAGCCGCCCTGGATCTTCTGAACGAGGTCTGCGTCGCCTACGATATCGGCGCCTGCTTCCTCAGCAGCCTTAGCGAGATCGCCCTTTGCGAAAACGGCAACTCTAACGTCCTTACCGGTTCCGTTGGGAAGAACTACCGCGCCGCGAACCTGCTGGTCTGCGTGACGGGAGTCAACACCTAAGCGAACGTGTACTTCTATCGTTTCATCAAACTTAGCCGTTGCCGTTTTGGCGGCGAGCTCAAGAGCCTCTGCCGTTTCATATAAATTTGCGCGGTCAACAAGCTTAGCGCTTTCTACGTATTTCTTTCCGTGTTTCATAATAAATTACCTCCTAGTGGTTAATCGGATTTTTCCTCCCACACGGGGAATCAGTCTTCTACTACTACGCCCATGCTGCGCGCAGTGCCGGCGATCATGCTCATAGCGGCTTCAAGATTTGCCGCGTTGAGATCGGGAAGCTTCGTTTCAGCGATCTGCTGGATCTGAGCCTTGGTGATCGTTGCAACCTTGGTCTTGTTGGGAACGCCTGAACCGGATTCGATTCCGCAGGCCTTCTTAATAAGAACCGCAGCGGGGGGTGTTTTCGTTATGAAAGTGAATGAACGGTCATCAAAAACGGTGATAACAACGGGAATGATAAGACCAACGTCGTTCTTCGTTCTCTCGTTGAATTCCTTGGTAAACGCCATGATGTTTACACCGTGCTGACCAAGTGCAGGACCTACCGGGGGCGCCGGAGTTGCTTTGCCTGCAGGGATCTGAAGTTTAATTAAACCTACTACCTTCTGAGCCATAAATAAATTTCCTCCTAAATAATGTGGTTTGGCGGGAAAGCAAATTCCCTCCCACTCACCGCAAGCGGTGAATAACAAGCAGATATACTGCTAATTACCTAAAATTAATCACTGATCTTTTCAAGCTGATCAAGCTCAAATTCAACAGCCGTTTCACGTCCGAACATAGAGATCGTAACGAGAACGCTGTTTTTCGTTACGTCAACGGAATCGACCGTGCCTGAGAAGCCCTCGAGAGGTCCGTCAATAACATTTACGAGATCGCCGGGCGCATAGGCAACCTCAACGGTGATCTTTTCTATGCCGAGCTTTTTAACCTCTTCCTCAGTGAGGGGAACTGGCTTGCTTTCCGGGCCTACGAAGCCCGTGCAGCCTCTGATGTTGCGAACAACGTACCAAGTATCGTCGTTCATAACCATTTTAACAAGCACGTAACCGGGAAAGATCTTTCTCTCCACTTCTTTTTTGCTTCCGTCTTCTTTGATTTCAACGACCGTTTCGGTGGGCACCGAAACCTCCTGGATCAAATCGTGAAGATTGCGGTTTTCAACAACGGTCTGAATATTGCTTGCCACCTTGTTTTCATAGCCTGAAAACGTGTGGGCAACGTACCATTTAGCTTCTTCCATATGGATATTGAGCCTCCGTTAATAAAATCCCTCTTAATTGCCTGAGGTTCCCTCGGTGCTGTTTTCGGAAGATCCCTCAGTGCTGCCGGTCGTACCCTCTGTGGTATTACCGGTTGTACCTTCTGCAGCATCGCCGGTAGTATCCTCATCGGCATCACCGGAAGTGCTCTCAACGCTGGTGCTTACGGTGGTCTTCTCGGGAGCCCAATTTCTAAGCTGCTCCATTCCTAAAGAAAGAAGTGAATCGATCGCATAAATGGCAACACCTACTATAACGGTAACTACGAGAACGATAGCCGCGTTTTTAAGCGTTTCCTTAGCGGTCGGCCAAACGACCTTCTTACGCTCTGCGTTAACACTCTTAAAGAAAGAAGCAATGGACTTGAAAGGGTTCTTTCTTGGCTTTTTGCTCTTGCCGTCCTTGGCAGGCTTTTTTGCATCTTTTTCGACTTTCTTATCTTCTGCCATTTTTATCCTCCGTTACTTCGTTTCTCTATGAGGGGTGTGTTTCTTACAGAATGGGCAATACTTGTTCATCTCAAGTCTGTCCGGAGTGTTCTTTTTGTTTTTCATCGTGTTGTAATTGCGTTGTTTGCATTCAGTGCAAGCTAAAGTAACTTTAACTCTCATTTCGGCACCTCCATTTTAATCTCGATTTTTAATCTCCCTCGGCGCTTACAGCTTGGAACCCAACGCGGCGGCTCCTGCCGAAAGCAAAAATTTTGGGCAAAAAAATTAACCCCTTTTCGAGGTATCCATAATATACCACAACGGGAAAGACAAAGTCAAGCAATTTTGCCAAAAAGTTTGCAATTATTTTAAATTTATATTATTATATAGAAAACACGCATATATATTGTATTTTGGAGAAGCTATGACCACAATTATTATAGGCGCGGGCGCGTCCGGACTGGCGGCGGCGATCGCCCTTAAACAGAGCACGCCGAATGAAAAAGTAATAATACTTGAGCGTTTGCCCTCCCCGGGAAAGAAAATACTTGCCACGGGAAACGGCAGGTGCAACCTTACGAATAAGAATGCTGAGGGCTTTGAGCGCACCAAGCTTTTTTTCAATAGCACAGGGCTTATTCTGCGGGAAGAGGAGCAGGGACGAATATATCCCTATTCGCTGAAGGCGCAGACAGTTCTTGATACGCTCCTTGAAGCGAGTGAAAAGCTTGGCGTTAAAATCATCACCGACTGCGAGGTCACGAAGCTCGGCAGAGACCTTACGGTCAATTCCTCAAAGGGAAGCTTTATGGCGGACAGCGTTATCGTAGCTGCAGGCGGCAAGGCGCAGAAAAATCTCGGCTCAAACGGCAGCGGCTACGCTTTACTCAAGCCCCTCGGGCACAGCGTTGCGCCGCTCTCCCCAGCCCTCGTTCAGCTGACCTCTTCGAGCAAATACCCGAGAGCGATAAAGGGTACTCGCACGAGGTGCAATATCAAAATCGAAATCGGCGGAGAGATCAAAGGCGAGGAATACGGTGAAATACTGTTCACCGAATACGGGCTTTCCGGCATAGCGGCAATGGATCTATCCCATATCGTCAGCGGGAATTTCTCAAAGGAAAAGCCCGAAAAATGCGTTGCAGTGCTTGATCTTGCGCCGGAAATAAGTGAAGCTGAGCTTAAAAATTATATGGAAGATTTTGGCAGTCTGCGGGGAATATTCGGAGAAGCGCTATCCAATATTATTTTAAAGCAGGCTCTAAACAACACCGAAACGGCGGCAAAAATCGCCAAAAGCTGGCGGCTGATCATCACGGGCACCAAGGGCTTTGACTTTGCCCAGATAACGAACGGCGGTATACCTCTCAACGAGGTGGACGGATTTGAATCAAAATACGTTAAAGATCTATACATCTGCGGTGAGCTTCTCGATAAGCAGTTTCCCTGCGGAGGATTTAATCTTGATTTTGCGTGGACGAGCGGCATAGCCGCCGCCGAAAAAATTGCGGAGAAAAGAAATGATAAGAATAAGTGAGATAAGGCTTTCCCTTGACGAGGAGGAGAGCCTGCTGCCCGAAAAGGCGGCGAAAATTCTTAAAGTAAATAAAAAATATATCACTGAGCTGTCAATATTTAAAAAGAGCGTAGACGCGAGAAAAAAAGACGACGTGCATTTCACCTATTCGGTGGACGTTACCATAAGCCTTGACGAGGGGCAGATCGTCGCGAAATGCAAATCGCCAAAAGTTGCCTTGGCGAAGCCATACTTTTACGAGCTTCCCGAGAGCAAGCGGGTTTCAAAATACAGACCGGTTATCGTGGGCTTCGGCCCTGCGGGCATGCTGGCGGGACTTATCCTTGCGGAAGCGGGATTGAGGCCGATCATTCTTGAACGCGGGAAGGACATTGACGCGCGCCAAAAGGACGTTAACGAATTTTGGACGAAGCGCAGGCTGAACGAGGAATCAAACGTTCAGTTCGGCGAGGGCGGAGCAGGTACGTTTTCAGACGGCAAGCTCACCACGGGAATAAAAAGCCCGTTCATTCGCAAGGTGCTTGACGAGCTTTACGAGGCAGGCGCGCCCGAGGAAATACTCTACTCCTCCAAGCCCCATATCGGCACGGACAGGCTTGCTGTAGTTGTTAAGAACATAAGGAAAAAGATCGAACGCTTAGGCGGCGAGGTGCGCCTTGAAACGAAGCTTGAAAAGCTGATCATCTACAACGGCTTCGTGCAGGGGATCACCTACAGTAAAAACGGCGTTAAAGCCGATATGGAAGCTGACAGCGTTATTATGGCAATCGGTCACAGCGCGAGGGACACCGTTGAAATGCTCTACGATCTCGGTGTTGAGATAATTCAAAAACCCTTTTCCGTTGGCGCAAGGATCGAGCATCCACAAAGCCTAATAAACAAGGCGCAGTACGGCAAATTTGCCGATCATCCCAAGCTCGGCGCGGCTGATTACAAGCTTGCCTGCCACGGTTTGCACGAGCGCGGAGCGTATACGTTTTGTATGTGCCCCGGCGGAACGGTGGTTGCCGCCGCCAGCGAAAAAGAGGGCGTTATAGTGAATGGCATGAGCAGCCTTGCGCGAGACGGCGAAAACGCCAACAGTGCTTTACTTGTAGGCATTGAACCCTGCGATTTTCCAAGCAAGCACCCGCTGGCGGGAATTTATTATCAGCGAGAGATCGAGCATAAAGCCTTTGAACTGGCGGGCGGCGATTACAAAGCCCCGGCTCAATTAGTCGGCGATTTTCTTAATGGAATAACGAGTACTTCGCTTGGTAGCGTAAACCCCACCTGCCCCACGGGCGTTACACTTACAAGTCTTGACGAGTGTTTGCCCCAAAAGGTTTCCAAGACGATGAAATCGGCAATCGTTGAAATGGATAAAAAGCTGAAGGGCTTCAATCTTTACGACGCGGTACTCACCGCTCCCGAAACGAGAAGCTCCAGCTCTGTGCGAATTTTAAGAGATGAATTCTGTCAGTGCAACGTGCGGGGAGTTTACCCCTGCGGTGAAGGCGCGGGCTACGCGGGCGGTATCGTCTCCGCCGCCGTGGACGGCATAAAATGCGCCCACGCCGTGCTGAGTGATGAACACTGATAATTCACAAATGAAAAACGCTATGCGAGAATGCATAGCGTTTTATTCTTTTTCAGTTCTTAATATAAGATTGGAATGGCATTATACGAAATTCTTGTAATACACCACAACTAATACTGCGCTCACCACTGCGCAAACAACACTTACGATCAACGCGATCAAAGATTTCTTGCTTGACGCGCCCTTCAGCTTGCTCACAACGGAGAGTATCAAGCCGATTAAAGCTACGAATGCTCCTCCGGGAGGCGCGAAGATAGAAGCGACCGCGCCGATAACGGAAGCGACTGCGCCGATATAGCTGAGATTATCGTTGCTATAGGCTTTGATTAAATCGTCCACACCGGGATTTTCAGCATCAACACGCTGAGCCATAGCGGTTATAAAGCGTTCAAAAGCCGTCAGCTCATCCTGCTGCTCAATATTTACCGGGTAATATTTATTATTCCTCAGGTTTTCCGCATTCACGTAAAACTGCGCAAGCGTTTGACCTTTCTTATTGCCAAGCCAGATTTCAAGGCGTTTTACCTCGCCGTTCTTCTGCCTCGTTTTAACTTCTATCTTGCCCAGGTTTTCAGGGGTGAAAACCGACGGCTTGGCCGGTTGCATCTGACGTGTTTTTTTGTCAATATACAAAGGCGCAACACATATTGAGCGGTCAGTGTATGTAACCAGGTAGCGGTAAAAGGTGGTCTTAACAGTACGGCCATAGTGCTCACGCTTTTCCCAGTGGGCGTAAAGTGTCTGACGGGCCGCATCCGCACCGAAAAGCGACTCCGCCGCCCTGCGAACGCTCTCTTTATCCCTGCCGCTTTGAGCGTCCTTGCGGTTGTTGCTCGTTTTTACAAAATAGTATACAATACCTGCTACCAAGATAAGTATCCAAAAAATTATCATCGGTAAGTATTGCGTATTCATTCCTTCTGGCATAGTAATTCCTCCAAATTGATAGTTATTTTTTACGCACATAATTATAGCAGACTTGTATCCGTAGTGCAATAAAACATTGGGATAAATTCTTTCTAATCAATATTTCGCGCGGCGGCACGGCTTATGCCGAGTTCTCGCATTAATTCCATCTCTCTTTCGGAGAGGTTTACCGCCTGATCCTCCGAACCGAAAAGCTTTTCGAAAAACCTTATGATAAGTTCCAGAATACGGCATTTCGATTTTCTAACGGGTTTCTCGGCCCTCTCAGCCTCTGCGGAGCAGAAAACTCCGCCTGAAAGGACCGCGGAGGTAAGGCTCTTCAGCAGCTGCCGCATATCTCCGTCCTCAAAGGTGAAATTTAGGGATACGGGAGTGTTGAACCATTTTCTTGTAAGAGCCAAAAGCGCCTGAGCCGTTTTCTCTATCTTGATATTCTCACACAGTAACAGGAATTCGTTAATATCTATATGGGGGTGAGAGCGAATGAGAACGTCCATATCCATTATCATTCTCACGCCGGAGCCGCCCTCCTTCAGGTGGTGGGCAATATGGGTAACAATATAAAGCAGATGGTAAACCGCTTTAAGCTTATACGTGTATCCCATGGCTTCGCTGATATCATCAAAGGGCATTGAGAAGTATATTTTGCTTTGGATATTTATATTTTCAAGCTCGGTGCGAATTTCAAAAACATCATCGTCCATCCGCATACGAGCCTCGTTTCTTTTGACAGAAGCCTCCGTAAAGCCCCTCAGCTTAAGCGCCTCTATCGTTCTCGTATAATCAAGAGGATGCACGATTACGTCGATATCGCTGCCGCTTCGTAAAGCGGGAACGGGATAATTAATTCTCAAAGCCGTGCCTTTTATAATGAGGTGCGATATTTTTGAGCCGGACATGGTTGACATAAAGATCGCAAGGGAACACAGCCTTGAATCAAAGCTTTCCTTCTGACTGTCAAGGCTCTGATAAAACAACTCCAGAAGCTCTCCCTTAGGGCGGAAATCCTCAGGAAGCCTTTCGATCTCATAAGCGATAATTGCTACAACGTTGTTCTTTTTGGCAAGATCGTATATCCGTTCCCAGTCATACCGTCTTTCGCCTCTCGGATCAATGCCGTTAAGATGGCAAAACAGCAGATAAATGAAATATTCTCTTGTATCCACTGAATCACCCCTCTGAGTCTGAACATACTTCTACTCGCTATAACTCAAAATAATGATAGCAGATTGGTTTCTTTATTTCAATTATTGTTACAATTTTGTTGATAAGTCTTAAATATTCTGTTATAATTTTTGCGGTGATTACATATGAACACAAACGCTTTTACTAAATATCTTTTTTGCTATTTCGTCGGTAACAAGCCGGAGGAAGAGCGGGTGCATTTTGCCGTGTCCGACGACGGTTATCATTTCCGTGCCTTGAATAACAACGAGCCTGTTATTATACAAAACCTCGGCAAAAAATGCTGCCGCGATCCCTATATTTTCAGAGACGAAGACGGCGTGTTCCACATTATCGCAACGGATATGCGCTGCTATGACGGCTGGTGCAGTAATAACTCAATGGTTGTGTGGGATAGTTTCGATTTAATCAACTGGGAGAATGAAAGAATCATTGATTTTTCGCAGTTTGAGGAAACGAAAACCGCGGACAGAGTATGGGCTCCCGAGATCATATACGATAAGGAAAGGCAGGAGTATATGATCTATTGGTCGCATCACAACGTGGACGGTGATCCCGCCACGGTGATCTGGCACGCCTACACGAAGGATTTTAAAACGCTGACAACGAGACCGGCACTGCTTTTTCAACCGAAAAGCGGTATGGCAGGTATCGACGCGGACATAATCGAAAAGGGCGGAAAATATTATCTCTATCAGGCGGACGAGGCGAAAAAGGCGATCTGCTACGTGGTTGCCGACAAGCCGAACGGTCCTTACTTCGAGCCTGACGATAATAAAATCTCCGTTGCAGACACGGCGCTGGAGGGCAACTGCGCCTATCCGATTCTCGGCACTGACAAAGTGGTAATGATCGCCGATCAGTTCGTCGCGGGCGGCTACTTTATGCAGGAAAGCACGGATATGATCCACTTTAAAAAGGTAGATGATTTCGCCCTCGACCATCTCCGCCCCCGCCACGGCTCCATGCTCCATATCACCGACGAGGAATATGATAGGCTCATAAAGGCTTTTGGTGAGGTCTAAAATAGTTTAATAAAACTTTCAGCCGTCTTGTATCAAGGCGGCTGTTTTTTTACAAGTGTTTTTCTATTTCGGCAACGATATCGCTCATTTTAACGTCCATAGCCGTGGCTATCCTGTAAAGCGTTTCAAGAGTCGGCTTGCGCTCCCCTCTTTCAATGGCGCTTAAATGCGTGCGCCCAATATCCGCAAGCCCGCTCAAAACCTCCTGACTGATTCCCTTTTTCTTCCTGAATTCGGCTATTACCTCTCCAACGATTTTTGAATCAAGCGTGGGGATAAACATAATCAGCACTCCTTATATATTTCCTATATAAAGTGTATGCTGTTTTTTGAACAACTTTGAATACATATGTTGACATTTAGAACACTTATGTGTTAATATTAACTCATTAAACAGAGGAGGTTTTAATTATGAGTAATGAAATCAACAATGCTCCGCAAAGCGCCGATGTTCAGCAAGCTGTTTCAGCGGCCCTCAAGGAGCAAAAGAAAAAGAGTAAAAAGAAGAAGCTCATCATCTTCGGCGTTATTGCCGCAATAATCATCATAGGAATTGCCGCAATGTCCGGCGATGGAGATTCCGGGGAAAAAGAGCCTAATTCTCTAAATGCTTCCGGAGGAATATCAACTGATTCAAACACCGTTGGGAATTACGGCTGTGTTGTTAAAGAAGCAAAATTATGCAAGGATTACGCCGGAAAAGACGCAGTTCTCATAACGTATAAATTTACAAACAACGGCAGCGAAGCTATCAGCTTTGATATCGCCCTTGACGACAATGTTTATCAAGACGGCGTAGGTCTTGAGCGCGCTTATCTTGATAAGGACACTGATGATTTTGATGTTTCAATCAAACCCGGCGTTACTAAAGAAGTCAGAAAGGCGTATCTTTTAAGAGACACCACTACAGACCTTGAAGTTGAAATTTCCGAATGGCTTTCTTTCAGCAACGATAAAATTGTTACTAACGTAAAAATTTCCAAATAATTATCTAAAACAAAAGGACCGCTTGAAATCAAGCGGTCTTTTTATTATATGATATTGAATTATACGTTTATCTCAACGTCTATGCCAAGCAAATCTTTGTTAGCGTCAAGGATCGGCTTAACGGTTTCCGCAAGGAAATCCGCCGTTTGCTGTGGCGCTCTGCCAACGAAGTTTTCAGGCTTCATAACAGCCATTATTTCTTCCTTGGTCATCATAAAGGCGGGGTCTGCGGCGATGCGATCAACAAGATCGTTCTTGCCGCCCTCAACCTTAACTACCGCGCCTGCCGCCATGGAGTGAACGCGGATCTTCTCGTGAAGCTCCTGACGGTCGCCGCCCTTCTTAACAGCGTCCATCATAATATTTTCGGTTGCCATAAAGGGAAGCTCGCTCATAAGGCGCGCCTCGATAACCTTGGGATAAACAACAAGTCCACCGGTGACGTTGATGTAAAGATCAAGTATACCGTCCGTGGCAAGAAACGCCTCCGCAACGGAAACGCGCTTATTGGCGCTGTCGTCAAGCGTTCTTTCAAACCATTGGGCAGAAGCCGTCCACGCGGGATTGAGCGCGTCTATCATAACGCAACGGGAAAGCGAGGCTATTCTTTCGCTTCTCATCGGATTGCGCTTGTAAGCCATTGCGGACGAGCCGATCTGATTCTTCTCGAAGGGCTCTTCGATCTCTTTAAGATTCTGCAGAAGCCTTAAATCGTTTGAGAATTTGCAACAGGACTGAGCGATCAGCGCAAGGCAGTTGCAAACGATCGTATCAAGCTTTCTGGCGTAGGTCTGTCCGCTTACGGGGAAGCAAGCCTTAAAGCCCATTTTCTCCGCAATCTTACGGTCAAGCTCCTTGCACTTCTCGTGGTCACCTTCAAAAAGCTCAAGGAACGAAGCCTGCGTTCCGGTGGTACCCTTTGAACCGAGAAGCATTAAGGTATCGAGAACGTGCTCGATCTCCTGATAATCCATAACCAGATCCATAAGCCAAAGCGTGGCGCGCTTGCCTACCGTGGTGGGCTGAGCGGGCTGGAAATGGGTGAAGCCGAGGCAGGGCATATCCTTGTATTCATCGGCGAATTTCGCAACACAAGCAATGGCGTTGACCAGCTTCTTTTTGATAAGAAGTAAAGCTTCACGCATGGTGATAACGTCCGTATTATCGCCAACGTAGCAGCTGGTAGCGCCGAGGTGGATTATAGCCTTCGCGTTGGGGCATTGCTCGCCATAGGCGTGAACATGGCTCATAACGTCGTGGCGGAACTTCTTTTCGTACTCGCGCGCAACGTCGTAATTGATATCGTCCGCGTGAGCCTTAAGCTCCTCTATCTGCTCCTTAGTAACGTTCAGACCCAGCTCGTTTTCAGCCTCCGCAAGGGCGATCCACAGCTTTCTCCAGGTTTTAAACTTAAAATCGGGAGAATAGATATACTGCATTTCCTTGCTGGCATAGCGGGCATTGAACGGTGAATTATAAGTATCGTTAGGCATTATTCAAGTCCTGTCCTTTTCATCATTTCAGCGTATGCGTCCTCTACTCCGCCGAGATCGCGGCGGAAGCGGTCCTTATCAAGCTTCTCGTGGGTCTTGATATCCCAGAAGCGGCAGGTATCAGGGCTGATCTCGTCAGCGAGAACGATCGTGCCGTCTGAGGTCTTGCCGAACTCAAGCTTGAAGTCGATAAGCTCAACACCGATGGAAGCAAAATACTCTTTAAGAACGTCGTTTACCTTAAACGCCATTTCCTTAATGGTGTCTACCTCTTCTCTTGTGGAGAAGCCGCAGGAAATCGCGTGGTATTCGGAGATAAGCGGATCATCCAGCTCGTCGCATTTATATGAAAACTCGATTGAGGGAGCAACGAAATCCATACCCTCTTCAAGGCCGAGCCTCTTACAGATCGAGCCTGCCGCGCGGTTGCGGATAATCACCTCAAGGGGAACGATGGTAACCTTCTTAACCGCCGTTTCACGGTCTGAAAGCTCCTCAACGAAATGGGTGGGAACGCCCTTTGTTTCAAGGATCTGCATAAGGTAGTTGGACATCTTGTTGTTTACAACGCCCTTGCCAACGATCGTACCCTTTTTCTTGCCGTTGAAGGCGGTGGCATCGTCCTTGTAATCAACGATAACCACATCAGGATCCTCGGTTGCCCAGACTTTCTTAGCCTTGCCCTCGTATAACTGCTCTGTTTTAGTCATTTTAATAGTCCTCCTAATTTTTTAAATACTGTTTATTTTATTTGCCGTAAACGGATTTGATTCGTTCTACGGCTTCAATTGTTTTTTCGTAATTGCCGAAGCCTGTTAAGCGCAGATAGCCCTCGCCGCTTGGACCGAAGCCCGAACCCGGCGTACCTACGACTTGACATTTATCAAGCAGATCATCAAAGAATTCCCAGGAGGTCATGCCCTCGGGAACGGCAAGCCAAACGTAGGGCGAATTCACAGCGCCGTAGCACTTGAAGCCCGCCTCGGTGAGGCCGTCAAATATGGTCTTAACGTTTCTCTGATAGTAGGCAATAACCTCTTTCGTCTGCTTCTTGCCCGCTTCGCTGTAAACGGCCTCCGCGGCGCGCTGGGTGATATAGCTTACGCCGTTAAATTTCGTAGCCTGGCGGCGCGCCCACATGGCGTTCAGGCTTGCGCCTTCGAATACCAGATCCTTGGGAACTACGGTGTAGCCGCAGCGAACGCCCGTGAAGCCCGCGGTCTTGGAGAAGGAGCGGAACTCGATTGCGCACTTCTTCGCGCCCTCGATCTCGTAGATGGATTTCGGTGAGCCGTCAGTAATGAAAGCTTCATAAGCGGAGTCAAAGAGAATAAGAGAATTATTCTCAAGAGCGTAATCCACCCAAACCTTTAACTGCTCTTTGGAAGCAGTCGCGCCGAGGGGGTTATTGGGGAAGCAGAGATAGATAACGTCTGCCTTCTCCTTGGGAAGCTCAGGCATAAAGCCGTTTTCAGCGGTGCAGGGCATATAGATGATGTTTTCATAAAGGCCGTTTTCGCCCTTATTGCCGCTTCTGCCCGCCATAATATTCGTGTCAAGATAAACGGGATAAACGGGATCGCAGATGGCAACCTTATTGTCTACACTGAAAATATCGCCGATATTGCCGCAATCGGATTTTGCGCCGTCGGAAAGGAAAATTTCATCCTTAGCAATATCAATTCCCCTATCGGCATAATCGTTTTTCTGAATAGCCTCAAGAATAAAATCGTAGCCGTACTCGGGGGGATAGCCCTTAAATGTGGCTTCGTTCGCCATATCGTCCACAGCCTTGTGCATAGCCTCGATAACGGCGGGAACGAGGGGCTTCGTAACGTCACCTATCGAAAGGCGGATTATCTCCTTATCGGGGTGAGCCGCCTGATACTCGCGCTGCTTTCTCGCAACGGTAGCAAAGAGATAAGAACCCTCAACCTTTAAGAAATTGTCGTTTATTTTCATATGTGTTCCTCCTATATCATCGGAAAGAAAGCCGCCGGGCTTCTTCCGAATTATAAATCTATTTCGCCGCTGAAAACGATTTCGGCAGGACCTGTCATAAAGACACTGTCCGCCTCGTTGCCGCTCCAGCTGATTTCAAGATCGCC
Source organism: Eubacterium sp. (assembly GCA_022511205.1). Classification (GTDB taxonomy): domain Bacteria; phylum Bacillota; class Clostridia; order Oscillospirales; family Acutalibacteraceae; genus Eubacterium_R. The sequence goes on along the minus strand of JAFLRY010000004.1, from coordinate 16,923 downwards.
GCCAAGAAGATGAACGGTGACCTCGTTATCAACGTAGCCGTTAAGGATCGCCGCAACAACGGTGGCGCAAGTTCCCGTACCGCAGGCAAGGGTCTCGCCTGTTCCGCGTTCCCAAACGCGCATTTCAATATTTTTTCTATCCTGAATGTAGGCGAACTCTGCATTGACCCGCCTCGGGAATACCTCGTTGTTTTCAAAAAGAGGGCCGAATTTTTCAAGCTCAAATTCTCTCGGGCTTTTATCGATAAACATAACGGCGTGGGGATTTCCCATTGAAACGCAGGTCATTTTAAAATCAACACCGCCGATCGTTATATCTTCGCTGATAACACGATCATTTTTGCTGATTACGGGGATTTCCTCTGCATTAAGAATCGGAGCGCCCATATCAACCTTTACCGAGCAAACCTCATTGTTTTCAAGAGAAAGCTCAATATACTTGATTCTTCCCATCGATTCAATGGAAAACTCTGTTTTATTAACGTACTTTTCATCGTACACATATTTCGCAACGCATCTTATTGCGTTTCCGCACATTTCCGCACGTGTGCCGTCCGGATTATACATAACCATTTCAAAATCAGCGACAGTACCCTTTTTAATCAGAATCAATCCGTCTCCGCCTATACCGAAATGGCGGTCTGATAAAAAAATCGCTGCTGCCTTTTCGTCTTTAACAGTTTCGCGAAAACAGTCAATATAGATGTAATCGTTTCCGCAGCCGTGCATTTTCGTGAATTTCATAAGCTCATCTCCATAAAAATAGCTCTGTTGGTTTACAGCGGATCTTATGCAAGCTGATCCAAAATATCCATAGCGGTCTGCGCCAGCTTCTTGCCGCTTTTCATGCTTTCTCTTTGCAGGTATTTATGCGCCTGCGCCTCATTCAATCCCTTAAGGCTCATAAGCGCCTGCTTTGCTTTTAAGATATAATCGGTATCGCTGTCGCTTCTTCTTGTAAAGCCTGATTTGCTATTGGCGAGAAGCCCCACCGTCTGCAAAAAATCATCCGTATTGATGGGAAGCGGAAGCGTTATCATATTACCCATATACTGCTCTGTACCGTTTTTCGAAAGGGCGATAACATCAAAATCTAATGGAAGCGCCTGGGCAAGCTGAGCTGAAGACATATCCTTCATAACGAATGGGCAAACTATAACGCCGCTCTTTTTTGAGTAGGATATTTCAAGAGCGGAGGAACCGAGGGCGCAAACGTGGGACACGTGAAAGCCACCTCTTTCAATGAGCGCGCGGATAGCCATTGCTGTTTCTTTAACGGGATAAACAACAATAATATCCTTCACCACTCACTCCTCCTCTTTAACTCAAAACATTATACCATAAACAACAAAGTTCAATCAATAGTAAAATAATTTTATTTCCATATATAAATAATAATGCTAAATTTTACATATTAATTTACATTGCACAAAAAAAGCGCATTAATTTACAACAAAATGCACAATCTTTGATAATAATAAAAAATATTCTTGTGACAAGATAAACAAAAAAGCCTTGAATATTAATTATTATAATGGTACAATATGGTTGATTATAATAAAAACAGGATGATTTCCAAGCTAAGGAGATACTTTTATGTGTGAAATAAGAGAAGAGTATCAATTTCCCATATATCTTTTTCATAAGGGCGAAAATTACAGGTCATATGAGTTTTTCGGCGTTCATAGACTGAAAGAGGACACTTTCGCGTTTCGTGTTTGGGCGCCGAACGCCCGGGACGTTTGCCTTGTGGGGGATTTCAACGGCTGGAACGAAGAAGCAAATCGTATGCTCCCCGCCGCTCCGGGAATATGGGAAAGTATAATCAGCGGCGTAAATATTTATGACTGCTATAAATATATTATCCACACTAAGGACGGCAGAACGCTCCACAAAACAGACCCCTACGGCTTCCACTGCGAAACGAGACCGGCCAACGCTTCCAAGGTCTACGATATCGAGGGCTATGAATGGAGCGATAAAAAATGGATAGAAGCGAATTCCAAGGGTAACGTTCTTGAAAGACCCGTAAATATTTACGAGATCCATTTCGGCTCGTGGAAAAGGCACGCGGACGGCAGCTTTTTATCCTACCGCGAAATGGCAGAGGAGCTGATCCCCTACGTTAAAAATATGGGCTACACGCATATAGAGATGATGCCCATTATGGAATTCCCCTTTGACGGCTCTTGGGGCTATCAGGTTACGGGATATTTCGCGCCGACCTCAAGATACGGAACACCTAAGGATCTAATGTATTTCGTGGACTGCTGTCATAAGGCAGGCATCGGCGTTATCCTTGACTGGGTACCCGCCCACTTCCCTAAGGATGCCCACGGACTTTACGAGTTTGACGGCCGGCCCCTTTACGAATACGGCGATATGAGAAAGGGCGAACACAAGGAATGGGGTACGAGAGTTTTTGACTACGGCAGAAATGAGGTTAAGAGCTTCCTCATTTCCTCCGCCATGTACTGGGCGGATAAATATCATTTCGACGGCCTTCGTGTTGACGCGGTGGCTTCAATGCTTTATCTTGATTACGGCAGGAAAGACGGCGAATGGGTAGCGAATAAGTTCGGCGGACGCGAGCATCTGGAAGCGGTTGATTTCTTTAAGGAGCTCAATTCCGCAATGTTTAAGGAACACCCGGGCGTTATGATGATAGCCGAGGAATCAACGGCGTGGCCCATGATAACCATGCCGCCCGATGTCGGCGGTTTAGGCTTCAACTTTAAATGGAATATGGGCTGGATGAACGATATGCTTCGCTATATGTCCCTCGACCCGTTTTTCAGAAAGCATAATCACGATTGCATCACCTTCAGCTTTTTCTACGCTTTTTCGGAAAACTTCGTTCTTCCCATAAGCCACGATGAGGTGGTTCATGGAAAATGCAGCCTGCTGAGTAAGATGCCGGGAGAATACGAAGAAAAGTTTAGCAGTATGAGGCTGTTCCTCTCGTATATGGCTGCCCACCCGGGCAAAAAGCTTCTGTTTATGGGGCAGGAATTCGGGCAATTTAAGGAATGGGCATACGAAGAAGGGCTCGACTGGCTTCTGCTTGACTTTGAAAAGCACCAAAAGCTTCAGCAATTCACCAAAGAGCTCAATCACTTTTATCTTGACCACCCTGAGCTGTGGGAGATAGATTACGGCTGGGAGGGCTTCAAGTGGATCTCCGGCGATGATAAGGATAATTCCGTTATCGCTTTCCGCAGAATGAGCAAATCGGGCGACGAGCTCATCGCGCTGTTTAACTTTACCCCTGTGTCCCACGAGGAATACAGGATAGGCGTTCCCGAAAAAGGTACATATACGGTTGTATTTGACAGCAATCTTGCCAAATTCGGCGGCGAAAGAGCAAAATCCTGTGAAACGTATAAGACCTCAAATAAACCTATGCACGGTTTTGAGCAGAGCATCGGCGTTGAGCTAAACGGACTTAGCGCCGTGTATATAAAAAAACGAAATGATTAAATTAAGGAGAAACGAAATATGGCACACAAATCAAATGTAGTCGCTATGCTTCTTGCGGGCGGTCAGGGCAGCCGTCTCGGCGTGCTCACCAAGAATATCGCGAAGCCTGCCGTTCCCTATGGCGGAAATTACAGAATCATCGATTTCCCGCTTTCGAACTGCGTAAACAGCGGCATTTACACCGTGGGCGTGCTTACCCAGTACCAGCCCCTTGAGCTCAACGATTACCTTGGCAACGGCCAGCCCTGGGATCTTGACAGACAGAACGGCGGCGTTCACGTGCTTTCCCCCTACGAGGCCATTGGCGGCGCGGAGTGGTATAAGGGTACGGCAAACGCGATCTATCAAAACATCAATTTCATTGAAAAATATGACCCCGAATACGTGGTTATTCTCTCGGGCGACCATATTTACAAAATGAATTACGCCAAAATGATAGACTTCCACAAGAAAAACTCCGCCGCCTGCACGATCGCGGTGCTTGAAGTTCCGTGGGAGGAGGCTTCCCGCTTCGGTATCCTCGCAACCGACGAAAACGACCGTATCTATGAATTCGCCGAAAAGCCAAAGGAGCCGAAATCAAACAAGGCTTCAATGGGCGTTTACGTTTTCAGCTGGGACAAGTTGAAGCAGTATCTTATTCAGGATGAGAATACCGAAGGCTCTTCAAACGACTTCGGTAAAAACATTATTCCCACTATGCTGAACGCCGGCGAGAGAATGTTCGCCTTCCCATTCAAGGGCTACTGGAAGGACGTTGGAACGATAGCCTCTCTCTGGGAAGCAAATCTCGACATCATCAATCCAAACGTTGATCTTGATCTGAGCGACAAGAGCTGGAGGATCTACAGCCGTAATCCCAGCGCTCCGCCCCACTATATAGGCAAAAATGCCAAGGTGGATAGCTCCTCTATTTCAGAAGGCTGCGAGATCGAGGGCGACGTTGAATACAGCGTTATCTCAAGCAACGTTACCATTGAAGAGGATACGGACGTTAGATACAGCGTAATTATGCCGGGCGCAACCGTTAAAAAGGGCGCAAAGGTATACTATTCTATAATAGCTGAAAACGCCGTTATCGAAGAAAACGCCAAGATCGGCGAGATCCCCGAGCATCTTGAAGATCCCGAAAAATGGGGCATCGCCGTTATCGGATCAGACGCGGTTATAACACAGGGCAAATCAGTTGAGCCCGGGGTAATGATCAAATCAGGAGAGGAGGTATAAGGCTATGAACGCAAACAAAGTATTAGGAATGATCTTCGCGAACATTCACGAGGAAGCACTTGACAGCTTAACTGCTATGAGAACCATGGGTTCCGTTCCCTTTTGCTCGCGCTACAGACTTATAGACTTCCCTCTTTCCAATATGGTGAACAGCGGGATAACGAAAATCGGCGTTATAACCAACGCCAATTTCCAGTCCCTTATGGATCACGTTGGCACCGGTAAGCCTTGGGACCTCAGCAGAAAGAACGACGGTCTCTTTATTCTCCCGCCCTTCAACGTTGGCTCTGCCGCCATCTGGGGAAACAGAATAGACGCTTTCTACGGCAACAAGGGCTTCCTTGAGGAAAGCAATCAGACCTACGTTGTTATGAGCGACTGCAACAACGTTTTATCCCTTGACTATCAGGCGCTTTTCGACGCTCACGAGGCAACCGGCGCTGATATAACGATAGTCGGCGTTAAAGCTCCGATGCCCGAAGGGATCGGCTCGGTTCTCTGCTTTGACAGCGTTGATAAGGACGGCAAGATCACGGAGATGAGCCTTGACCGCAACGACGGCAGAGATATTTATCACAGCGTAAATATCATTCTTATGAAAAAATATCTGCTGGAATCCCTTATCACCACCGCCCATTCCAAAAATGAGATCTCATTCCAGCGCAATATTATAATGGCGAACGCCAAAAATCTTAAGATCTATGCTTATGACGCGACTGATTCCTTCGTTGGCACTCTTTCCTCCATTCAGGCGTACTATGACGTTTCCATGAGCCTTCTTGAAAAGAAGAACAGGCGCAAGCTTTTCAGCGCGGATCATCAGATCTACACCAAGGAGCGCGACGATATGCCCTCTATCTACGGCAATGAATCAAGGCTCACCAATTCCCTTGCCGCGGACGGCTGCATTATCGAAGGCACGGTTGAGAATTCGATCATTTTCAAGGGCGTTAAGATCGGAAAGGGCGCTGTTATCAGAAATTCAATTCTTATGCAGGATACTGTTATCGGCGAAAATTCAAAGCTCAACTGCGTTATCGCCGACAAGGACGTTAACATCAAATCAGGCGTAGAGCTTTCGGGCGCGCCCACGTTCCCTGTTTCACTTTCTAAGGGTACGAGAATTTAACACAGATATAAAGTAAACGAGCCGTTCAATCCCCGTTCGGTTCGGTTTGCTTTTTCTGACGGAGGTAAAATTATGAAAGTATTATATGTAGCATCGGAAGCAAATCCATGGATGGCTTCAGGCGGCTTGGGAGACGTGGCAGGCTCACTTCCCATAGCCCTGCGCAAGCGCCTCGTTGGCTGCCGCGTGGTTATGCCGCTTTACGATTCCATAAAGCAGGAATACAAGGATAAAATGAAATTCGTCACCTCGATCTCCGTTCCCGTAAGCTGGCGCCGCCAGTACTGCGGAATCTTCGAGGCTAAGCTGAACGGCGTTGTTTTCTATTTCCTTGATAACCAGTATTATTTCAAGAGAGACGGCATTTACGGCCATTATGATGACGCGGAACGCTTCGCCTTTTTCGCGAGGGCGGCACTGGAGATCATCCCCGCTATCGGCTGGAAGCCCGATATCATCCATTGCAACGACTGGCAGAGCGCTTTAACTCCCCTCTATTACAGCTGTTATTATGCGAATCAGATGGGCTTTGAAAATATCAAAACCGTTTTCACGATCCACAATATTCAGTATCAGGGCAAATACGGCAACGAGCTTCTTGCGGACGTTCTCGGCATCGCGCCTGAATTCACCAGCCTTATTCAGTATGACGGCCTTGTAAACTTCCTTAAGGCGGGTATTGAATGCGCCAACAAGGTGACCACCGTTTCCCCCAGCTACGCGAGGGAGATACTTGATCCTTGGTATTCCCACGGTCTTGATCCCATTCTCAACCAGAGAAGCTGGAAGCTCTGCGGAATCCTCAACGGTATCGATACGGAAAGCTACGATCCCGAAACCGATCCCGCGCTTTGGGAAAACTATAATGCCGAAAATTTCTCCGCCAAGGCGAAAAACAAGGAAGAGCTCCAGAAAATGATGGGTCTTGCCGTTGATCCGGACGTTCCGATCATCGGAATCGTTACGAGGCTCGTTGGTCACAAGGGCGTTGACCTCATGAAAGAGGTTCTTGAAAAGAGCCTTTGGGAGCGCAACGTTCAGTACGTTGTTCTCGGCTCCGGTGAGTGGCAGTACGAAAGCTTCTTCCGTGAGCTTCACGAGAAATATCCGGATAAGGTTGGACTTCGTCTCGGCTTCGTTCCCGATCTCGCGAGAAAGATCTATGCAGGCGCTGACTTATTCCTGATGCCCAGCAAGAGCGAGCCCTGCGGACTTTCACAGATGGTGGCGCTTCGCTACGGCACTGTGCCGATCGTTCGTGAAACGGGCGGTCTGCGCGATTCCATTACCGACAGCGGAGACGGCGAGGGCAACGGCTTCACCTTCCAGACATATGATGCCTACGATATGCTTGGCGCTATCTACAGAGGTATTGAAGCGTTCAATAACAGAGAATACTGGAATACTCTCGTTGAGCGCGCCCTCAAATGCGATATGAGCTGGGGCAAATCCGCCAACGAATACATCAAAATGTACAAATCGCTTCTTAAATAAAGCAATACGGGAGATGCTTCACATAGAAGTATCTCCCCTTTTACGTTCCATAACGAATTAGGTGATAAAGCAATGACACTTGAATCAGAGCGATTGATCATACGGGAATTGGAAGAAGCTGACGCTAAGCATTTTGCCGAAATGGCGGCGGACGGAAGTCTGAAGGACGTCAGCTTTGACGAAGACTGCAGCAGGTGGATAGACGAATGGATCGTTGACACTAAGGAATTATTACGCAATGATGACCCTACAAAAGAATACTTAGCTTATACAGTACAGCTAAAAAATTCGGGAGCCGTGATCGGCTCAGTTGGCTGTTCGTACTATGAGGATTTAAAGAAAGTTGGCATAACTTATTTTATCGGCGCAAAGTACAGAAACAACGGCTATGCTTCGGAAGCGGTTAAGGCATATCTGCAATACTTTTTTCAGCATTATGCTATAAATGAGATCATCGCCACCGTCCGGGAAGAAAACATTTCCTCGTGGAAAGTGATTGAAAAGTCAGGTTTCAATCTGATTGAAACAAAAATGTATAAAGACCTGAACGACGAATGCGAAGAACTCTATCGCTTTTATTCAATAACAAAATAGTTGATTCTGTTGCGTATCGTGCTATAATAAAATGAATTTTCGTTTATAACTTGAGGCGGTAAAATAATGCGCAATCCATGGGAAGAAATCAATTTAAACGCATATGAAGCCCATATGCGTTTAAATAGTGTGTTTCAAATTCAAACATTGAATGAAATGATGAAAGAGCAGTTTTATTCCTATCCCGTTCATTCCGTTATGATATTAGGAATAGCAGGAGGAAACGGTTTGGAGCACATAGATACGCAAATCATTCATACGGTATACGGCGTTGATATCAACAAAAGCTATTTGGACACCTGCATAAAGCGCTATCCTGATTTGCAGGGCACGTTTTGCCCTATTCATACCGATTTAACTCAAAACACGATTAAACTGCCTTATGCCGATTTGGTCGTTGCGAATTTGATAGTTGAATATATCGGTTATGATTGTTTTCAAAAAGTTATAAAGCATACCTCCCCCAAATACGTATCTGCCATTATACAAATAAACACTGATACGTCGTTCGTTTCAAGTTCGCCGTATCTTCACGCATTTGACCGTCTAAACGAAGTTCATCATCAAATGGAAGAAGCATCATTGGTTGATGCTATGAAAAAAATCGGCTATAGGAAAATAGCAGAGACAGATAAAGATTTACCAAATGGAAAAAAGTTTGCCAGAATAGATTTTACATATTGAATTTTTAAAAAAAGACCGCCGCAGGATACCTGCGGCGGTCATTTTTTATATTAAATTAGTCTTTTGGCTTTTTCATGGTGAGGGAAATTCGCTTTTTGGCAACGTCCACCGAAAGCACCCAAACCTTAACGATCTGCCCGACCTTCAGCACGTCGGACGGATGCCTGATGAATTTATCGGTGATCTGGGAGATATGCACGAGTCCGTCCTGATGAACGCCGATATCAACGAACGCGCCGAAATCTATAACGTTTCGCACCGTTCCCTTAAGCTCCATTCCCGCGGTCAAATCCTCCATACCCATAACGTCCGTGCGAAGTAGGGGCTGGGGAAGCTCCTCTCTCGGGTCTCTGCCGGGCTTGCTGAGCTCTGAAATAATATCTATAAGCGTTGGCTCGCCGATCTCAAGCTGCTTTGCCAGCGCGGCAGTGCCGTCCGTTTTCACCTTTTCCTTTAAGGCGGAGATATTTCCGCTTCTAACGTCCGCATCCGTAACTTCGCAGATATCAAGAAGCTTCTTCGCGGCGGTATACGATTCGGGGTGAACGGCAGTGTTATCCAGCACGTTGCCGCCGTCCGATATTCTAAGGAAGCCCGCGCATTGCTCAAACGCTTTCGGCCCTAACTTCGGCACTTTTAAAAGCTCTGAACGCGATTTAAACGAGCCGTTTGCCTCTCTGTAGGCAGCAATATTCTTCGCCGTGGCGGAGGATATGCCCGCTACTCTCAAAAGAAGCGACGGCGAAGCGGTGTTCAGATCAACGCCAACGGAGTTAACGCAATCCTCAACCACGCCGTCAAGAGCGCTTGAAAGCTCCTTTTTCGGCATATCGTGCTGATACTGCCCTACACCTATCGCCTTGGGGTCTATCTTCACAAGCTCCGCAAGGGGATCCTGCAATCTTCTTGCGATCGAAACGGCAGAGCGCAGGGAAACGTCGTAATCCGGGAATTCCTCCGCCGCCAGCTTTGAAGCGGAATACACGGAAGCGCCCGCTTCGCTGACCACCATGTATGTAATTCCGCAGTCAAGCTCTCTGATAACATCGGCGGCAAAGACCTCAGTTTCGTGGGAGGCCGTGCCGTTTCCGATAGCGAACATCTTAACGCCGTGCTTTTTAACGAGCGATTTGATGATCTCCTTTGCCTGCTCCGTTTTGTTATGGGGAGGCGCGCAATAGATAACGGAGGTGTCAAGCACCTTGCCGGTTTCGTCTACGACAGCAACCTTACAGCCCGTTCTGTAGCCGGGATCAAGCCCGATAGTTACCCTGCCCTTAACCGGAGGCTGGAGCAGAAGCTGGGCAGTGTTTTTCGCGAATACTTTGATAGATTCGGCGCAGGCGCGGTCGGTAAGCTCGTTTCGAAGCTCCCTTTCAATGCTCGGGAAAACCAGGCGTGTATAGGCATCCTCCGCCGCTTCGCGCACGAGATCGGCGCTGGCGCTGCCGTTTTTAACGTGAGGTCCGGTCAAAACAGACATACCGTGGATCTTATCCATATCAACGGAAACCTTGAGAATTTCCTCTTTTTCGCCCCTGTTGATCGCCAGCACGCGGTGATCGGCGATTTTGGAAACGGGCTCGCTATAGTCCTTATAATTTTCATAAACGCCCATATCCTCGGCATCCGACGACACGGTTATCACGCCGTGATTGCGGCAGACGTATCTAAGCTGCTTTCTGCAGGCCGCGTCATCCGAAATCATTTCGGCGATGATATCCTTAGCCCCCTGGATAGCGTCCTCGGCGGTTTCAACCTCCTCGGTGATGAACTGCTTTGCGGCTTCAAGGGGATCAACGTCCGCCTTCTGCTCGTAAATCAGCTGAGCCAAAGGCTCAAGACCCTTCTCCTTCGCCACGGAAGCGCGGGTCTTTCTCTTTGGGCGGAACGGACGATAGATATCCTCGATTTCGGTAAGGGTCTTGGCGGCTTCGATAGCCTTTTCCAACTCATCGGTCATTTTCTCCTGCTCGGTGATCGCCGCGCGCACCTTTTCCTTTTGCTCCTCCAAAGAGCGCAGATAATCGAGCCTGTCCGCCAGCTCGCGCAAAAGCTGATCGTCAAGCGAGCCGGTTGCCTCTTTTCTGTATCGCGCGATAAAGGGTATAGTATTTCCCTCGTCGATAAGCTTTACGGCGTTTTCCACCTGCCAGGGCTTGATATCGAATTCCGAAGTCAGGGTCAAGTTAATGTCCATATTTTTCTCCTTTTAGGCTTTGATGAAAATCACAGCCATTTTCTTTTTTTCATTATAAAGGTAAGCACTGCCACCACGACTACAGACAGAATTATCACGAACAGATAGCCGTATTTCCAAGTGAGCTCTGGCATATTCGTAAAATTCATTCCGTACCAGCCCACTATCAGCGTCAGCGGAAAAAATATCGTGGTAATAACGGTGAAGAAGGTCATTATATGATTTGATTTCACGTCAAGATACGCGGAGTAGGCATCCTGCAAATGATCAACGGAGCTTCTGAGCATATCGATATTCTCTTTCTGCCTTTTGACCCTATCGGTAAAATTCAGCAGATATCTCAGATCGGATTCTTCGAAAACCTCGTTTTCGTTATCATCAAGGGCTTCGCCCACATCTATCAACTGCTCATAGAAATTCCTAAGAATAAGCAGTTCTTTTTTCATTCCGAGAAGCAGGAAATTGAATTTGTCAGTCGCCTTATCCTTTAGCACCTGCTCCTCGAGCTTCGTTATTTCAAAGGCCCTTTCGTTTATGGCAGAGCTATCTTTTTTAATAAGGTTATCAAGAAAAGAAAAAATCAGCTTTTCAAGGGTTATACTGATGCAGGAATAGCGCTTCAGAGAATTAAGAAAATTATCCCTCGTAGAGCAGTCCTTATCCTCAATATCAACAACGATGAACAGATTCTTTTTGATGAAGATACCGATGCAGTCCCTTTCGCCGTATACGTTTTGAGCATCGGTAATGTTCAGCACGGCAAAGCTGTAGTCATCATATATCTCAACCGTTGAGCCGAAGCCTGAGCCATCACTCTTACAGCAATCAAAATTAGACCTTGAAAAGCCAAAACTCTCGTACATACCCTTAAATTCATTCAGGGTAACGTAGCCGGCAGTGAGGCAGTGCGGATCTATCGCTTTTGGATCAACCGTAATGATCTCATCTTCAAACTTATAAAACATAATAACCTCTCAACAATGCGCGTTTTTAGTAGTTTTATGCTTTGATCCCAAAATATGCATTGAAACGGGACAGTCACCGTGTGCTGCCCCGTTTAAAAATATTCATAAATTACAGTCCGCCGCGTCTTAGCTTTGAAACGAGTAAAACGAACAAACTCCAGACCGCTTGGAAAATAATAACGTTCGTAGCGTTGACCTGGCTCATTCCTTCCAATATTCCCAGAAGCGCCACCACGCCAAAGCCGATGGCAGAGCCGAAGGCAACGAGAACAGAAATCATATTTTCAGTTCCCACAAGGTTTTCGGAAGCTCTTATGGCAGAAAGGAAGCCAAGAGTAGTTCCGTTGTGAACGGTGTATGCAGGGCTCTTTTCAACGGTGATATCGCTGTATTTTTCGAATATCCTCGCATTTGAAGCGGTCATAACCCTTATGAAGCCCTCAGGAAGATCGAAGATATCCATAATGCTTTCTTCGTTGATATATGGGTCACAGCTCTTAAGGAGGATTGTTATTCCGCTTTTTTCAAGCATTTTAAGCTCTTTTTTAAGCTCATGATCCGCCGAATAGCTAACGATGAACATCGCCGCGATCTTTCCCGCCACCGCAAGATAGAGCGCTTTTCTGCCTTTTCTGGCATACTTGTTTTCGTATTCCTCCTTGGGAACTGAGATACCGTGATGTATCAGCAGGTCTCTGTTGCCCACGAGGATCTTTCTCTGATAGATCCACGCCGACGTGCCCATTTTATCCTCGTAAATCACTCCGTCGACCTCAGGGAGAATTTCCTTGTTGCCAACGATAACATCATCAAAAACGTATTTCAGCGGGCTTTTTGTTTTCATGATAACGGCGGCGGTCAGAAGCAACGCGTCATCCACTTTTGCCTTATTGAAAAGTCTTATTCCGTGGAGATCGCAGGAGCGCGTTCCGAATAATTCGGAGGCCTCCATAACGATTGCGTTTGAATTGTGGGAATAATGTGCTCCCTCAAATCCGCATACCATTGAGCCCTTTTGCGCAAGCTTTTTGGAAATCCCCAAAAGCGTGGTGTTGTTCGCGTAGAGCGCTATCAGCGGGCAGGATATCATTATGCCCGGCGTGATAACGTTAAACGCCAAATACCAATTTTCACGAAGTACACCGATAACGGAAAAAAGCGCAAGATTCAGCAAGAGCGCAACAGGAACCAAAACCTTAGCCGTTCTGTCCGCAGGCTCATAGGCGCAGGATATCTCAAGAAAGCTGGTGGGATGCTCGGTTTTCACGCTGTATTTCAGAAGCGGATCGCCTGAAAGGAGGTTTCTTGAAATTATCGTGGCGTCAACCTCGTTCACAATATCCTCAACGGTGTATTTTTCTTTTCCGTCAGTCAGGAAATCGTAGTTTTCGATTATCCTTGTCAGCACGCTTTGCTTTCCGAGACTGCTCAAAAACAGACCGAAGGTGGCGGCGCAGGGATAAACTGCTCCGCCCTCGAGCAGTACATCCGGATCTATAAGAAGCGCAGCCGTGTGGCCTAACGTCAGCAGCGAGGAAATCGCTATCAGCGAATCAAAATTAAAGCCTCGCCTGAGATTAAAGCCATGGATAACCGTGCTTACGTTCGTTATCAGAGCTATGCCGTATAAGATCTGCATAGTTATATAATAGCCGCTGTTCGTGCCTAAAACAGAGGGCAGATATCTGGAATCCTTAAACACCGTTAGCAAAAGCAACAGCAAACCGATAATTGCCGTTATAGCTGTTTGAAGCTGAATGCCCGTTTTCTTTTTATATAAATGCTCAAGCGTTTCCGTGCGGTCGCTGTGTTCACTGTATTTTTTTGATATTAATTTTATCGTTTCGCCACCGGCGGCATCGTCAACCTCTTCTTTTGCGAAAAGCCTGAATTTATTTACCTTTGCCTCTCGGCGCTGTCTGAGTTGTTCCTCGGCGAGCTCCTCGTCTATATCGGGTATCTCATTGACCTCATCGTCAAACCCGCTTATTTTTATCTGATCTGAATCGTCATAGCCGTTATCGTTTGATTCGGGTTTTCGGGTATCTTCCCAAAGCTCCCCGCCGAAAATCATTCGCGTTCTTTCCAGCTCATCAACCGCAAGAATAGTAGGTATCTCCTGAAGATCCGATGTTTTGTTGAACCTTGACTTGCTCTTGATAGTGGCAGGGCGCTCTATGATCTGGGGAGGAACTGAACCGTATTCATCATCCCTTGCGTTGCTTGAAAAATAATGCTTTTTTACACCATCGGCTGACGCGCTGCTATCGCCGCCCGCTATGGTGTCCATCGTTACGGCACGCGTTTTTTCGCTTACCGTTCTCGTTTTATCGCTGACGGTATGCTTCGGCTCAGCCTGCCTTTCCTGATCAAAAGCGGGCATTTTACCGGCGGGGCTATAGGTTTTGATCTCCTCATCCTCAGCCTTTGGCTGATAAGCTTTAACGTCTTCTTCAATGCCCTTGGCAGGAACATAAGGCTTAACGTCATCGTCAACGTCTTTTTTTGGAACGAAGGTCTTAACGTCATCATCGCCGCCCGCCTTTGGGTTGTATTCCTTAACGTCCTCTTCCTCCTGAGCCGTTTCATCCTCAGCCCTTGCCCTTGCTTCTAAGCTTTTCAGCATTTCGTCGGTTTCACGAAGTATGTCATCTATTGATAATTTGCTGTTGTCTTTCATTAAACATCAACCCGATTTTATAATCTTTGCCTTGCTATCTCATACATGATTACTCCCGCGGCAACGGAAGCATTAAGGCTGTTTACCCTGCCCTTCATGGGAAGGCTCACCACCGCGTCGCAATTCGCTTTTATGTGCTCGCCTACTCCTTTTCCCTCGCTGCCTATAACGAGAGCGACGCCTCCGGAAAAGTCTGTTTCACACCAGGGAGCTCCGCCCATATCGGCGGCATAAACCCAAATATTTTCTTTCTTAAGCTTGTCTATAGTGGAATTAATATTGGAAACTCTTGCAACGTGAACGTATTCCAGCGCGCCGCAGGAGGTTTTCGCGACTATGAAATTAAGCCCAACGTTGCGCCGTTTCGGAATTATTATCCCATGAACACCGCAGGCTTCGGCAGTTCGTATTATCGCGCCGAGATTGTGGCTGTCCTCGATCTCGTCGCAGATTACAATAAAGGGTGCTTCGCCCTTAGACTTGGCAAGCTCAAGGATATCCTCAACCGAGCAGTATTCGTGGGCGGAAACGTTCGCCGCAACACCCTGATGATTGGCGCCCGCGCTGATGAAATCGAGCTTTTTTCTGTCTACCGTTTTAACGACTATGCCCCTGTCTCTCGCCATAGAGAGTATCTTTGAAACCGAGCCTTCACGCTCGCCCTTGGCAACGAGAATATTCTCGATCTCGCGCCCGCTTTTTATCAGTTCAAGCACGGCGTTTCTGCCAACAACAAGGCTGTCGTTTATTCTGAAATCCTTTTTATCTTCACTTCTCACAGCATAACTCCATAGGTGTCTATAATTAAAATTAGTATATCACTATATAGCCCTTTGTTCAATATCAAATTCTTTTAAAACAGCATATTTTGCTTGCAAGTCACCGGTAAAATATTCCAAAACACAATATGTAGTGCCTTGCTTTTATATTCTTACGGGAATATTCCTATCATTCAGATATTTTTTAAGCTCCGGGATCGGCAGCTCATTGAAATGGAACAGGCTTGCGGCAAGCACTGCGTCTGCCTTGCCCAATGTAAAGGCATCGTAAAAATGCTCCTTCGCGCCCGCGCCGCCGGAGGCTATAACGGGAATGCCGACTTTTTCAGAAACGGCGCGCAGAAGCTCGTTGTCGTAGCCGTTTTTCTGCCCGTCGCAGTCCATTGAGGTAAGAAGTATTTCACCCGCGCCGCGTTTTTGGGCTTCAACTGCCCACTCAACCGCGTTGATTCCCGTGGGAATTCTTCCTCCGTTCAGATACACTTCCCAAGAAGCTCCGTTTCTCTTGGCGTCAATGGCGCAAACAACGCACTGACTGCCGAATTTATACGCCGCTTCGCTGATAAGCTCGGGGTTGCGCACCGCGGCGGAGTTAACAGATATTTTATCTGCCCCCGCGCGAAGTAGTTCTTTGAAATCGTCAACGGTTTTGATTCCTCCGCCAACGGTAAAAGGGATGAAAACCGTCTCAGCAACGCGCTTAACGATATCGATCATCGTGCCGCGTCCCTCGTGGGTGGCAGTTATATCCAGTAAAACCAGCTCGTCCGCGCCCTGCTTATCGTAGGCGGCGGCACATTCAACAGGATCACCGGCATCTCTCAGATCAACGAAAGAAACGCCCTTCACCACGCGCCCGTTTTTCACGTCAAGACAAGGGATAATTCTTTTTGCGTACATTGATCATCCCTCCATAGCTAAAAAGTTTTCCAAAAGCTTCAGTCCGACCGCGCCGCTTTTTTCCGGGTGAAACTGCACGGCGCAAAGATTTCCCCTCTGCACGGCGCATTGAATTTCTACTCCGTACTGAGCAGTAGCCGCGATATCATCTTCCTCTGCCCCGTTTAGATAGTAGGAATGGACAAAATAGAAATAGCTTTCATCGGGGATATCTTTGAAAATTCCGCCACTCTGCTTGATTGAAACGGAATTCCAGCCCATGTGTGGAACTTTTAATCCCATATTTTTAGGTATAGATGAAATTTTACCGTTTAGCAGGGAAAGACCTTTTACGCCTTCGCTTTCGTTGCTTGCGGAAAATAAAAGCTGCAAGCCGAGGCAAATCCCGAGAAAGGGCTTCCCCGAAAGAGCCGCGGACTTTACGGTATCAACAAGATCTCGACTTTTCATAGATTCCATCGCGTCTCCAAAAGAGCCAACACCGGGCAATACGATATGCGAAGCGGATTCGATTTTCTTCTTATCCATAGTGATCTCACTATCAGCGCCGATGAAATCAAGCGCCTTTTTCACGCTCATAAGATTCCCCGCGCCGTAATCAATAATAGCTACCATAACAAACTCCAAAAAATGATTCAACCAATTTTACCATAATAAATAAATTATTACAATATTGATAATTGACAAACGCATCTCATTAGTGATACAATTCTATAGCAATTAAACATACGGAGACGTATCGAAGTGGTCATAACGGGACTGACTCGAAATCAGTTGTACCTCACGGTACC